>DAOLRO010000125.1:0-8309 GCA_035418665.1 Phycicoccus sp.
GCAGCGGCAACGTCAAACGGTTCAAAACTCTGGTGGTCATGAACGCCTCGAAGGTGTCCCTCGACGTGCCCCTCGATCGCAGGAATTGAGGCGTCTCCCTTGGGCGGGGCCATCTCTGTTGGCAGACGCCCAACGGGATCCGCGGCTGGCCGAAGGACTGCCTGGAGGTCAGCTCGCGAGGTAGTCGTCCAGTGCCCGGCGCAGGATCTCGGACGTTGATGTGTGCTCGTGAGCGGCCCGCTCGCGGACGGCTTGAAGCCGGTCGGGGTCCAGGCGCACGGTGATTGTCCGCGCGGGAACGTCGCCGACACTGCGGGGACGTCCTACGGGCCGGAGGACGGCGTCGGGGAATCCGGCCTCTGCATCGGCGACAAGGCGCTGGACGTCGTCCTCGGTCACTGGGACCCCGTTGACGGTGCCCCAGACACCACCGGCGGGGGCCTTGGCCGCCTTCCTAGTTCCGGTCATGTCATCCTCCCTTCGTTGCATCGATCGACTTCTTGCGTGCCTTCATGGCGTGGATGATCAGGATGCGCTCCTGGTCGAAGACGAGTGCCACGAGCTCAATGGGTCGACCGGCCATGTCGGTCCCGACCCGGAGGAGTCGTGCAGGCTGGTCGTCCTCTAGCCACACTTGACGGTGCTCACCCGCCTTCCATGCTTGCCGGATGTCCGCCGCCGACAAACCGTGCTTGAAGGCTGAAGGGTGAAGGTCAACCTGCACTGGAATATCGTGACACGAAATCTGCTGGGTGCCAAGGTCGAGGCGGCTCGACACCCGCGTTGAGGGCGGACTGGCGGGCTACGCGCTCGGTCACAGGTCGACATACCCCGTGCTTGTATGCCAGCTGGTCGAGTCGGGTGGGTAGCCGATCACGCACAACAACTGAAAAGTGCCCCTGGATCCAAGGGTCTTGAGGGGATCTCCGCTGGTCAGAACCCGGATTCCTGGGTCGAGTGTGGTGGTGGCCAGGGACGGGGTCGAACCGTCGACCTTCCGATTTTCAGTCGGACGCTCGTACCAACTGAGCTACCTGGCCGTGCACCCAAGGGCGCCCGAGAAGAGTACCCGACCACACGGCATACCCAAAAAATGGGGTATGCCGTGTGGCCCGCCCCGTGGACGCGCTCACTCGCGAGGGACGCCAGCCTGGTGCTCGGCGACTTGTCCCCTCAACTCTTCGACGAGATCGATCAGCTGCGTCATGACGTCGTCGGCGACAGCACGGATGGTCGCCTCGTCCTCGACGCCGCCACGGGCGCCGACCAGCTCCGCCACCGAGATCGATGAGCCCACCAGAGTCTTGACCTCCGGTGGGAGGACCAGATTCCGCAGCGTGCGCAGGAGGTGGGCCCGATCTCCGATGACCTCGTGAGCGCCGTCCATCGCGACCGGAACGATCGGGGCTCCACTGCGCAGCGCGAGCCGCACCGCACCGGTCTTCGCACGCTCGGGCCACTTGCCGGCATCACGCGTGATGCGCCCCTCGGGAAAGAGCGCCACTGCCTCGCCCGCGGCCAACGCCTCGGCGGCCGCATCGAGAGAGGCCGCCGCGGACGCCGTGCCACGGGCGACAGGGATGAAGCCGAGGGTGCGCACGACTGAACCCAACAACGGCGTCCGGAAGACGCCGCCGGTGGCCAGGAGCCGGACGTCGCGCCCCCGTTCGCGACAGGCAAGGGCGAGCAGAACGCCGTCGACATAACTTGTGTGGTTGGAGATGACGATCAGGGGTCCGGCCGGCAATGGCCCATCCAGTCCACGTCGAATCTCTCGACGCTTGGATTCTGTCCGGGCAACGCTGGCCACGGCCACACTGCCCGCGGCGGCGAGCATGGCATAGAGGATCGCGCCGCGGGTGCCCGGTCGGCGCCAGGTCACGTCGCCACCTCACAGGCCATGACGAGCAATTCACGTCGGAACACAGCGGAAATCTAACGCGTCAGCTCAAGTCCGCACCGGCACTCGACAGGCCCAATAGAGTCCGGACATGAGCGAGGCCAGCCCCGATGCGACCAGCGGCGCCACCACCGGCGAGTTGACCCCGGCCATCCGCCGGACCTACGCCATGGGCGGGCTCTCATCGGGCACCTTCGGCACCGTTCCCGGCCTGCTCCTCCTGCCCTATCTCACCGACCGCATCGGTGTCGCCGCCGGACTCGCGGGCCTGATCGTCTTCGTGCCCAAGGCCTGGGACTTCTTCATGAACCCCATCGCTGGCCGCATCTCCGATCGCTCGACCTCGCCCAAGGGGCGTCGCCGGCCCTTCGTCCTCTGGGGCGGGATCGCGCTCGCCGTCGCCTTCGTCGCGATCTTCTCCGGGCCGGAGACGCCCAAGGGCTTGGCCGTCGCGTGGGTGCTCGTCACCTTCATCGCGGGCGCCACGGCCTACTCCTTCTTCCAGGTCCCCTTCATCGCGATGGCCGCCGAGATGACGACGACCTATGCCGAGCGCACCCGGCTGATGATGTGGCGGGTTGTCATCATCAGCCTCACCATCCTGCTCGCCGGCGGCACCGCGCCCCTGATCGTCGACCTCGTCCCCGGCCCCACCGGCTATCGCCTCATGGGCCTGGCGATGGCGATCCTCATCGCGCTTGGCGCCGCCATCTGCTGGTGGGGGACCCGCAACGCGCCACTGGCCCGCCCCGAACTTTCCGCCCCCGGCCTACGCGAACAACTCCGCATCGTCGCCGCCGACCGACAGGCCCGTCACCTCATCGGCACCTTCTTCCTCCAGGCCATCGCGACGAGCATGGTCCTCGCCGGCGTCGTCTACGCCGCCAACCAACTCATCGGCGGCTCCGGCACCGCGACCTTCCTCTTCGTCGCCACTATCGCGCCGGCGTTGCTCGTCTCACCCCTCTGGGAGCGCTTCGGTCTCAAGCGCGGCAAGAAGGCCGGCTTCTTCGCCTCCTCGCTCTTCCTGGGCGTCGGGATGCTCGTCCTCTTCGCCTCCCGGTCCGGCGTGCTCTGGACGGCTCTCCTTGCGTGTGCCATCACAGGCATTGGGTATGCCGGGTGCCAACTCTTCCCGTTGGCGATGCTTCCCGACGTGGCCGCCGAAGACGCAAAACGCAGTGGCGAGAACAGAATCGGGTTGTACACCGGGGTCTGGGCTGGCACCGAGTTGCTCGGCTTCGCGCTCGGCCCGGCGCTCTTTGCCGCGGTGCTCGCGGCCGGAGGCTATATCTCCTCCGCGGGGGAGGGCCTCGGCCAGCCTGATTCGGCACTGCTCGCCATTGCGCTGGGTGTGTCGATGATCCCGGCCGTGCTGGTCGCGGTGAGTCTCTGGGTGCTGCGTGGCTACGTCCTGGACGACCAACTTCGTGAGGAGCAAGGTGCCGCGTGACCGAACCTTCCCGACCGCTGGGTGGATGTATTCCAGATACCCCTGGAGTGCCTGGAATACATCGACCCGGCACAGGGCCGCGGGGGATCGACCGTGAAGCCATGCTCGACACCATCCGCGACCTCGTCGATCTCGCCCCACGCGCGACCGGCACGGACAACGGACGGGCCACCGCGGCGTACGTCAAAGGACGCCTCGAGCGGGCCGGCCTGCCCGAGGTCCTGGTCGAGGAGTCGAGTTCCTTCCACTGGGAGGTGACCGAGCAGCGCCTCGTGATCGGCTCCGAAAGCGTTGTGGCCAAACCGATCCAGCACTGCTTCATCCCCGGACATGAGGCGGTGGGGGAGTGGAGCACCGGTCCGGAAGGGCTGACGGCGTCGCTGGTCGACATCGGGGGAGACTCGGTCAAGGAGGCCGTGGCTCGTGGGGTGTCGGTGCGGGGGTCGATCGTCCTCTTCGACTTGGCCTTCACGATGACTCTCGGCTCGATGCTGCCGCTCACGCACTACGTCCACGACCCGGGCCGGAAGATGATGCGCCGCGAGGTGCTCGCCAGCCGCAACCCCTATGTCACCAGCCTGACGACAGTGATGGAGGAGGCCGCCGCGGCGGGGGCCGTCGGGGTCATCGGCGTACTCCGCGACTACGCGGAGTCGGTGAACTATCACAACGAGTACTACCGAAAGCATGTCCTGAGCCTCCCCGGCTTCTGGATCACCCGCTCGACGGGCGACCGCATCCGGAACGAATTGGCCAGTGGCGCAATCGATTCGGCCACGCTGCACCTCACCGTGCAGCGGTCGGCGGTCACGGCGCAGACCGTGATCGGGGTCCTTCCAGGACGCACCGACGACGCGATCATGGTCCAGTCCCACCACGACTCCGTCGGCCCCGGGGCGGTTGAGGACGGCACCGGGGCCAGTGCAGTCATCGCCCTTGCCGAGTACTACGCCGCCCAGGCCGCTGTCGGTGCTCGCCGTGAGAAGACCCTGCTCTTCATCACCTTTGACTCGCACTTCACCGGCTATCACGCGCACCAGGACTTCGTCTGCCGCCACGTCCTCGCCGACACCCCTCGCTGGCAGGTCGTCCTCAACGCGACCATCGAGCACATCGGGTTGCGAGCTGTGCGAGGTCAAGACGGTGGCTTCAACGTGTTGCAGGAGACCGAGCCGCGGGGCATCTTCGAGAATGTCTCGCCGCGCCTGAAGTTGGCTCTGGTCAAGGCAATTCGCCGACATGGCCTGGGGCAGACGGTCCTCGTCAACGCCTCGCCGCTCGAGTTCGGCGACCTCGGTATCCCGACCGATGCATCGTTCACCCTCACGGCCGGCGTCCCGACGATCTCGCTCGTCTCCGGCCCGCTCTATCTCTACGACGACGCCGACACCATCGACAAGGTCGACGTCCACCAGCTCGAACCCGTGGCCCGCGCCTTCGCCGAGGTCATCGACGCAGCCGACCGTATGCCGTCCGGTCGCCTCGGTCTGATCCCTCGCCGACTCCGCGCCCGGCTCCCTCGGCGCGGTCGCGCGGTCGACGCCTGACTCGATGCTCGGTGGGATCCTGTCGTGACGGTCGTAGGCGGGCTCGGGGCACGCGGCCCAAGGACGCTCTCGTGATTGGTGATTCGTGGCCGGGGTCGATGCCACCGACTCCGGATCCACGGATCATTGCGTCGGAGCCTGCGTCCGGGCTGGGCAGATTGGTCGCGGCGGCAGAGAGTCGGGTCGTGACCTACTCCTCGACCGCCATCGACGGCCGCACGACGACGATGAGTGGGTTGGTGCATCTGCCCTCCGGATCACCGCCCAGGGGTGGCTGGCCCGTTGTGACGTACGGCCACATGACCACGGGGGCCGGCGCCCGATCAGCCCCCTCACTGGCCGCGGCCGATCACCCGGAGCGGCGACGAATGACCCAGGGTGACGCGCTCTGCAACCGCCTCCTCGCGGTAGGAGTCGTGGTCCTGCGACCGGACTACGAAGGCATCGGCGGCCCCGGCATACACCCGTATTTGGTGGGCCGCTCCCTCGGGACGGCAACGCTCGACCTCCTGGTGAGCGCACGGCATACGGATGAACGGATCGGACCACGCTGGGTATCAGCGGGACACTCCGAAGGTTCGGTCGCGGCGGTGGCCGCCGCGATCGGACACTCGCGGGCACCGACCCGGGCCGAACTGCGAGGAGTCAGCCTGATCAGCCCGGTGACGCGGATGGATCGGACGATCGGGGCCTTGGCGCGCGTGCGAGTGCCGATCGCCCCGGTGCGCAACCTCGTGCCTCTTACGGCGCTCATGCTCCAAGGCGCGGTGGTCTCCGATCTCAGTGTGGCCGGACTGCTCGATGCCGGTCTCTCGCCGCGGTCCAAGGTGTTGTGGCCGCAGTTACAGGAACGTTCGCTCGAAGAACTCTCTGCCACAGACAGTTTCGGTGCGCTGGCTCCCGCGGTCCTCTTCGCTCCGGGTGTTGCGGGGTCAGCCCTGCGCGCTGCCCTGCTCGAGTGGCTTCGACGTGAGGACGTCCGACACGCGGTGTGGCCTGACGGTCTGCCGGTGCGCGTCGACTGGGGCGCCTTCGACGAGGTGGCACCGAGCCCAGTGACGGCTCGACTGGTTCGTAGGTGGCAACAGGCTGGCGCGGACGTGCTGGGGAAGGTCTGGGCGGCCAGCCACTCGACGGTGCTCGGCGAGCGTTTCGCGCCGAGAGCGATTGCCGAGTGGATCGTCAGACGTCTGACGGGCTGAACGGGGGCCGGGGGTTGGCGACCGCCCAGTCGACGTAGGCCTGCTCGGCGACCGGGAGCGTCGGGAAAAGCATGTCCTCGCCGATCATCTCGACGACCCCGGCGCGTCGGAGCGGTTCGTAGAGGTCGCGCTTGAGGCGGACGAGGCCGAGCTGGATCCCCTGAGCGGCGAGGTCCGCGCACAGCTCACGCAGACCATCTGTCGCGGTGATGTCGACCTCGGTGTTGGCCTCGACGTTGAGGAGGAACCAGCGAGGTGGCGCATCGGGATAGGCGGCCGTCTCGCGCTCGACGACCTGCTGGACGCGGCGCCGGAGTTCGCCGACGTTGGCGAAGAAGAGGGGTGCCTCGAAGCGATAGATCACAAGACCGGGGAGGGTCTGGGCCTCGGGGTAGTCCGCGACGTCGTGCATCCCAGCCACGCCGGGCACACGCCCCAACACGGCGTCGTGGGGACGGGCCAATCTCGTGCCCATCTCGATGAGGGAGAGCGCGATCGCGACACCGACCCCGGCGAGGATGCCGTAGAAGACGGTCCCGAGGAGGGTGATGATCGCGAGCAGGAACTCGCGCCTTCGGAAACGCCACAAACGCTTGAACTGGCTGATCTGCACCAGTTTGGTGGCGGCGTAGAGCACGACCGCGCCGAGGGCTGCCTGAGGGAGGACAGTGAGGATCGGGCTGGCGACGAGGATGACGACGATGACCACGACCGCCGCGACGAGCGAATAGACCTGGGTGCGCGCGCCGCTCGCGATGGCCAACGCGGTGCGGGACCCGGACGACGAGACGGGATAGCCGCCCACCAGTCCGACGGCGATCTGGACCCCGCCGAGGGCGACGAGTTCGGATTGTGGGTCGACGTCGTTCTCGGAGGGTCGCTCACCGGGCAGGGCGGGGGCCGGGAAGCCGCGCGCGATGAGCATGTTGTCGCTGTAGGCCATGAGGGCCACGCCGAGGCCGACGATGCTGAGGGCCTTGAGGTCGGCGATCGAGATGGCCGGCAGCGACGGGGTGGGGATGCCCCCGGGCACCGCGCCGACGACCGCCACGCCGACATTGCCCCAGTGGAAGACGGCGTGGGCCACCATGGCGGTGACGACCCCGATGAGGGCGGCCGGCCACCGGGGTCGGAGCCAGCTGATCGCGAGGATCAGGGCCAAGGTGCCGAGGGCGACCCACAAGGTGTTGAGGTGGACGTGGTCGATGCCCTTGACGAAGGCCGTCATCTGCTCGAGCAGCGAATCCCCGTGGATCGTGACCCGCGTCATCTTGCCCAGCTGGCTCACGACCATGAGCACTGCGGCGCCGGCGAGGTAGCCCACGAGGAGGGGCTGCGAGAGCAGGTCGGCGACGACGCCCAGCCGGAAGACACGGCCGACGAGGCACCACAGGCCGACGATGATCGCCAGCGCTGATGCCAGCGCGGCCACGCGGCCGGGCTCACCCCCGGCCAGAGGAGCGATCGCCAATCCAGCAAGAAGGGCGATGGTCGACTCGGGGCCCACGGAGAGCACGCGGGAGCCGCCCATCACGGCATACACGAGCATCGCGGCCAGTGCCGTCCACAACCCGGCCACGGGCGGCACTCCGACGATCGCCGAATAGGCCATCACCTGAGGGACGAGGTAGGCGGCGACCGAGATGCCCGCGATCGCGTCACGACGGAGCCAGCCGCGCTCGAATCTCGTGAGCAGAAAGGTGAGGCCCGGCGTGGTCGCCTGGAAGGCCTTGAGTGCCCAACTGTCCTTGTCGCGACGCAACTCGTAGTCGATCGCGGGGTGCCGGGCGAGGCCCTTGCCGGGGTCGGCGGGGTCCGAGTCGGCCACTGCGAGTTTCTCCTGTGTTCACCAAGCGTTCACCGGGAGAATAGTGCCGTGGGGCCCGCCGCGTCTCACGCGTCGGGCCAGACACACTTTCTGGCCCATGACCCGAGTTGGCGCAGGTCCTTTGTGTTGAGGGGCGTCGTTCAGGTCGAGGGGAGTCCTTGCAGGGGCGCTCCTCAACCCAAAGGCCGCCCCTCAACGGGAAGGACCTGCGTAAACGCGCCTATAACCCCGACGGTGGGCCCCGGAACGGGTGGCCCAACGCAAGAAGCACCCGCGTGAGCGGGTGCTTGATGTGGTGGCGACCCCGACGGGACTCGAACCCGCGACCTCCGCCGTGACAGGGCGGCGCGCTAACCAACTGCGCTACGGGGCCTTGTGT
>DAOLRO010000126.1:0-8231 GCA_035418665.1 Phycicoccus sp.
AAGGTGTTGTGGGACACCTTGGTCGTGGTGGCCCGTCGGTGAGCATCATCGGCTGGGCCTCGGCGCTCTCGCTGCCCCTCGTCTATGCAGCGATCCTCTGGGCGGGCGGCGCGGGCCTGGTCTGGCTGGGACGGGGACGCTCTCCCCTCGTCGTCGTCTTCGGGGCGATCCCCGTGGCCGTCGTGCTCGTGGGGAGCCTGGGCCTGGCGCAGATGTGGTTCGACTATCCCTTCGGCTGGCTGGCCCTGGGGGTGGCCTACCTCCTTGCGGCACTCCTGGCCATCGCCTTGGGAGTCGTCGTCGAACGCACCAAGGGGTGGTGGAACCGCTCACCTCGGGTGGTGACCGAGGCGCCTGACGACCCCCGCGGCATACGGGATCGGGTGCGGTGGCTCGAATGCGTGGGCATTCTCGCGATGTCGACGATCATGGGCCTGTCGGTGCTGTGGTTGGCCACCGATGGACTGCTCGACATGGTCTCCCAGACATGGGACGCCATGTTCGACAGCAACGCGGTCCGCTTCGGGTTCGATCACCAGAACGTCTCGCCGACCCTGTTGTCCAGCTTTCCCTACCCGGACGGAACACGCGGCAGCTACTACCCGTCCACCTTCCACGCCCTCTGCGTGCTGTACATGCAGCTCGCCGGCACCGACGCGGTCATTCCGACCAATGTCGTGGCCGGACTGATCGGGGGGACCATCTGGCCCAGTGCCACCATCCTTGCGTCGGCGTATGCCGTGGGGGCACGCAGGTGGGTCCTTTGGGCCTCCGCGGTGCTCGCTTGGGGCTTCTATGCCGCTCCGTGGTCGTCTCTCGGTTGGGGCGTCCTCTGGGCCACCGCGTTGGCCGCGGCGGTCTCCCCGATCGCTCTGGCCGGGATGGTCTCGCTTCTCGGATGGAGTCCGGTCGATCGTCCTTGGCGCCTGAGTGCCCTGGTGACCGCCGTGGGCTTGGGCTTCGTGGGTTTCATGCACCCGCGCATCCTCGTGATCATCGTGGTCGTCGGCGCGGGGCTGTGGGTGTGGACCTTCGCCGTGCGCGCCGTGCGGGCCCGGCAATCGGGCACGCCGTGGCGACTCGATGGTGCCCTGGCTGCTGCGCCGGTCCCCGTGGTGCTGTTCGTCGTCTTCTTCGTCGCCCGAGGGATCGAGGCACGGCAGTGGCTCGTCGAGGACTCCCTGCCCGTCGAGTTCGCCATGCACCTGGCCAATGGCGTGACCGGCTCCCTTCCTCAACTCGGCACGGCGATCCTGGTGCTCCTGGGGGCATGGTGGGCGCTGCGGTCCGGAAGGTCGGGTTTGGCCGTGCTCTGGCTGGGCGTTCTTGTCCTCGACATCATCACGGCGAGATTCCAGGGCAATTTCGCGGTCAACGGGTTGGCACGGTTCTGGTACAACGATCGCCACCGCGTGCTCCCTCTCACGGCCTTCCCGGCGCTCCTCCTGGCCTTGGTGGCCGTCGGTCATCTTCGAACGCGATGGCTGGCTCGCTCGAAGGCCGGGGCGGTGGCCCGACCAGCCGACGTGCAGCATCGAGAGGTGCGGGCCCGGTGGCTGCCCACCGCTGCTGTCGTGGTGGCCCTGGCGTCGGCGCTCGTGGTCGCCAATGGGCTCGCGGCCGCCGTGCGTGGTCTGCGGGTGTCCTATGCCAACGCAGCCAATGACCCCAAGGCCAGTCTGGTCAGTCCACAGGAGATCGCGCTCTATCACCGCATCGCGGAGATCGTCCCCCGCGATGAGCGAATCATGAACAACGCCAACGACGGCTCAGCGCTGCTGTACGCCTACGTGGATCGCCAGCCGATCTTCCTCATCGCCGGAGTGCGGGGCTCGACCTACAACTCGACGTCGGCCTTCGAGCGCTTCAACACCCTGAGCCATCACGACTTCTGCGTCCTCGTCCACGAGGATCATCTCGGGTGGCTCTACAACGGTGGTCGGGCCTACAGCGGGGGAGTGATCCTCGAGGAGAAGGCTTCCGGGCTCAAGATCCCGCCAGAGGGCCATTGGGCCCTCACGCCCGTCCTGGTGGAGGGGGAGCGAACCCTCTACAAGATCACTGGCTGCGGCCCGTTGAACCCGTTGTGAGGGCAGCGGTCCTGAGCATGGAGCACCCGAAGGGATAATGGTCCGATGACCTCAAGTTCACCCACCCCGCCCGTCCTCTCGCGGGTGGACCCCGTCGACGTCTTGGCGTATTTGTGGTCCCTGAAGAAGTTCATCCCCGTCGGGATCCTTGTTGGGGCGGCCGTGATGGCCGCGATGATCCTCCCGAACCGCGACTCAGGTGCTCAACTGTCGGCCGTGTCCGTCCAGACCAACGTACGAGTCCAGACGGCGGACACCATGGGGGCGGGCAGCACGTCCGATGCCTCGGCTGCTGCGGCCACCTATGCCACGCTCGGCCAATCCCCCAGCGTTCTCGGATCAGTGGACGTGCCCGGGGTGAACACTCCTGAACTGCTGCGGGCCCGGTTGGACATCTTCTCGACGGGGACCGTCGTCGTGATCAAGGTCAACGGATTGCTGGCTGCGGATGCCACCAAGGTGGCGAAGGTGGTGGCTGAGCGGGTGGCGGCCCAAACGACGTCGACGCCCGTCATGGTCGGTGGGCAACCGGCCACGATGGTCGTGCAGGAGCCCTTCGAGGTCCCGGGCTCAGCGGTGACTCGCTCCCTGATCCAGTCCTATGTCCTCGCGGCCATGGTCGGTGGGGTCGCCGGCCTCGGGTCCATGATCGCCTTGGGCTGGTTCGCGCGTCGCCGCAAGGGCTGAAGCCGAGGGTCGGCGACGGGCGAGGATGCTGCCAGCCAGCCCCAGAACGAGCAACTGGATGAATCCGTAGGGCAAGGTCGTGCTGGGGACCAGCCCCAGCACGGGGATGACGAGCGCGGCCACCGTGAAGGTCGGCAGCGCCCAATGGAGCGGTGCGGAGACGCTCAGGCCTCGAACCACGAGCACGAACCAGGCCGTCGCTGCCGCTGCCAGTCCGACCACGCCGTAGTTGAGCAGCAACTCCAGGATGAGGTTGTGCGGGTTCATCAACTCATTCCCGTACAACGCCGCAGCGTGCTCGGCGTAACGCAACTCTGAGGAGAAGCCCAACAGCCAGGTCATGGGCTCGAGGTCCATCAGGTGGATGGCCGATTGGAGGATGCGTTCGCGGATTGCGGTGCTGTGGTCCTGGACGTAGGGACTCGTCCACACGTAGGCGACCAAGCCCCCTGCCACCGCCAAGATGGCCCCCACGCGCAGGTTGGTCCACACCCGCGGGCTGGCTGCGCGCGAGGCGAGCAGCACGATCACCAAGAGCCCGAGGAGTAGTCCGGCCAGGGATCCGCGCGAGCCCATGAGGACCACCAGGCTGCTGGCCGCGGCCGCCACGACGACGTGGATCGTGGTGGTGACGGGATTGCGCTTGGACCCGAAGAGCAGTCTGCCCACGAGAATGAGCGTGAGGATGGTCAACGCCACGGAGAGGTCGTTGTAGTTGGTGTAGATCGCACCGGTCCGAAAGCGCCCCTCCAGGAGGCTCTGCTGGAGTTTCTTGTTGCTCTCCTGTCCGATGGTCAGGAGGCGCAGCCCGGTCAGGATCTCGAAGCACGCGATGGCCAAGGCCGTCGAGAAACCGGCGACCATGCCGGTGATGATGCCCCGTACGTTGTCTCGGACGTCGCCCGTCCACAGCACGGCGGCAGAGAAGAGGCCGAAGCACACGGCCGGCCAGACATAGTTCGTCGCATTGTGGTCATCGGCCAAGATCGAGGCGAGCGCAGCGGTGGCCGCACACACGGCATACGCCCCGATGAGTCCCCCGACCGGGACGGCTCGTACCCCACGCCACAGCAGCAGCCCGGCCCCCACGACCCCGAGCAGGACGGTGCCTCCCGGTGCGCGCATGACCAAGAGGAAGACCGCGAATGGGACGACGAAGGCCGGATCGATCCGGGAGCGGAGGTCACGCATGGTCGTTCCCCAGGACCACTTCGTCGATCTGGGGATCCGGGTGGCGTAACCAGCGACGGGCGGCTGCGAAGCCGTGACCTGCGCTGCCGTCCGGGGCGGAGCGGCCCGAGACCAACTGCCCGACGGACGTCTCGGCGAGGAAGAAGCCGCGCATCATGGCACCGATCACGGGCGAACGTCCCTGCCAGTAGCGGACCTTGGAGATCCGCGAGAAGTAGATGCGCACGGCGGGGCGTCGGCGCATGCTCGTGCCCCCCTCATGGTCGAGGTCTCCCACCGGGCCGATCTCGGCTACCCGACAACCCAATCGCCGGGCACGATCGGTGAGCTCGACGTCGTCCATGAAGAACAGTGTGGGGTCGAGCAGGGCATTGTCGGGGGCCACCCGGTCGATCGCTGCGCGATTGAGGCCGAGAAGGGCACCGGAGAGGAACATGTCGTCCTCCTCCTTGGGCCGCGGATGCCACGAGGAGCGCAAGACGTACTGGCCGACGATGAGCCACGGTGGTGCCGTCGGCAGGTATCCGAAGTGTCCGTCGCCACCCGCCGGGGCCGCGAGCAGCGGCTCTGGCGAGGCAGCCACCGTCCGCGCGAAGTCGAGCAGAGCGTCGGGGTCCCCCACGATGTCGGGATTGACGATCAGGAGGGCGTCAGGGCGAGTGGGCATGGCCTCGACCCCGGCATTCACGCCCCGGGAGTAGCCCAGGTTGCGTCCGGGACGGATCACGCGAAGGGTGCTGCCGACCAGTTCGGCGGGATCGAGATCGTCGGAGTTGTCCACGATGACCACGTCCACCCCGCGATGGGCGAGGTCGCGGAGGATGCCGGGGATGCGGGGGGCGCCGTAGAGCACGCAGACCGCGCCGATGCGTGGCCCGGTCGAGGAGTTCAGGTCGGAAAGATCGTCCTCGGTCATCAAACCTTCTCCAGCATCCGGTCATAGACCTGGTCCATGGCAGCCTCAGCGGCCCGTTGGTCGTAGCGTCCGAGTACTCGAGCCCGACCCGCCGCCCCCATCCGCCGGCGCGTCTCGGGCGCAGAGTCCAGCTGGCTCAGGGCCTGCGCGAGCCGGAGTGCATCGTTGGGCGGGATGAGGAGGCCGCTCACGGCGTCCTCGACGACCTCCTGCAGCCCGCCGAGCCGGGAGGCGACGACCGGGACCCCACTGGCAGCGGCCTCGAGGGCGGACACCCCGTAGCCCTCGACCCACCGGGTGGGTTGGACGGCGATGTCCCACGTGCGCAGGTGACGCGCCAACTCCTCGGGTGACAACACCCCGTGGAAGGTCACCCGGTCACCCAAGCCGAGTTCGCGGGCCAGGCCGGGCCAACCGGGCTCGACCATCGACCCGATGACATCGAGGGTGGCCAGCCCCGGCGCATCATCAAGGGCGAGGGCGCGCAGCAGCACCTCGATCCCGGAGTTGTCGTCAAGCCGCTTGACCATGCCGAGCCTGAGGGGACGATCTGCGATTCCAGCCTCGGTGGTGAGGTCGGGGAGCGGGTCTTCGGGGTGGAAGAGGTCGGTGTCGACGCCGAAGGGGGTGACGGTCACGGGATGTGACGTGAATCGGCGCGTGGCCACCGCCAGTTGCTCGCCTGTCGCGCACACCGCGTCCGCCTGAGCGAAGACCCATCGGAGGATCCGTGCGTGCATGCCGGACTCGGCCCCCTCACCCATGACATCGGTGCCCCATGCCGACACGATCAGTGGGTGCGCTCCGCTCGCAGCGCCCCAGATGCCGAAACCGAACGCGTAGTGGCTGTGCACGAGGTCGGGCTGCAGACGACGCAGCAGCGTGCGGACCTGGGGGATCGCGGCGAGCATCCGCATGCTTCGAGGGGTGGCCGCAGGCAGCCACTCACCGACGATGTGCTGGGTCACCTGTTCCAAGGGGGAATCCGACGCGTCGAGGGTGATGACGTGCACCTCGTGGCCGCGGTCCGCGGCGTATCGGAGCCAGCGTTGATTGAGGACGCTGGCTGCATCGGCGAGGAAGACGATGCGGCTCGGCGCACGTCGTCCGTGCTGTCGCGCGGTCGTTGTCGTGGTCTGCGTCCCGGGCTCGCCGGGGTGCACACGGTCGGGACGCTCCACCGCTCCAGAATAGGCGACCCAGGGGATCGACCCCGCTGGCTCATCGTGGCTTGGGGGCGGCGGCGCGTTGCTACCGTGTGCGAGTGCGAGGACGAGTGCTCGGCCGCTTGGCCGCTGATCCCCTCGCCCGACAATCCGCCTTCTCTGCGGTCGCGACCTTTGTGCCCCAACTCGTCGGGCTCCTCACCATCCCGCTCCTCGTGAGCCGTTTGGGAGACGCCGCCTACGGAGTGTGGGCCCTGGTGGGCACCTTCATCGTCGTCTTCATGACCCTCGACGGCGGCATCAGTGCGTCGGCCCAGCGCTTCTACTCCCTCTATGCCGCGACCGGACGTGGTGATCTCGCGGCGCGACTCACGGTCACGTTGATGGGCGCGGTCACGGCCTTCGCCGCGCTCATCTGGGCCCTGGGCCCATGGATCGCGGGTGGCGTCCTCGCCGTGACGGATGTCCCGATCCGATATCACGAGGACGCCATCACGCTCTTCCGCCACCTCGGCCTTCTCGTGGGCCTCCTCCTCCTGGCCAATGTGGCGATGGGTCAGCTTCGGGCCCAGGGGCGTTTTGGCCGCGTGGCCCTGGCCGTGGCGCTCTCCCAGTCGGCCTTCGTTGCGGCGCTGGTGTGGTTCGGAACGTCGCTGACGCTCGCCAACATGTTGACGGTGGCCATCGTCCAGCTGGGCACGCTCGCGGGATGCCTGATCGCCGGGATGGGTGGCCATCTCCTCACGTTGCGCCCTCGTCTCACGGGTCGCGATCAATGGGGCGAATTCTTCGGCTACGCCAACCGGTCCTTGGTCACGAACCTGTCGAGCCTCGCCTTCCTCCAGGCCGGCCCCTTGTTCGTCGCCTCGTTCGCCCCGATCGAGCAGGTGGGGCAGTACAGCGTCGCTGCCATGCTGGCTTCGGCGATCCGCAGCCTTCCGATGTTCGTCATCACGCCACTGCTCAACACCCTCACCGAGGCCTTTGCGCGCGGTGGGCGTGAGCGCATGGTGCGGTTGGGCAACCGCATCAACGCCTTGTGGACCCCGGGGTGCCTCGGCCTGGTCCTCCTCGCCGCCACTGGGCTGTGGTTCGTCGTGCGGGGCTTCACCGGCGAAACGTCGATCACGCCCGCCGTCGCGATTCTGCTCACTCTCGGCAACGGGTTCAATCTGTCGACGGGCATCACGACTGCCTGCTGCCGGGCGGTCGGGCTCCCGGGCCTGGAGGCGCGCTACAGCGTGGTGCTCACCCTGGGCATCCTCATCACGACGGCACCCGCGGCGCTCCTCAGCGGAGCGATCGGCGTGGCGGTGGCCAACCTTGTCGTGCAAGTCGTCGCCCTGGCCTACTTCGCCCGTGTCCTGCGTCGCGGCCTTCCGGGGCTGAGTCTGGGATGGGGACACGTGCGCTGGCTCACCATGGTGGTGTCGGCGGCCGCGGTCATGGTGCTGTGCCTGCCGAGCTTGGCCTTGCCGCCGCGGTCAATGGTGACGCTGTTGGCCGCCGGCGCGGCCGTTGCAGCCGGGGCCGCTTTGTATGCCGTGCTGAACCGTCGGGCGTTTCGCGACTTCCGTGCCGATGGGCCGGCGGTCATGCCGTGACCCGCGCCGCATGAGGATCCCCGCCGACTGTGATCCGTGGGGAGCAGAGTTCACCCGGTGTTCAACTCGTCCCCCGAATTGGGGACTCACGCTATGGCGCGGTTGCTTGTAGGATGCCCGAGGCACCATTGCGGCATGACGCTGTAGGGGACATGCCTTTTTGCCGTGAATTTGCTGTGAACCGTGGCACCGAAGTGCTGAACATCCCATCACGTCCGCGTGATGAACCTCTGGAGGACACACACATGACGCTCTCTCGGGCCAGTCTACGAAGAGTCTTGGGCATTTGGGGGCTCTTGCTCTCCGCCTTTTTGGTGGTGACGCAAGGACAGGCAGCCCAGGCCGCTCCGGTCACCCCGAACCTGCCGACGATGAACATCGTCCTCGACGGAGGGGTCAAACTCTCGACGGTCGAGGCCGGCTCGAAGGACACCAAGTACATGTCCTCCGTGGGCATCGAAGATGGCTCCGGGGCCTACAACCTGCCGATGACCGCGGCCACCGAGTTCAAGGGGCGCGGCAACTACACGTGGCGCCTGCCGAAGCGGCCGTACCAGATCAAGTTCGACAAGTCGAC
>DAOLRO010000127.1:0-8175 GCA_035418665.1 Phycicoccus sp.
TGTCGGAATCGAACCGACGACCTATTCATTACGAGTGAATCGCTCTGGCCGACTGAGCTAAAGCGGCGGGTGCACACCAGGCCACGCGGGTCGTGGGCGCCGCACGAGTATACGTGGACGCCCGCGCCCACGATCAAATCGGCTCGTCCGGCTGGCCGGGCGGCTCAGCACATGAGCCCTTCTTTGGGCACGATCCCGTCGATGTACCAATCATCGATCGCGTGGTCGATGCAGTCATTGGACCGCAGGTATGCCGTGTGGCCGTCACCGTCGTAACTCACCAGCACCCCCTTCTCCAACTGGTCGGCCAGTTGCTGGGCCCACTCATACGGCGTCGCCGGGTCGCGCGTGGTGCCGATGACGACGATGGGCCCGGAGCCCGCAGCGGTGACCTTGGCGGGCGGACCCGTGGGTGCCCACGCGGGACGGGGCCAGTAGCCGCAGGGCAAGGAACTCCAGACCAGCAGAGCCCCGAAGGTGGGGGCCACCTCCGTCACTTTCTCGGCCTCGGCCTGGCGCGCGTCGAGATCGGGCGACTCCCCCTTGTCCAGGCAGGTGACCGCGTAGAAGGCTTCCTGGGTGTTGCTGGAGTAGCCACCGCCGGGCAACCGATCCGTGTAGGAGTTGGCCAGCGCGAGCAGGTCGGCGCCGTCACCGGCGTTCGCCTTGCGAAGCGCGTCGGTGAGCATCCCCCAACGGCCCTCGTCGTACATGGCCGCCGCCACGGCATACCCCGCCCACCCCTCGGTGACGGCCGGGACGGAGGGGTCGCCGGTCTTGGTGATCGGGTGTTGATCGAGCTCGGCGAGGAAGCCCCGCAAGCCCGACATCACGGAGTCGACGTCGGCGCCGAGCGGACAACCCTCTTGGACGCAGTCGGCGGCCCAGGCCCGCGCCGCACGCTCGAATCCCTCCGCCTGCCCGAGGTTGACCTGCGCCGACGTGAGGTCCGGGGGCAGGGCGCCGTCGAGCACGGTGCGCCCCACGAGGTTGGGATAGAGGCCCGCGTAGGTCGCACCGAGCAGGGTGCCGTAGGACTTGCCGAGGTAGTTGAGGCGCGGATCCCCGAGGCGCGAGCGGAGGATGTCCATGTCGCGGGCTGACTCGACCGTCGACACATGGTCGGCCAGGCCGGGAGAGTTCGTCTCACAACTCGCTCCGAACTCCTTGGCCAGGCGAGCCGCGGTCTGCTCCTCGGCGGGCGTGTCCGGGGTCGGGTCCTGCGCGAAGAAGGCGTCGAGTTGGGTGGGCGACAAGCACTTGATCGCCGTCGATCGGCCGACGCCCCGTGGATCGAAACCGACGACGTCGTACTTCGCGAGCACTGCCTGGGACACCACTCCCCCGAAGCGAGCGGCTCGCGCGTAGTCCACTCCGGAGCCGCCGGGACCCCCGGGGTTGACGATGATCGAGCCGCGGACATCGCGCGAGGTCGCCCGCACGCGCAGGACCGCGATCTCGAGGGTCTGCCCGTCCGGCTTCTCGTAGTCCATCGGGACCGTCAAGGTGGTGCACTCACCGCCGGAGCACTTCTCCCATTTCAGCTCCTGGGCATAGAACTTCTCGAGCCCCGCTGGGGCCTCCTCGGGCGGCGTCTCGGCCGGGGCCGCTGCGGTCGGTCGGGGGTTGATGAGGTCACGGACGCCGTCGACGATGCCGCACCCCGTGAGGACCAGACCAGCGGTCAGGGCAAGGGCGACAGAAGCGAGGCGTCGACGCATGGCGTCAACCCTAAGGGGGCTTCCCGACAGAGAGTCTCCCCCCACGTGTGTGGCTGTGTATGCCGTGGTGCCGGCTCTCACGGCAGATCGCGGCGACGCTGGTCTCACCTTGGCAGGCGAAGCTCCAAGGCCATCGCTTCGAGGGCCAGGAGAGGCTGGGCGTTGGCACCAATGCGCTCCCGAGCCGTCCCGATGACCTCGAGGGCGATGAGCAACCGCTCGGGAGGGAGAACCTGGGCGAGGTGCTGGACTGCGGCGCGGGCATCCTCGTTGACCAGCGCCGTGCCGGCACCGGTGGCCATGACGAGCGCGTCGCGGTAGAGGGAGAAGAGATCGACCAGGCTGCGGTCGATCATGTCCCGCGTGAAGCGCGTGGCGCGCGTCTTCTGCTCCTTCTCCAGCGCGGTGAGTTGGGAACGGATATGGGGCGGTTGAGTGCGTGCCGCAGGGTCCGCACCCAGCGTTTCCATCAGTCGAGTGCGCTCGGCAGCGTCTCGCTCCGCCGAACTTGCCTGCGACTCCTCGGTGGCGATCGTCGAGATGTCCGCCGCCGCTCCGAGGGCGTCGCCGACGGTCTGGATCTTCGTCGCGAGCGCCAAGACGTCGTGTCGCCTGATCCGGGCATGCTCGTCGCGAGCCAGCCGACGCGCGAGGCCGATGTGGGACTGTGCTGCGCGCGCGGCATACGCGGCCATGGCCGGCTCGACTCCGTCGCGCCGCACGAGGAGTGCCGCGACCGCCTCCGGTGGCGGCGTACGGAGTCTGACCTGTCGCGAGCGGGATCGGATGGTGATGATGACGTCCTCGACCGAGGGTGCACAGAGCATCCAGATCGTGCGTGGGGTCGGCTCTTCGAGCGCCTTGAGCAACGCGTTGGCCGGCGCATCCGAATAGGTCGTCAGGCGATCGGCGTCCTCGATGATGATGATCCGCCACCGGCCGACGCTCGGTCGGAGACCGGCGAGCTGGACCAGTTCGCGGACGTGGTCGACCTTGATGGAGAGGCCCTCCGTGGCGACGATGTCGACGTCGGCATGGGTGCCGTCGAGGGCGGTGCGGCACTCGCGGCAGGAGCCACAACCCCCCTGCGGGCACTGGAGCGCCGCAGCGAAGGCCCGAGCCGCATTGGATCGTCCCGAGCCGGGAGGACCGGTGAAGAGCCAGGCGTGGGTCATCTGGCTGGGGTCGGCAACAGCCCCTCGCAGGGTGGCGACGACGGGCTCCTGACCGACGATGTCCTGCCAGACGGTCCCCTCGGTGGGTCCCGATGGCGCGGTGGTGACGGTGTTGGTCGCTGTGTGGGTCCCGGCCGTCATGCGATCAGTCCGTCGTGGCGGCAACGAAGGATGACCTCGGCGTGGATCGCCTCGGGGTCGACCGTCCCATCCACGACGAGATAACGGTCGGGATTGGCGGCAGCCATCGCCAAGAAATGGGCGCGCACCGCCTCGTGGTAGTCATCGGCCTCCGACTCAAGGCGGTCATGGGTCGTGCCCCGTCGTCGGCGGCCCTCCTCGGCCGAGATGTCGACGACGACGGTGAGGTCCGGCTCGAGGTCGTCGACCGCCCACCGCTGGATCTGGTGGATCTCGTCGGCCCCAAGGTCTCGGCCGGCGCCCTGATAGGCGACCGAGGAGTCGACATAGCGGTCGGTGATCACAACGTCGCCAGCCCGCAGGGCCGGTCGGATCACCTCGTCGACGTGGTGCGCCTTGTCCGCGGCGAAGAGCAACGCTTCGGCCCGCGGAGAGACGTGGTCACCGTGGAGGAGCAACTCCCGAATGCGTGCGCCGAGCGGTGTGCCGCCGGGTTGACGCGTGACGAGCACCTGCCTCCCGGCATCGCGAAAGGCTTGGGCCAGGAAGCGGACCTGAGTCGACTTGCCCGCGCCATCGCCGCCCTCGAAGGCAATGAAGATGCCTCGGGGTCCCGAGTGTTCGAGGGGGGCGCTGGTCACGTCAGCAGCCTAGGCGAGGCCGGAGACAAGCCCTGCTGCAGCCGAGCACGGGTGAGCCCCTTGCGGACGCCGGCGCGAGCACGCAGCGGAAGCCGGCTCCACGGCATACCCCCGCTCTGTGCGCGTCTCGCAAACTCACGCTACGGCGCAGTAAGTGTCGCTCCAGCAGCATTTACTGCGCCGTAGCCGGGGTTCTCAGCCGGCCGAATCCTGGCGGTCGGCGTTGGCGTGGATGGCATCGCGCACGTATGCCGCGAGGCCGGGGGCGATGTCCTCGTAGGTCTTGGTGAAGCGAGGGTCCGCGATGTACATGTCACCCAGGCCCCGATGGAAGGCCGGGCTGCAGTCGTAGAAGCGGGTGTGGATCGACATCCGCGCCGCCTCGGCCGCATCCATCGCGGCCGCGCTCGTGGCGGGCTGCCCGGACTGCAGGGCCGCGACGAAGGCCGCATTGACGGCCTCCTGCTCGGCCTTGATCTCCTCCCAGTCGGCCTTGGAGTAGCGCTTGGTGCGCGCCGCCGACTGCTTCCAGGAGTCGGTCTCGCCCCAGCGCTCCTGCGCCTCGGTTTGGTAGTCCTCGCTGAAGCCGTCGCCGAAGATCTCCTTGAGGTCGGCGTCGGTCGCGGGTTGGTTGGTCATCTCTGCCTCCAGCACTCGATCGATGGCGCCGGCGAGCTGGTGGAGCTCGTCGACCTGTCTGAGCACCGCCTCCTTCTGACGGGTCAGGGTGGCCACGACATCGCCGTCCCCGTCGAGCAGGGCCTGGACCTCGGGGAGGGCCATGCCGAGCCGACGGTAGGTGACGATCGCGCCCAGCCGCACCAGGTCCGCCCCGGTGTAGAGGCGGTAGCCGGCGTGGGTCCGCTCGCTGGGGACCAGGAGGCCGATCTCGTCGTAGTGGTGCAGGGTGCGCACGGTGATGCCGTAGCGCTCCGCCACCTGTCCGACGGTGAGCTCTTCCTCCATGGCCCCAGTGTCGCGAATGATGATCTCGCTTGTCGTGGTCACGTCACCGAGGTTGGTGCCTCACGTCGCGTGAGGGTCAAGTCGATAGGTTGCGTGCATGGCCACCGAGGAGTTCTCGCCCCTGACCCAGCGCACGCTGCATCGCAAGGCGGTGGAGAAGCAGGTCGCGGATCGTGCCCCCGGCCTGTATGCCGGGGTGGCCCGTCGCGGAGTCATCGCCTGGTCCGCGGGGGTCGGGTCGGCCCGGCTGGGCGAGGAGGGGTGGGCACCGGACGCGGACACGAGGTTCTCGATCGCGAGCAACACCAAGACCTTCGTGGCGGTGGCGATCATGGCATTGCGCGACGAGGGAAAACTGTCGCTCGACGACGACCTGACCGTTCACGTGCCTGAGTCCGCGCACGCAGGCGTCACGATCCGGCAGTTGCTGGCCCACGTCTCGGGGATGCAGCGTGAGCCGGTCGGGGACGTCTGGGAGACACTGGAATTCCCCGATCGTGCAGGGCTCGTGGTCGGGTGGAACGAGGCGACTCGGGTCGGGCGCCCCCACCTGCGGCACCACTACTCCAACCTCTCCTACGCGATGCTCGGCGAGGTGCTGTGCCGCGTCGACGGCGCGGAGCGCTGGTTCGATGTCGTCGAGCGACGCATCCTGCAGCCCTTGGGGATGTCGTCCACGACGCTGGGTCCAGCTGCGGACCCGACCGCTAACTCGGCTGCGGGACAACAGGATCGGATCGCCGGTGCCTACTTCGTCCCGCCCTGGACCGACGTGCCGCGGGCCGAACCGCACTTCCTCGACGGGGCCTTCGGTGCTGCCGGAGCCCTATGGTCCACCCCGACCGACCTCGCCCGGTGGGGCGGCTTCGTCGCCGATCCGGTAGAGGAGGTGCTCTCACCGGACACCTTCGAGGAGATGTGCGAGCCGCTCGTCATGGCGCACGGTGAGTGGGAACTCGCCTGGGGTCTGGGCTTCATGCTCTGGCGTCGCGGCACGCAGGTCCTCGTCGGCCACACCGGCGCCTACCCCGGATCAATCACCGGCGTCTTCACCCACCGCGCCTCTGCCACCACAGGACTGGCGTGGGCGAACAATTCGTCCGCCGTCTCTCCCGGCGTGCTGGCCGTCGATCTCGCCTCGTATGCCGTGGAGCACGAGCCGACCACCCCCGAAGTCTGGGTGCCTGGCGAGACGGTGCCCACGGCATACGAAGGGGTGGTCGGTCCTTGGTACAGCGAAGGGCGACCCTTCACCTTCTCGGTCCGACAGGGTCGGTTGGAGGCCACGGCACCGGGGCAGCCCGCGTGGCTCGGGCCGTCGGTGTTCGTGGAGGTCGGGCCCGATCGCTACCTCACGGTCAAGGGGCGCGAACGCGGCGAGGAGTTGCACGTGCGCCGCAATGCAGACGGCGAGCCGATCGCGCTGAGCTGGGCGACCTACCTGTTCACCCGCCAGCCGATGGCCTTCGGCGAGTGGAAGGGCCTCATCCCCCCTCGCTGAGGACCAGCCCTCACTCGAACTGGGCGCGCAACTCACGGGCAACGACCTTGCCGGTGGCGTTGCGCGGCAACTCGTCCATGAAGACCACCTCGCGCGGAATGCAGTGCCGGGCCCGGAACTCACGGACGTGCTCACGCACCTCGTCGGCGGTCAACTCCGCGCCGGGCTCGAGCGCAATGAAAGCCGCGAGCCGCTGACCGAAGTCCGCGTCGGGGACGCCCACGACCGACACCTCGCGCACGGCCGGGTGCTCGGCGAGAAGTGACTCGACCTCGACGGGATAGACGTTCTCGCCGCCGCTGATGACCATGTCGTCGTCACGTCCGACGACGAAATAGAGCCCGTCCTCGACCCGTCCCATGTCCCCGGTGGCCACGAGTCCGTCGATGAACTCCTTGCTGCCCCCGGAGGTGTAGCCGTCGAAGATCAGGTCGTTGCCGCAGAAGATCCGGCCCGTCTCCCCTGCCGGCACTTCCCGCCCGGCGGAATCGAGCAGTTTGACGACCGTCCCCACTGGCGGGGTGCCGGCAGTGTTGGGAGCCCGGCGCATGTCCTTCGGCGTCGCAATGCACACCCATGACGCCTCGGTCGAGCCATAGAGGTTGTAGAGGACATCGCCGTATTCGTCCATGAAGCGCGTGGTGAAGCCGGAGGGATAGTTCGACCCGGATGTCGCCACGATGCGCAACGTCTTCAGCCGATCCCGCAGGCCCGGGTCGGACGGCAACTGCTCGACCATGCGCTGGAGCATCACCGGCACCGCGAACATGGTCGTGCAGCGATAGGTCTCCAGCGCCCGCACCGCCGACTCGGGCGTGAAGCGACGACGCAACACCACCGACGCCCGCATGCCGAAGGACAACTGCAGGGCGGCATAGCCCCAGGTGTGGAAGATCGGCGCCGAGATCAGGGTCGTGTCGCCCACGCGCAGCGGGATCCGCTCGACGATCGACACGATCGGGCCCAAGCCGCCAGGTGTCTTGCGCGCCGCGCCCTTGGGCGTCCCCGTGGTCCCGGACGTGAGGATGATCGTCCGACCAGCCGTCTCCGGCTTGCCGACCGATGCGTTCTCCGGCTGGGCGAGCACGAGCGCCTCGAACTCGGTCTCGCTGATCGTCCGAATCGTCTCCGGCAGCCCCGACACGAGCTCGGAGAACTCGTCGTCGTGGATGAGCAGCCCCAGCCCTTGCTGCTCCGCAATCAGGGCCAACTGCTCGGCCGACAGCCCGGTGTTGCCGAGCACGAGATCAGCGCCCACGGCACTGGATCCGAGCATGACCTCGACGGCGCCGACGTGGTTGCGCGCCAAGAGACCGATCCGATCGCCCGGGACGACGCCCTCGGCCCGCAACGCTGCAGCGGTGCGCATCGCGCGAGCGAACAACGCGGCATACGTGATCTCGCCCTTGGTCTCGTCGTGGACGGCGATGTCGTTCGGGCCGGCCAGAGCGCCCGCGCGCACCTCGCCGATCAAACTCATCCCCCACGTCGCGAGGGACAACAACTGCGCGGCCGTCCGATGCGGGAGGTTGAGCCCGATCAGGCCACTGCGCACCATGGTGGTGAGGATCGTCGTGGGCCTGATCATGCCGTCAGCTCCCCGACTTCTTGGCCGCCGTCTTCTTCGCCGCTGTCTTCTTCGCCGCGGTCTTGGCCGTGGTCTTGCGCGCCGTCGTCTTTCGTGCCGTGGTCTTCTTCGTCGCCGTCTTCTTGACCGCCCGCTTGCGCGTCGTCGGACCCTTGGCCCGCTTGTCCGCGAGCAACTCGTAGGCCCGCTCAGCCGTGACCTTCTCCGGGTCCTCACCGCGGGGCACGGTCACATTGGTCTCGCCATCGGTGACGTAGGGCCCGAAGCGACCGTCCTTGATCGTGACCTTCTTCCCCGACACAGGGTCCGGCTCGAACTCCGCCATCGGGGGCTTGGCCGCGGCGCGACCACGCTGCTTGGGCTCGGCGTAGATCGCGAGCGCCTCGGGCAGGGTGATGTCGAAGAGCTGGGATTCGGTGGCGAGAGAACGAGAGTCGACGCC
>DAOLRO010000128.1:0-4522 GCA_035418665.1 Phycicoccus sp.
CCGATTCGCGTGGACCAGGCCAAGGGTGATGACCCCCAGGGACTCATGCGGTCGGCTCCGCGCGTGCTCCATCACCAGCACCACGACTCGAGCGACCTCGGCCCGCGTGCTCTCGACGGCCGCCGCAGCATGGTCGACGACACCGAGCCCCTCGACCGCCTCCAAGGACAGGACCGGGTCGGTGCCAGTACCGGGGAAGGCCACCAGCGATCCGTCGTAGAAGTGACGGTTGGAGAAGGCGATGAGTCGCTCGTCGAGCGAGCGATAGTGCCAGCGCAGACGACGCATCGGGAGGGCCGCACTGAGGACATCGAGGATCGACTCCATGCCGTCCGTCAACGGTTGGGGTCCGGTGGGAGGCTCGCGATCGCCGTACCCGGTGGCCGCGGCCGACTCGTCGTCAGGAGCCGTGGTGAAGAAGGAGGTCGGTGGGAGTTGTTGGGCGTCACCGGCGAGCACGACCTGCCGGGCGCGCGAGATCGCGGACACGGCCTCGGCCGGCGGGATCTGTGAGGCCTCGTCGAAGACGACGACATCGAACCACCGCCCGGCCGGCAGCACACTGGCCACGACCAACGGGCTCATCACCCAGCACGGTTTCGCGGCGGTCATGAGCTCAGGGGCGAGCGGCAGCAAGTCGCGCAAGGCACGCAGTCCACGGCGACGCCCACCTTCGGCCCGCAGGAGTGCAGCTTGGTCAGGGCGCTCGCGGGAGAGTTGGCGGACACGCTCATGGACGGTCTCGAGGATGCGCCGCGAGTTGTCCCTCAGCACCTCACGGTCTGCCTCGACGAACCGATCCAGGACCAAGCGGAGGTGATCACCGACGTGGCCCCCGATGCGCGCATCACGCAGGGCGATCTCCTCGGCCACCGATGTCCACCAGACATGCTCGACCTCCGCGCGGACGTCGGGGGCGTCGACGCCTCGGGTCGCCAGGTCGTCGATGAGCGGGCCCCAACCCGCAGCTCTCAGCGATTCCAACGGGCCGCGGACCGCTGGCACCACGGCCAAACGGTCACGATGGTCGTGCAGGCGACGGACGAGTGCATCCACCTCGCCACGATCGGTGGCCACCAGATCGCGCGGCGCCCCCTCGGGCAAGCGCTGCTGCAGCCAGGTGAGGTCCTCGACGACGTCAGCGTGGGCACGCCGCGCCCGATCAAGATCGGCCGGGATCTCAGGGCGTCCACCGGCGCCGGCCAGCTGGCGCCAAGCCGAGCGCTGTCGGGCCGCCGCGACGAGTGCGGCGTGCAGGTCGGCAGGTGGCGCTCCCGGGCGAAGGAGTCGCTTGACGTTGCGCCGGATCTGCCAACGCTCAAACCAGCCGAGCTCGATCGGACTCGCCGCCCGCACGGCCTTGGGTGCGGTCGCGATCACCGCCTCGTCGAGCGGGGTGTCGAAGATCTGTGGGCGGAAGACCTCGAAGGTCTGGCGCACTGCGGCGAGGGTTTCGAGGGTCACCCCCCAATCAGCAACCGTTTCCGCCGGCGGCAGACGGAGATCATCGAACACCTCGTCGAGGGTTCGCTCCAGGGCCGCCACGGAACCCCCGGCCAACCGCTCCACACGGTCCCTGGCCGACACTGCGTCATCAGCGGTCGGGAGGTCGGCACCGAACCAGGGGTCCTCCCCGCCGTCTGGCCGCCAAGCCCGCATGTCGGCGAGCCTCGACAATTCATCGGCGACCAGATCGCGAGAGTCAGGAGTGAGGGCTGCCAACTCGGCACCCCGGAGACGCGCCTTGCTGCGCGGGGGGTGGGGTCGACGGGAGAGCCTGCTCACGCCCTCCATCGCCGCGTGGGCTGACACCCCCCACGGCTCGCGCAGGTCGTGCAGGGCCGAGCCGTGGCCCCGCAACTCGGCACCCGTGTCCTGCTGACGTCGGCGGACCTCGTCGTTGCCCTTGGTCGGCGACACCGTGTCCGCGGCCTCGAGCACCTCGAGGAACTGCACCCCCACGCGCCTCTTGGACCGTGCACCGTCGTAGAGGTCGAGCACGAGGGAGCCCAGACCGGCGCCCTCGAGCCGGCCCACGACCGCGTCGATGGCCGCTCGCTTCTCGGCGACGAAGAGCACCCTCTTGCCATCGGCTGCCAGGGCGCCGACGAGGTTCGCGATGGTCTGGGACTTGCCGGTGCCAGGGGGTCCCTGCACGACCAGGTGCGCCCCCGATCGGACCGCTTCGATGACTTCCTGCTGGGATCCGTCCGCGTCGAGCAGGAGCATCGCGCCCTGATCATCGAACAGGGGGTCCTCACGCAGCGGCGGGATCGTGCTGCGCACCGATGCCAGACCCGTCGGGTCTCCGGCCAGTGCCGCGACGACGTCGTGCCCGACGAGCAGCTCCCCTTGGCTGCGGAGGTCGGCCACCATCGGCAATTTGGCATAGGAGAACGTCCCGACGACGATCCGAGGCGCAATGGCGAAACCGGCCACCGGGAGGCAGGACTCGGCCAGCCCCGCAAACACGGGGTGCGGGTCGAAGCCACTACCTGCGGTGGCGAGCGCTTCCAAGCCGTCGGAGTCGATGGCAAGCCCGCGTTCCTTCTGCAGGTAGTGCTCGAGGACGGGGTTCAACTCGACATGGTCGGTCAGGTCCAGGAGATAGTCCTCGTGGGCGGCCGTCGTCGGGCGCAGCACACAGGCACGCAGGAGCACCGGAGCAGCGGGGGGTCTGGCGGTTCCTGCCAGATCCCACGTGGCCATCCCGAAGGTGACGAAGCAGGTCTCGATGCCCCGCTCCTCCTTGAGCTCTCGGGCCTTGTGCGCGATCGCGCGAGCGCGTCGGCGTGCCTCCTCGAAGGCCGCCGGCTCACGGACGAGGTCAGACAGCCTCGTGGGACGACCGGTCATGAGCAGAGCCAGACCGCTGGGGTGCGCCGTCGACAGGTCGAGGGTGCCCGTGGGGAGGTCGCGATACCAGAGCAGGGTGTTGCGACCGCCGAGGTCGACCAGGTGTCGGGTCCACGCCGTCACGGCGCCGTTCACCGTGTCCGCTCGCTGATCGACCGGCGGGTCGGCCAGCGGATCTCCTGGTCGGTCAGCGCGCAGGTCACCGGCCGAATCGGTCGAGGGGGCCACCCCTTCGCTGGCGCCTTCGGTCGAGTCCTGCTCCATCACCTAGGCAGGCTAACAACCCCGCGCCCGCGCACGGGCATGACGTGCTCAGGAAGGACCAGCGACCCGTGCCCGACTGGCGAGGGCAGCCACGCCGATCGCGGCAGCCAGCCCCATCGCGGCGAGTGAGAGCACGTGGAAACTGGCCACCGCGATGATGTATGCCGCGCTGGCGCCTCCCGCGGCCGCCACCAGTCCCATGACCAGGTCCGAGGCGCCCTGCGAGCTCGGTCGCTCGCGGACGGGGATGGCCGCGACGAGCAATGTGGAGCCGCTGACGAGGGTGCAGGACCAACCCAGACCGAGCAGGAAGAGCCCCGCGACGACGATCGTCGATTCTCCCCGCGGTGCCATGCTCGTGAGGAGAGTCGCCACCATGAGCACACAGCTGCCCAGCAGGGCGACCGCCTTGGCGCCCAGTCGGTCGACCGCCAGCCCAGTGATCGGCGAGAAGGCATACATCCCGATGATGTGCAGGCTGATGACAAAGCCGATCACGGTGAGGGTCGCTCCACCGTGGCTCATGTGCAGAGGGGTGACGACCATGACCGACACCATGACGGCATGCCCGAGGGTGAGCGTCAGCAAACCGAGGGGTGCTCCGGGATGCGCGGCAATGGACCGCAGGCCGGCGATGATGCCCCCCTTGTCGGCGCCCGAGACGACCGGCGCTCCCGAGACGACCGGTGCGGCGCCCGGCCCGACCGATCCTTCGGGTCCCGTGGGTCCGGCCGGTCCGGCCGCCTGAGGCGGCATCGCGAGCGCTCCCGCCTCCTCCTCCATCGATCGCGCGAGGAGCAGGGGGTCGGGTCGCAGTCGCCACTGGATGAGGGCGATTCCGAGGCCCAGGGCCACGAAGGACAGGAGGAAGGTCCCCACGAGCGGTGGCACTCCGACCGCCGTGGCCAGCGCCCCACCGGGACCGACGAGGTTGGGTCCCACGGCACTGCCGATCGTCGTCGCCCAGACGACCAACCCGAGATCCCGGCCACGGTGAGCCGGTGCGGCGAGGTCGGCCGCGGCATACCGGGCCTGTGAATTGCTCGTTGATGCCCCGCCGAAGACGGCCGCGGCGACGAGCAAGAGCGGGAAGGACCGGATGATCCCGGCGACGATGATGCCGACCGTGCCAAGCACCGCCAGGCCATAACCGAGCACGAGACCGGGTCGGCGGCCTCGAGCGGCCATGGCCCGCGCCATCGGGATCGCGATGAGAGCACCGCCGAGGACTTGGGCGCTGCCGGCGAGGCCAGCCAAGGACGTCGACCCGGAGACGTCCTCGGCAAGCAGGGCCATGACGGCGATCCCCGCGGTCAGGGCCACGCCTCCGAGCATCTGGCTGCCCATGAGGGTGGCGATGGTCCGCTGCTGAACTGCGCTCATCGGGGGACCGGCCACCGCG
>DAOLRO010000128.1:4622-8158 GCA_035418665.1 Phycicoccus sp.
GCAGGTCCGTTGCGTTGAGGAGCGTCCTTCCCCTTGAGGGGCGTGGCTGCAAGGGCGCCCCCTCGACGTCAACGACGCCCCTCAACCGGAAGGACCTGCGTCAACGTCGCAGGCCGCGAGTGCCCCCGGGCAGATTCGAACTGCCGACACCTTCTTTAGGAGAGAAGTGCTCTTCCCCTGAGCTACGAGGGCTTGGCCAGGGCTGACAGTCAGCCAGCGCTGTATCGATCCGGGCCAGCGAGAAGCCTACGCGACACCGGAGGTGACCCGGGAGCGCGACCGGCACCACGGCATACGGGGCCAAATCGGCGTATGCCGGATGCCCGCCGAAACGCCGTCGGCCCCCGTCCCGGGAAGGAGACGGGGGCCGACGAGGAGAAGGATCAGACGCGGCCGTAGACGACGTCCGAGCTCCAGATCGAGTGCAGGCCGGAGGTCGCACCGGTGCGGGGCGAGTCGTACATCATGCCGCCTCCGGCGTAGATGCCGACGTGGTAGGCGTAGCCGCTGGCGCCACCGAAGAAGATCAGGTCGCCGGGCTGCGGGTCCGACACGCGGGTCGTCGCGAACATCTGCGCCGTGGCCGTGCGCGGGATGCTGATGCCGGCCTGGGCGAAGACGTACTGGGTGTAGCCCGAGCAGTCGAAACCAGCCGGGGTCGAGCCACCGTAGACGTACCAGATGCCCGAGTAGGCCGCGGCGATGCCAAGGACGCCACCACCGACGGATGCCGGAACGTTGACCGCGGGGGCGGGTGCAGCCGCAGGGTCGGCAGCCCGCGCGGTGGACCGGCTCGCGGCGTCGACGACAGGCGCGGGCGGCGGAGGCGGCGGAGCCGGCTTCTCGACCGCGGACACCCCACTCACCCCGACCGTGGCCAGGGCGACAGGAGCGTCAGCGGCTGGCGCCACCACCGAGGGAACACTGCTGACCGCCGCCGGGGCAGCCTTCACAGCAGCGGTTCTGGCCGCACTCTGTGCGGCAAGGAAGGCGGCGGTCTGTGGGGTGGCCTTGGTTGCCGTGCCCGTGGCGGCCTGGGCCGGGAGGGCGAACGCCGCCACGAGACCACCGGAGGCGGCGACGACGGCAGTGGCCTTGACGCCGTGCTCGCCGGCGCGACCGACCATGCCAGCAACTTCGGACAGTGGGTTGTGGCGCCCTGGCGCGCGGTGGCGACCAGTGACAGGTGCTTCAGACACGAGTGAACCTCTCGACGCCTTCGAGGTGAGCTGTCGGGTTCGGGCTGAGGTTGTGCCCGGCCTTCCGGAGAACCGGTCGGCTTCACCCCAAGGACCGTGTGACCGGCCCGAAATTGGGTCCCCCGCTCCTGCCATGCGGTGGTGAAGAGAACTCGACGGCGGTGGCAGGACTCGGCGTCTGCCGTCAAGGACGACACCCAGGGGAGGTGCGCCTCGGCAACCGTACACAACCGATCAGGCAATGTCACGTTTGGATCACGGAGCGGTGACGAATGAGCAAGCGCCGGGACCCTCGGGTCACCGGCGCTTGCTCAGGCCCCGACGTGGGGACGTGCCAACGATGGGGCGTCAGTAGACCGACACGTGCACGTGGTCGTAGTGGTTCTGGGTGGGCGAACCCCGGTCCTCCATCATCGACCAGCCGCCACCGCTCCAGAACTGCTGCTTCCAGATGAGGTACTTGACGTTGAACTCGCTGGCGTGGGCTTGGAAGAAGGCCGCGACCGCATCGCCGGTGGCGAAGTCGCCGACCATGATGTCCACGGCCATACCGGCGCCGTGATCGCCTCCGTCACCGGCGCGGAAACCGCCGATGGAGGTGATCCCGAAGAGGGAGCGGGCGGCGGAACAGACCGCCGTGCCCGACGATCCGAGTCCCAGACCCGAGCACCAGCCAGCGAAGGCGCTGGCGGAGTAGCCCTCGCCCACCGGGACGGCTGCCGGGCCGTTCGAGGCCCCGCCAGTCGCGGACGCCGCAGCGGGCGCCTTGTCGAGGTTGGTCTCGGCCGGCGGCTTCTCAACCGCAGCGAAGCCGGTGACCCCGACGGAGTCCACGGACTCGGGCGAGGCCGCAGCAGGCGCGGCAACAGCGCCGTCGGCGGTCCGCGTGTCCGTGAGTGCGATCTGGCCGGTGGTCGAGTCGGAGAGGCCCAGACGCGCGCTCGAACGAGAGGCGCCGACCATGGCGTCCATCCGGGCCGAGGCAACCTGGCTGGAGATCGTCGACCCGGTGGCCGTGGTGGCGCCAGCGGCTTGGCCGGAGGCCGGCACGATCACTGCCGCTGTGGCGACGCCGACCAACCCGAAAGCGGCCAACGACTTCACGGCGATCTGGGGCGAGACCGCCGCGGTGGCACGAGCCCGCAGGGAGGGCTTGGGTGCACGGCGACGACCGTGAGAATGAGGGGAAGGCACGAGAAAGCAAGCCTTTGTCAGGGGGCAGGGCGTCAACCACGGTAACCGGAACCGCCGTCAATGTCACGTTCGCATAACGGCCAAGCGAACGTTCGCCGGCTCAGCGCGTGGCGAAGGGCTCGACGAAGACGTGCGAGGCCACGTCGAAGGGCAGGGAAACCCCAGTTGCCTCATCTGCGCCCACGCGGTTGGCGAGCACTCGCCCGTCCTCCACGCGCACCCGCGCTGGCTGCCCCGGGAGGAGCCCGGCTGCGGTCAGCAGACTGAGCGCCTCATGGTCGACCTGCACCGGCTCCCCGATCCGGCGGACCCGGACCTCGACGGCGTCGACCCCTGCCACCTCGGTGAGCGACTGCACGCCTTCCTGGAAGGCTTCGCTCTCGTCGGCGCCGAGTTCGTCCAACCCGGGAATCGGGTTGCCATAAGGGGATTCGGCGGAGTTCTTGATCATCGCCAGGATCTTGCGCTCGACCCGGTCCGACATGACGTGCTCCCACCGACAGGCCTCGTCGTGGACGAACTCCCATTCCAGACCGATGACGTCATGGAGCAGTCGCTCGGCCAACCGGTGCTTGCGCATCACGCGCGTGGCGAGCAGTCGACCCTGCGCCGACAACTCGAGGTGTCGGTCATCGGCGACCGCGAGCAGCCCGTCGCGCTCCATCCGAGCCACGGTCTGCGACACCGTCGGGCCGGAGTGGCCGAGCCGCTCGGCGATCCGGGCACGCAGGGGCGGGATGCCCTCTTCCTCGAGTTCGAAGATGGTGCGGAGGTACATCTCCGTGGTGTCGATGAGTTCGGTCACAGGGTTACCTTCTCACCTCGCGATGACGGCGGGTCCGCAGAGCGGCTCACCTTGTCGTCGACTCACCCTCACCACGAGGGGGTATGCCGTCCGCTCGCCGCCGCGGGTCGTGGCCGGGCAGCCAGATGGCCAGCCATCCGCCGCCGAGGATCGAAGCGACGCCCACCGCGATCAAAGCGGGCGCCAGTCCGGACAGGGCGGTGATCGCCGCGATGGCGAGAGGTGAGCCGTTGTGGCCGACGAGGGAGAGCAGCCTCCACACCGAGAGGAACTGCGCGCGACCCACCTGCGGTGCGGCATCCGCCCCCAGGGTCATGACGATGCCCGACCCCAGCCCG
>DAOLRO010000129.1:0-7993 GCA_035418665.1 Phycicoccus sp.
TATCGCCGCTCCCTGACGGCGTATGCCGGGGAGTTGGGTTCGCGAGGCTGAGTCCAGTCCCCGCGGTGCGCGGGGACTGGGGCGGAGTGTCACTGCGCGTTGACGGATCCGTCCTCGGACTCGAGTTCGTGAGCGGCCTCGGCCGTCGCCTCGTCGCCTGAGGCCAGGGCCGCTTGGGACAGAGCTTGGGGATCGAGGTCCGGGTCGGCCAAGGACGCCGCGGTGTGCGTGCCCGGCTGTGCCTGATGGGTCATCTCTTCGAGTTCCTTCATGACGCCACCATGGTTGTCGACGCAGAGAACCACCAGATCACCGGGGTTGGCTCGGGCCATGACATGACGGACCGCAGCGATCTCGTCGTGGACGATCTCGATCTGACGGCAGCGGGCATTGCCCTCGGCGATGCGCGCGCGGGCTCCCTCGGCAATGAAGCCGGCGGTCTCACCCGGCTTGCGCCCCCGCAAGCGAGCGTCCTCGCGGATGACCATGACGTCGAAGTGGTCGGCCGCGATGGCCCCGAGTTCGCGCATGTCGTCGTCGCGGCGGTCACCCGCCGTGGCGATCATGCCGATGCGTGACACCTTCCCGAGATCGGCTGCACCTGCCTTCGCCGCGGCATACCTCTCGACGAAGTCGCCGAGCACGCGCATCCCGGGTGCGTTGTGGCAGTAGTCGACGATGACCTCGACGTTGTGGACGTCGACGAGGTTCATCCGTCCGGGGGAGAGGTAGTAGGACGTGGTGAAGGTGCGGAGGCCTTGTCGGATCTCGTGCAGCCCTGTGTCCATGGCGAAGGCGGCACCCGCGGCGGCCATTGCGTTGGCGACGTTGAACATGGCGGTGCCACCGAGGGTGGCGGGCAGGAGGTGGGTCCAAGCGAGTTGCATCGAACGGCGACCGTGCTTGATGACGATCATGTCGCCGCGCTCGGAGTGCTCGAGCACGACGGCTCGCCCTCCGCGTCGGCAGTGCTCCTCGATGAACTCGCGCACGTCGCTGCCGGGTGCGGCCATCGAAAACCAGATGATGTTGCCTACGCAGCGGCGCCGCATGCGCCGGACGAGGCGATCGTCGGCGTTGAGCACGGCATACCCGTCACGAGGCACGGCCTCCACGATGACCGCCTTGACGTCGGCCAACTGCTCGACGGTGTCGATGCCACGCATCCCGAGGTGGTCGGCGGCGACGTTGGTGACGACCGCCACGTCGTTGCGGTCATAGCCCAGTCCCTCCCGAAGGATGCCGCCCCGCGCGACCTCCAGCACGGCGAAGTCGACGCGTGGGTTCTGCATGACCATGCGGGCTGACTTCGGCCCCGAGGCGTCGGCCTTGAAGACCAGACGCTCGTCGATGACGATTCCATCGGTCGAGGTCATGCCGACCTTGCGGCCAACGCCTTTCATGATGTGCGCGATCATGCGCGAGGTCGTCGTCTTGCCGTTGGTGCCGGTCACCGCCACGATGGGCACCCGGCTGGGGGACCCCGGGGGGAAGAGCAGGTCCACCACAGGTCGGGCAATGAACTGCGGCTCACCGACGGTCGGGTGGGTGTGCATACGGAAGCCGGGTGCCGCGTTCACCTCGCAGATCGCGCCACCGGTCTCACGCACCGGCATGGCGATGTCGGGGCAGATGAAGTCGATGCCCGCGACGTCGAGGCCGACCATCCGCGCGGCCTCTTCGGCGATCTCGATGTTGTCGGGGTGGGCATCGAAGGTGCGGTCGATGGAGATCCCGCCTGTCGACATGTTGCCGGTGAGCGCGAGTTTGACCGTGACGCCCTGATCGGGCACGGAGTCGAGTTCGAAGCCCTGGGCGCGGACCCGCTCGATGGCGGCCTCGTCAATGGCGATCTTGGTCAGGACCTTCTCGTGGCCGACTCCGCGCCTCGGGTCGGAGTTGGTGATGGCGACAAGCTCGCTGATCGTGTGAGTCCCGTCCCCGGTGACATGCGCCGGGACACGCTCCGCGATGGCGCGCATCTTGCCGCCGACGATGAGACAGCGGTAGTCACGGCCGGTGATGAAGGACTCGACGACGACGTAGCCGCCACGAGACTGCTCCTTGGCGGCTCGGAAGGCCTCACGCACCGCGTCGTCGTCCATCAGATTGAGCCCGACCCCCCGCCCGTGGTTGCCGTCGAGTGGCTTCACGACCACAGGATGGCCGATCTCGCGAGCTCCCTGGACTGCACCGGCCTCCGTCCGCACCACATGTTGCTTGGGCACCGGGAGTCCGGCCGAGCCCAACAGGGTGGCCGTCAGGTCCTTGTCTCCAGCGATGTCGACGGCCAACGCACTGGTCTTGGAGGTCATCGTCGCGCGGATGCGCTGGGCGTGGACGCCCTGCCCGAGTTGCACGAGGGATGCTCCGTTGAGACGGATGTAGGGGATGTCCCGACTGATCGCCTCCTCGATGATGGCGTTCGTCGAGGGACCGAAGGCCAAGCGTTCAGCTCGCCGAATGAAGGCTTCCAGCTCGGCGTGGAAGTCGAAGTCCTCGTCGTGGGCGACGAGATCGTTGACCAACCGCACCGCCAGTTCGCCGGCGGCCACTCCCACGCCCTCGTCCTGGTAGCCGTAGATGACGTTGTAGACGCCCTCGCGGCCCTTGACCTGACGCGTCTTGCCCCGGCGCAGGTCGTGGCCGGCCTCCTGCTGCAACTGGAGGGCCACGTGCTCGGCCACATGACCGAGCCAGGTGCCCTCCCTGAGTCGCTCGACGAAGCCACCCTTCACACCCCGGGAGCAGCTGTGGTTGTGGATGCCCGGAAGCCGTTCGAGCAGGGCGTCGGTGAAGCCCGGGATGGTGTCACTCGGATACTGCTCAAGGATGCCGAGGGAGACCACGAGATGCACAGCCGGGTCGTAGGACCAGATGTTGCCACCGCGATAGACCCGTGATTCCAGGATGCGCAGTTCCGGTGACAACGGCCCGGTGGGCGTGGGCCTCTCGCTCGACGTCATCGCGGTCCTCTCGGGTCGGTGGTGCAACGCACCGACTCTAGGGCCTTGCTGCCCTCTCGTCGCGAGACAGGTCAAGGTCTCGACTGCAGACGGGCGCTGCTCAGTGTGGCAGCGCCGCCTCGGCGGCGATCACCGCGTCGGGGTGGTGCTCCACGAAGGCCGCCAGTCGACGGGTGGACAAGTCGAAGGTCGAGCCGGCCGGGAGCGCGTGCACCACGGCTCCGGACACGAGCAGCGGCGCATATCGCCGGGCGTCCGGGGCATCGGTCACCGCCTGACCACAGTCGATGACGAACGCCGTGCTTCGGCCGTGGACGGTGAACCGACCATCGGTGACCTCAATGGCGGTGTCCTCATCGATGCCGATCCCGAGCAGGCCCGGTGATCGCGCGATGACCGCCATCAGACGTCCGTAGCGAGCTCGTTCGGCGAAGTGCTGGTCGATGACCACGCCCTTGAACAGGCCCAGGCCCTGGCTCACTCCGCTGCTGCGCTGCAAGGGCACCGCTCCGTCCTGCCCCAGGGCGATCATGAACTCGCTCATGATCGAGGCTCCCGCCGAGGTGCCCGCGACGACGGCGCCTCGGGCGTGTGCGCGGTGCAGGGCCTCACCGAAGGCGGTGCCCGGGAAATACTGACTGAGCACGAGTTGATTGCCCCCGCTCATGAAGATGCCCGTCGCATCGTCGAGGGCCGCGATGGCTGCCTCCTGCCCGCTGCTGTCTCGAGACGTGGGGTTGACCACGCTGATGGCGGAGGCTCCGAAGCGAGCGAAGACCTCGGTGTAGGCCGCGACCACCTCGTCCCGGAAGGAGGAGGCGGTGGGAATGATCACCAACTTCGCCTGACGTCCACCGGCCAACTTGACGAATCGGCGCAGGAGGCTGGCGCGACCGACACGGTCCTCGGCGCCTCCGATGATGAACAGGGTGGGCGCGGCGGCCCGAGTGGTCGTGCGTGGCATGCGCACACCCTAACGAGGTCTGTCAGGGACTTCAGGAGGCAGTCCGGGCCGAGCCGCTCAAGAAGCGCGCAATGTCTCGGACGGGCTCTCGCCGTAGGCCGCGCGATACATGACCGAGAAACGGCCCAGATGCGTGAGCCCGACCCCGAGGGCGATCTCGGTGACGCTGACGCCCGCCGACGCGGTGAGCAAACGCGCCCTGGCCACTCGCAAACGGAGCTGGCGCAAATAGAGCAGCGGGGTCGTGTCCAATTCCCGGCGGAAGGCCTCCTGCAGGACTCGGGTACACACCCCTTGGGCCGCAGCCACCCCTGCGATGGTCAATGGCTCATCCAGGTGCTCCTCGAGGTAGGTCGCTGCTCGCCGGGCCGTCAAGCGTGACGCCGTTCCACCTCGGGCGATCAGGCTCGACCTGCTGTGCCGGTGGGTCTCGAGGAGTTGGGCCGCGACGGAGCGGGCCAACACGTCAGCGTGCCGGACCGATCGGTCACTCGCGCCATGTCCGAGTTCAGCTCGGAGGCAGGAAACGGTCCTGAGCCACGACTGGGCGGAAGGGGATGTCAGCGGCATACCGACATCGAAAACGAGTGGTTCGGTCAGGCTGCTTCCGGTGAGGGACGCGAAGCACTCCTCGATGATCGCCCGATCGAGGTAGACGACGAATTGAGGACTGCCTGCGAACCAGGTCATCGTGGTCCCGGAGCGAGGAGACAAGACGGAGGCCTGCGACGAGTCCGAATGCACCTCTGTGGCTTCGTGGTGCACGCGGGCCGCGCCGCGGGATGGGATCTGGACGAGGTAAAACGACTCCAGTGGCTCCGGAGTGATGCGCACGGTCGAGCCGTAGTCCATGTCGACGAGTCCGACCCGATGGCCTTCGGCGCCCACCCGACGTGCGTCCACGTGCAGGTCCAATCCACGTCGCGGTTCCAGCCCGTGCGCGCAGAACAGGTCGGTGACTCGGTCGCGGGCCATCGTGACATCCTGGGTGTGGACGGCTGCGTGCTCGACCTGAGACGTGATCACAGCACCCTCCTGGTCGCGGCCGGCGGCACTGCCGGTGTCGCTGGAAGACTACTCAGCGATGTCGCGCAAATCTAGCGCTCATCATTCTTGCGACATATCGGCTCGCATTCTGGATAGTCCGTCCGCGGTCCAGTTCTTAGGTTTGGGACTCCGAGTGTGCCAATGCCCCGAGTCTCGTCGGGTGGTGAAGGAGTCAACGAAGAAATGAGCACAGGACTGGAAGGCCGGGTGGCCATCGTCACCGGCGGGGCCACGTTGGTCGGACACGGTGTGGTCCGGGCGTTGCATGAGATGGGCGCCACCGTGGTGGTCGCTGACATCGACTCCGAGGGCGCGGCGGCGATCGTCGACGAGCTCGGCGCACGCGTGCACGCCGCATCCATCGACATCACCGACGATGCGGCCGTGAGCACGCTGGTCGCCGACGTGCTTGCCGAGCACGGCGGCCTCGATGCCGTCGTCAACCTCGCCTGCACCTACCTCGATGAGGGCGCTGACACCGGCCGGGACGGGTGGCTCGAGGCGTTCAACGTCAACGTGGCGAGCGCTGTCGTCATGTCCGGTGCGGCCCGTACAGCCCTGCGCGACAGTGGGCACGGCGCCATCGTGAACTTCACCTCGATCTCCAGCAAGGTGGCGCAGACGGGCCGTTGGGTCTATCCGGCCTGCAAGGCGGCACTCGTGTCGGTGACCCGCTCGATGGCCATGGATTACGCAGCAGACGGCATCCGGGTCAACTCGGTGTCGCCCGGATGGACCTGGTCGAAGATCATGGACACCCTCTCCGGTCATGACCGTGCGCGCACCGATGCCGTCGCGGCACCGTTCCACTTCACCGGCCGAGTCGGGGACCCTGTCGAGGTCGGTCGAGTTGTTGCCTTCCTCCTCTCGGACGCGGCCTCGGTGGTCACCGGAGCTGACTGGGCGGCGGATGGTGGCTATTCGGCCATGGGCCCCGAGCAGGCCGTCCCGGCCATCCCACTCCTGATGCCGAACGGAGGCGAGTGATCATGCGTATCGCCATCATCGGCGCCGGATTCGCCGGACTTGCGGCGGGCAAGGTCCTCGACCAGTTCGGACATGACGTCACGATCTACGAAAAGTGCCCCGATGTGGGTGGGGTCTGGAGCAGGACTCGCCGGTACCCCGGGCTTTCGACCCAGAACGACAAGGGCACATACCACCTGTCCGACCTCCCGATGCCACGCGACTATCCCGAGTGGCCGAGCGGTGCCCAGGTGCAGGCCTACCTGGAGTCGTACGCCGCAAAGTTCAATCTGGTGGGCAAACTCCGATTGAACACCGAGGTCCTGTCCGCGACCCTCGATGAGTCCGGAGCCAACCCCACGTGGACGGTCACGAGCCGCGATGTGGCCGGTTCCGAGGAGGTCAAGACCTACGACCATGTCGTCGTCGCCAACGGCATCTTCTCCACCCCCTCCATCCCGACCTTCTCCGGACAGGACGACTTCGTCGCAGCGGGCGGACGCATCTGTGCTCCGTCAGACGTCCACGGGCTGGAGGAAGTGAAGGGCAAGGACGTCCTCGTCGTCGGCTACGGCAAGTCCTCGTGCGACATCGCTGCGGCAATCGCCGGAGACGCCAAGAGCACGAGCGTCATCGCTCGCCAGCTCATCTGGAAGATGCCGAAGAAGATCAAGGGGGTGCTGAACTTCAAGTACCTCATGTTGACCCGAATGGGCGAGGCCCTCTTCGAATACCAGACCCTGCGCGGCATGGAGAAGTTCATGCACGGCCCCGGGAAGGGCGTGCGCAACGGCATGCTCGGTTCGCTTCAATCGGTGGCGACATCGCAGTTGAAGTTGAAGCAGCACGATCTGGTGCCCCACGGCGATTTCGAGCGCATCGCCCGGAGCACGGTCAGCCTGACCACGGACGGCTTCTACGAACTCGTCGACCAGGGCAAGCTCAAGGTGGTCCGTGATGCGCAGATCACTGCGCTGAAGGTGGTCGACGGTGCCAAGGTGGCCGAACTCTCCGACGGGTCGACGCGTCCAGTCGATGTGGTCATCTGTGGCACCGGGTGGCGTCAGCAGGTGCCGTTCCTGTCGGAGGAGATCCAGGACCGGATCACCGACGAGCGCGGGAACTTCGAGCTCTACCGCTTCATCCTTCCCCACGACGTCCCGGGCCTCACCTTCTGCGGCTACAACTCCAGCTTCTTCTCGCCGTTGTCGGCGGAGGTCGCGGCCCTGTGGATCGCCTGCCACCTCGACGGATCGGCGAGCATCCCCTCCGTGGAGGAGCGACGACAGGAGGTCGCCGCGAGGTTGCGTTGGATGGAGGAGCGGACCGAGGGCCACCATGCGCGCGGCACGAACCTCATCCCGTTCTCGATGCACAACATCGACGAGTGCCTGCGCGAAATCGGGGCGCCGATGGGCGCCGGCACGCGGGCTGGCGAGTGGCTGATGCCGATTGATCCCTCGAAATATCAGCGCATCACCAAGGCCCTCATGGCCCGACGAGGTGCCAGCGCGCGTTGACCGTCACTGGCTCGGACTGACTCCGCCCGCCGGGTCAGTCCGAGTCCGGTCCATCGAGCAGGTCGGCTTCCTCGATCTCCTCACGGCTGATCCCGAGGAGGAAGAGGACCGCGTCCAGATAGGGGACGTTCACGGCAGCGTCGGCCTGGGCCCGCACGACGGGCTTTGCATTGAACGCGATGCCCAACCCGGCAGCCTCGATCATGTCGAGGTCGTTGGCCCCGTCCCCGATCGCGACGGTGCGCGAAAGAGGCAAGCCTTCGGCGTCGGCCAGCTCGCGCAACGCGGCGGCCTTTCCCGCGCGGTCCACCACATCCCCGATCACGCGCCCCGTGAGGCGCCCATCGACCACCTCGAGCTGATTGGCACGTGCGTGGTCGATCTCCAACTCCTCGGCCAGGGGCTGGACGATCTCGAGGAAGCCACCCGACACGGCGGCCACCGTGAAACCCAGGCGTTTGAGGGTGCGCACGAGCGTGCGTGCTCCCGGGGTGAGCCGGACCTGCTGGCGCACCTCGTCGAAGACACTC
>DAOLRO010000130.1:0-7946 GCA_035418665.1 Phycicoccus sp.
CGCCGGTCACCGATCGAGCCAGGTCGCGCGCGTTCCGGGCTGGGACGTGAGAGCCCATCGCCCACGCCAGGTGCAGGGACCCAGCGGTCAGCAGCACTCCGGCAGTCGCCCCACGAATCAGGTTGCGCACGTTGCCAACCTACTCGTCGGGGGACGTCCGGGCGGCGACACGAGCGGTAGCGAGGACGGCGCGGGGACGGCGCGGGGACGGCGCGCGGACGGCGCGCGGACGGCAACGCAGGCCGCGACGCGGTCGGCGAGCGAGTGGGGGCGCGCCTGCCGGTGGCCCTCCCTCGACCTGCGCAGACCGTCAGCCCGAGGAGAGCTGATCGAGCATGGTGGCGAACGCCTGGGCGAGCGGTGCCAGCAACTCGGGCCCGGTCAAGGAGGCGCGGTCCTCAGCGGTGTGGAAGAACCGGTGCACGCCGGTCATGCCGAAGTAGTGCTCGTAGCCCGCAGCCCGAACGTCCCGGAGTTCGCCGACGCCCGACTTCTCGCCGAAGAACGGCAACGCGGGAATGTGGGCGAAGGCGGCGGCAACCTGTTCCTGCAGTGCGGAACTGGCCACCAGGACCCGCATCGTCGGGTCGGGCTCAGCGGTCTTGATCCACTGCGTGCCGTCGGCATCCACCTCCCAGCCGTAGCAGGCGAGCGAGGCACCGAAGTGCAGCCAGGCTCGGGTGTGTTCCGGTCTCGGCGCATGGGTGTGCAGGAAGACTTCCATGCCTCCCTGCCCGATCTCGTGTCCCACCGTCGCGACGAAGACGACGTTCGTTCCGCGCCGTCCGGCCCCGACCGATGGCTGGGCCAGTCGTCGGGCCATCGCCAGGAACAGGGCGATGCCTGGCCCCCGCTCCCCGCTGCTGGTGAACCAACTGCTGACCGGCGTGGACACCACGATGGTCCGCTCGGCGCCATTGTCGATCCGGGCGATGACGTTGTGGCTCGCGACGTCGTGCAGGTAGTGCGCCGACAGGTCCACCGTGACCTCAGCGCCCTTGGAGCGCGCGGCCTCCAACTCGGGAGCGAGCCGGGCCGCAACGACGATCACCGGGACGGGCCAGGGCTCGTCCACCTGATTCACGTTGTAGGTGAAGATCGCGCCGGCCGGGTTGTCGATGGTCAGCACGATGGCCGCGGGGTTGTGGGCCGCCACGTCCATGATCTTCCGGCGATGCTCGGCGTTCAGATAGGCACCGCGCTCATAGGGCAGGCTCAACCAGGCGATGGCGCCCGCGGAGTCCTCGTCCGATCGCAACGGGGCTCGCAGGGTCACCGGGCCCGACTGCATCGGCGGCCACCAGTGCGGGAATGCCTCGTGGGTGACCCCGTCGATGCTGATCCGGGCCTCGTCCACCACGAGTTGGCGCGCCAGACTCAGCGGCTGCACCTCGACCGTCAGGCCGGCTCGCTCCAGTTCGCTGGCGATCCAGGTCAGGGCCGCCTGCTCCCCAGGCGAGCCATAACGGTGGATCCCGAAGTCGTGGTAGGTCTGCACGTCCGCCTGCAGCGCTTCGCCGGTCAACGGGTCAGTCGTCATGCTGCCTCCCTGGGACGAGCTCGGTCGTCCCGCCGGTCGTCCGACTGGGCGACACGGGGAACGTCGACTCCACGGTACGGGGGGTGGGCGCGAGCGGCCACCGGTGCGCCTTCGTCACTGCGGTCACGGGCGATCAACAAGGCCGTGAGCGGGCACGGTCCAGAAGCACCTGCTGGTCGAGTCGGCTCAGCAACCGGCGAGGCGGGGGTTCGACCCCGGCCGGTGCCTTAGACGGCGCCGGTCAGGCGGGCCCGCGCGGCGGCATACTCCGGTTTGTCGAGGTAGACCACTTTGATCGCGATGGTGATGTCGTTGCTCTGGGTCGGCAGGATCCCGTAGACGTCCTCGGGCCGCAGCCCGATGACCCCGACGTACCAGGCGATCATCACCTCCGCCGGCCGCCCCTGCAGCGGCACCTGATCGACGAACGCCCGCGGGGCGCCCGGCGGCAGCGAGTCGTAGACCTGCGCCATCATGCCGGCCAGTTGCTGCTGTCCCCTGGCCTGGAGATCCTCGAGCCATCCCATGGTCACCAGGATGACGCGGCGGCGGGCTGCTCGTTCGCGAAAAGCCCAAACCTCGTCCCGCCCTCGCGCGGACTCACCCCGCGCAGGTGTATGCCGTCCGCTCGCCTCGCGCGGATCGGCTCAGGAGATCGTCGTCCCGAAGAGGGTCCCGATCAGGTAGGTCACGCCCATGGCGAACAGACCACCAGCGACATTGCGCATCACGGCCAAGCCTGCGGGAGCCCGTCCCAGGCGAGCGGAGGTGAAGCCCGTGATGGCCAGGGCGACCACGACAGCGATCACGGTGACCATGACTGCCGCGGTGTTCGGGGCGAACAGCACGGCGAGGAACGGGATCACCCCACCGGCGATGAACGCACCGAGGGACGCCAGCGCCGCAGAGACCGGATTGGCCCGGTCGTGACTGGGATCGATGTCGAGTTCGACGCGGGCGTGCGTCCCCAGCGCGTCGTGCTCGGTCAGTTCGCGCGCAGCCACTTTCGAGGTCTGCTCGCTCATCCCGGCCTCACCCAACAGACCCTCGAGCTCGGTCAACTCCGCCTCAGGCATCGCGGCCAGCTCGGCCTTTTCCATCGCGAGCATGGCCTTCTCGCTGTCGCGCTGCGCGCTCACCGAGACGTACTCGCCCACCGCCATCGACATGGCGCCCGCCGAGAGACCGGCCAGGCCCGCCACGACGAGCGCATGGCGGTCGGACGTGGCGCCGGCAACACCGATGACGATGCCGGCCACCGAGACGATCCCGTCGTTGGCACCCAGGACGGCTGCACGCAACGAGTTGAGGCGGCCTCCCAGATTCCCTTGGCTCTCATACCAGGCGTGCGTTCGCCTCGGCGGCCGGATGGATGCAGGCATGCCACGATCATGACACCGCTCCACGGCCGTGGCGAGGCGCCAATGAGCAGGTCAACAGCGGCAGGAGCAGCAGACCGCCGGGGGGGGTATGCCGTGCCGTCACCCGAGCAGCACGGCGGTCAGCCGAGCCGACACAACCAGCACAACCGGCTAAGCGAGCATGTATCATTTGATACATGCTCTCAACGTATGCCGTGTCGTCAGCTCGCGCGGAGGACTTGTGGGCCGTCGTCAGCGACGTCGCCGCCTGGCCGGACCGCCTCCCGACCTTCACCTCCGTCGTGCACGTCGACGAAGCCGCCCCGATCGGCCCCGGGTCCCGGTTCAACGTCCGTCAGCCAGGATTGCCGCCGACCACCTATGAGGTGACCGAGTGGACTCCCGGCCACGGGTTCACGTGGGTTGCCCGATCGCTCGGCGTCACGACGACGGCCACGCACGTCGTCACCAGCAGTGACACCGGGTCGCGCCTCGACCTGACGATCCGCTGGGACGGACCCTTGGCGAGGCCACTTGAGCTCCTCCTCGGACGGCGCGCCCAGCGCATGATCGAGCTTGAAGCCACCACGCTCACCCGTGTCGCAGCAACCGCCGAGTGAGGCCCGCGCGACCCTTCTGGCGAAGGTGGTCGCACACTTCGCCGAACATGGCGTGCGGGACACCAGCCTGCGGAGCCTGGCCGCGGCCATCGGCACGAGCCAGCGAATGCTCAACTACCACTTCGGTTCTCGCGAAGACGTGCTCATCGCCGTGATCGATGCCATTGCCGCTTCGCAGGGCGAGCAGATGAGGACCCTCTTCGCCGATGAGCCGGACCCCTTCACCGCGGGCCAGCGCAACTGGGAGGCCACCGAGGCCGGCGCGCGCATCTACGGGCCCCTGTGGTTCGAACTGGCCACTCACGCGATGCATGGCGAGCCGTATGCCGCCAGGCTTGGTGAGGTGATGGTGAATGCCCAACTCCGGGCGTTCACGGAGGTCTACAGCGGATACACCGATCCCGCCAGGGCGGCACGTCTGGCTCGCCTCACCTTGTCGGTGGGGCAGGGCTTGATCTTCAACCTGCTCATCGACAACGACCGCGCGGGTGCGGAGGCCGCCATCGCCGAGTTCGCGGACATGATCCGTGGGCAGCTCACCGACACTCGCCCATAGGAGCTCGCGGGCGACTGTGTGTGCCCGCAGCTCGCCGCGAGCGCGTGGGGCGTTTCGCCGGGTATGCCGTCCCGCTCGCCGGCCGCGGTGCCCGACGTGACGACCTGGGCCGCGCGGCATACCCCTGCGGTCGTGGGCGTCAGCGGACGAGAGTCTGGATGGACTGGCCGTTGTCGCTGGTGCGCAGGACGCTGACCCCTACGGCGACAACGATTTCGACCGCTCCGCCGGAGCTGCGCCCGGCGTGCAGGGCCCCGGCCGCGCCGATGCTCGCGGGGTGCAACGTCCAGGTCGCGCCGGCGTCGGTGCTGCTGGCCAGGTGCCCGCCGGTGGTGACGGCGACGATCGTCTGCTCGTCCGCCCAGGCGACCAGCACCGCCGGCTCAGGCGGGGTGAGTTTGCGCCACGAGGCCCCGTCGTCCGGGCTGAGCAAGAGCCCAGCGGCAGTCGTCGCGAGCAGCGTCCCCGATGTCGGCGCCGCGGCCAACGCGCGGGGTGGGGCGGGGATCGCGCGGGTGGTCCAGGTGCGGCGGTCGGTGGTGGTGCGCAGTATGCCGTCGAAGCCGATCACCGTGTTCGGCCCGGCCGTGAGGGCATGGAAGTCGGACTCGCCGCCTCGGGAGGCGACCTCCCAGGTGGCGCCGGAGTCGGTCGAGGTGATCAGGCCGACGGGCTGCGGCAGGTCGACTCCTGCGCCAGGGTGACCGGAGGCGAGGTAGGTCCCGTCGGGGGCCACGGTGAAGCCCATCAGGTCGACGTTGGGGCCGATCTGCTGGAGTCTCCCGTTGGCCAGGCCGAAGAGTCCTTCGTGGGTGGCCAGGAGCAGGGTGCCGGACTTGGGGTCGCGGGCGACGGCGTGGATGTGGGAGAACTGCGCGGCCACCGGGGTATCGGCTGCGGGTGCCGGGGCGGGGACCGTCGCCGTCGATCCGGTGGGCGCGGAGGCATGGGGTGGCGCGGGCTTGGGTGTTGCGGAGGTTGTCGTTGGGGAGGCGACGGGGCTCGCGGAGCACGCGGCCAGCGTCACGGTTGCCGCGATGCCGAGCGCCCCAAGGAGAGCGGCGCGTCTGGGCGGTTGACGGGACGTCATGACTGGGACCACGACCGCAGTGTCTCTCGCCTCAGGCCGCCTGCTCGTTCGCACATCTGGGGTGTGGTCCTTCCTACACAACGCTTGCCGCGCCCGGCGCTTCCGGGCCGACGTTCCCGAGCCTGCCCTGTCCACATCAGGAGTCCGTCATGCCCACGTTGAGATTTGACGAAGATCCAATCCGACGGCCGAGGGAGGGCAGGATCGTGGCATGGAGCAACGGATCAGCCTCATCACGCTCGCCGTCCGGGACCTGGACGCCTCGCGCCGCTTCTACGTGGGCGGCTTGGGTTGGGAGGCGTTCCTCGACGTCGACGACGTCCTCATGCTGCGCGTCGGCGAGCATCTGCTCCTCAGCCTGTGGGCGCACGACTCCTTCACCGCCGAGGTAGGGCCAAACACGCTAGGTACCGGCATCGCCCCGATCACGTTGGCGCACAACGTGTCCAGCGATGAAGAGGTCGACGCGATCCTTGACGAGATGGTTCGGGCCGGCGGCCGCATCGTCGAGCGGGCCACCCGCCGCGAATGGGGCGGCTACTCCGGCTACGCGGCCGACCCCGACGGCTATCGCTGGGAGATCGCCAACGCAGGCGACGGCCCCCTCACGGCCCTCGTCTTGCCGCCCACGGCGACCTGAGCGAATCAGCACGGCATGACGAACTGCCTCCTCCTGGCGACGCGACGATCTAAGGGGAGTTCAGGACCACTGTCCGGCCGGGCGTCGGGGACGGAAAATAGCCGTCGGTAAACGTCCCAGCTTCGCTTACGACGAGTCCTGGCAACGGTCGATGGTTGTCCCGCGGGACCAGTTCCTGGTCACAATTGACGTCAGGATCCGTGGGCGAGGTAGTCGGGTCGGTCGCCGCGATGGATGGTCGATTTGTGGCTAGACGTTCACCCTCTCGATACTTGGCCGTACTCGAGAGCAAGGGGTACGCATGCGGGCCGTCCTGATACTGCCAACACCAGGGAAGACCCTGAGTGAGCAAGAGGCGGTGGAAGCGCTACATGGAACCTCTTGGCTGCCTAGCCAAGAGGCAAGCAGTGAACACTGGCGAATCGAGCAGATCGAAAGGCTCCGCAAGCACCTCCCGACTGCTGTGCAAGCCCAACTTGCCCTCTCCCCGTGTCTCTTCATTCAGGTGGGAAACTCGGTCGAGGGCTTGGTCAGTATCGAGCGAGAAGAGGCAGTGGTCATCCGCCTTTTCGAGACTACGGACAGTCTTGATTCCATTAAGGAGGCCGTTAGCAAAGTCGCTAGTGCGCTGCCCGGCGCCTTCGTCAAAGCCAGCGGCTCGGATAGCGAACTACGGCTGGATGACGAGGTCGTCATTCGCCAAAGCAACGACGGCCGCACCATTGCCAAAGGCGTCATTGTCACTCCACACACCCTCAGGTTTCAAAGTTACCTCAGGGCTGAGCGCTCACGAGAGCGTCGCTTGTTGGCTTGGCTCACTATCCTCGCGCTCGTGTCGGCGGTGTTTCCCCTGTTGCCGCTATTCTACGGCTGGAGCGGTGTCGTCGTGAATGAGATGCAGGGTTATGGCGAGCGCGTGGCATCTGCGCTGGTTGTCGCCGTTCTAACAACCGTGATCAACCTTGTGTTCGAATATAGGGATTGGCGGAACGAGAAGACCGAGGTTCAGTGGCTCTTCGGCTAACTCCAGCCATTTATCATCGGATTTTCGTCGGCCATTTCTAGGGCCGCTCAGAAATTGCGTTACCAGGGGGACCTTGTGCCTCCACAGAGCCAAGGATCTCGTCACAGCTGGTTATCGTTGACCCCCTTCCCGGGCACTCGATTCGCGCTCATGAGCGTGCGCGCCAGCAAGTCCATGAACTGCCGGCGCCCCCCCCGCGGGGAGGGTTCAACGGTCCAAGAGCGACAAGCCGCCTTCGTTGTAGCGCTCACCCTGCACACCGATGCGGTCCGCCAGGCCGGACAGGTCATCGACCTCGTCGGCGCTCAGGCTCACGGTCGTCGCGCCAGCGTTCTCGTCGAGCCGCTCGCGACGGCGCGTCCCCGGGATGGGCACGATCCGCGGCCCTTGCGCCAGCAGCCACGCCAGGGCGATCTGTCCAGGCGTGCAGACCTTCGCATCGGCGAGGTCGCGCACCCGTGCCACGAGCGCCTGGTTGGCCGTGAGGTTGTCCGCCTCGAACCGGGGGATCGTCCCGCGGATGTCACCAGCGCTGAAGGTCGTCGACGTGTCGACCGTCCCCGTCAGGAAGCCCTTGCCCAGCGGGCTGAACGGCACGAAGCCGATGCCGAGCTCGGCGCACGTGGGCAGCACCTCCGGCTCGGGGTCGCGGGTCCACAGCGAGTACTCGCTCTGGACAGCGGTGACCGGGTGGACGGCATGCGCGCGTCGGATCGTGCGCGCGCTCGCCTCGGACAGCCCGAAGTGGCGCACCTTGCCGGCCGCGACAAGCTCACCGACAGCGCCAGCCACCTCCTCGATCGGGACGTTGGGGTCGACGCGGTGCTGATAGAAGAGGTCGATGACATCCGTGCCCAGCCGCTGCAGCGACGCGTCCGCGACCTGACGGATCCGCTCGGGCCGCGAGTTCAAGCCATGGTTGCCCCCGTCAGCGTCGAGGTCGAAACCGAACTTCGTGGCGATGACGACGCGATCGCGCAGCGGCCGCAACGCGTCCCCCACGAGCTCCTCGTTGACAAAGGGCCCGTAGACCTCGGCAGTGTCGAAGAACGTGATCCCCGCCGTTTCGACGGCATACCGGATCACTCCGATCATGTCGTCCCGGTCACCGGGGT
>DAOLRO010000131.1:0-7900 GCA_035418665.1 Phycicoccus sp.
GCGACCTCCTCGACGCTGAGGCGATCGCGCGCACCGAGGCCGAGCTGCAGCACCTCGCCGAGACGCGGCGGGCTCGTGATGCGGACGAAGTGGCCGACCTGCTCCGCATGCTCGGGCCGATGAGCGCCGACGAGATCCTCGCCCGGGTGCGCCCCGAGGGTCACCCGTCGGTGCCCGCCTGGCTGGCCGAGTTGGAGCAGGGTCGGCGAGTGCTGGCCGTGCGCGTGGCCGGCGTGGACCGGTGGGCGGCCGCCGAGGACGCTGGACGTCTGCGCGATGCCCTCGGGGTGTCCCTGCCAGTCGGTGTGCCGCAGGTCTTCCTCGAGCCCACGAGTGACCCGCTGGGCGAGTTGGTCGCTCGTCACGCCCGCACTCACGGCCCGTTCACCGTGGCCGATGTCGCCGCGCGACTGGGGTTGGGCCCAGCTGTCGTGCGTGGCGCACTGGCCCAACTCGTGGCTCGCGGGCGGGTGGTCGAGGGCGAGTTCCTGCCCCAGGGCAGCGGTGACGAACACTGCGATGCCGAGGTCCTGAGGCTGCTGCGACGCCGGTCGTTGGCGGCCCTGCGCGCCGAGGTCGAACCGGTCCCACCGCTGGACTACGCCCGCTTCCTGCCCGCGTGGCAGAACGTCGGAGGTCGCCTACGCGGTGAGGACGGGCTGCTGCGCGTGATCGAGCAACTGAGCGGGGTCCCCCTCCCGGCCAGTTCTTGGGAGACCCTGGTGCTGCCGAGTCGGGTCGTGGACTACTCCCCCGCACTGCTCGACGGGCTGCTCGCGGCCGGCGAGGTGCTCTGGGTTGGCCACGGTGCCACGGCCGGGGACGACGGCTGGATCTCCTTGCACCTGGCCGAGACCGCCCACCTCACCCTGCCGCTCGCGACGCAAGCCCTGGCCCTGGACCGCCACCCGGCAAGCACGTCGGCGCCGGTTGAGGACGATGCTGAGTTCGAGCTCCCCGACGAGCCCTTGGAGCGGCGGCTTCTCGATGTCCTGACGCAGGGCGGCTCCTTCTTCTTCCGCGCGTTGTCCGATCGACTCGGGTGGCTGGATGACACCGAACTCGCCCGCGTCCTCTGGGACCAGGTATGGGCGGGGCGGGTCACTGGTGACACCTTCGCCCCGGTGCGCGCCCTCCTCGAGGGGGGCCGGACCACCCATCGCAAAACCACGTCGGGACCGCGGCGGAGCCGGTATGCCGGGCGGCGGGGTGGGTTGGGCACGCTCGGCGGCGCTCGGGTCGCGCTTCCGAGCAGATCCGGTCCCCCCACGACCGTCGGCCGGTGGTCAGCGGTCCCCCTCGTGGAGACCAATCCGACCGTTCGCGCGCATGCGGCCGCAGAGTTGCTCCTCGACCGCTACGGCATCGTCACCCGCGGCGCGGCGATGGCCGAGGAGATCGAAGGGGGCTTCGCCGGGGTCTATCGGATCCTCGCCGCCGCCGAGGAGAGCGGGCGGGTGCGCCGCGGCTATTTCGTCGAGGGTCTGGGCGCCGCCCAGTTCGGCACAACGGGAGCCGTCGATTCGCTCCGCGCGCATGCCCGCGATGCAGGCCGGGGCACGGGCAAGGGGGTGAGGAGCCAAGGGCAGGTCATCCAAGGGGAGGGCAGCCCAGGGCAGGTCAGCCGGGGGTCGAGCGCCTTGGTACTGGCCGCAACCGACCCCGCCAACCCCTATGGCGCTGCGCTCCCGTGGCCGCTCCGAGCAGGAGAGAGCAAGCACCAACCCGGCCGCAAGGCCGGCGCCCTCGTGGTCCTGGTCGACGGCGACCTCGTCCTCTATGTCGAGCGCGGCGGACGCACCCTGCTCACCTGGTCCGATGACCCAGCAGTCCTCGGACCGGCAGCCGCAGCCGTCGGTGACGGTGTCCGGCGTGGTGCACTCGGCAGGCTCACGGTCGAGAAGGCCGATGGTGCTCCCCTCCTCGGTTCGGAACATCCGGTCGGCCAGGCGCTGGCCGACGCAGGCTTCCACCTGACCCCCCGCGGTCTCCGCCTCCGCCGCTGATCCGCGCATGAGGCGAACCACCCCCGAAGTGCTACGGCAGTGCTACGGTGGGCAGATGACCACGATCAGTCAGCGAGAGCTCCGCAACAACTCCGCTGCCATCATGCGAGGCCTTGAGGCCGGGGAGTCCTACACAGTCACCAATCGAGGTCAGGTGGTCGGGCGCCTCGTCCCAGCCGGCGCGACAGCCCTGGATGGTCTGGTCATCCGCCGCGCCGCTCGAGTGGGCGGTTGGCGACGGATCCAGCGTTCGCCAGCACCCTCGGGGACCGGGGATCTGCTCAACGAACTCCGGGAAGACCGCCTGTGAGTCCGGTCCTCATCGACACGTCTGCCCTGGCCAGGACGGTCATCGACGAACCGGAGTCGGATGCCTTGGCGGTCTGGTTGGACGAGCAGCCTGAATCCACGGCCTTGGTGGTGTCGTCCTTGGCGGTCGTGGAGTTGCGTCGGATGGTCATCCGTTGGGGCCTGCCGCATGAGTTGGTGACCGAAGCACTTCGTGGAGTGGCCGTCGTCCCGGTGACCGAGCCAATCCTCCACCACAGCGGTGTCCTCCCCCACGCGTATCTGCGAACTCTCGACGCCATTCAGCTCGCCACGGCCTTGGCCATCGAGGCCACCACGATTCTCACGTATGACGATCGATTGGCCGAGGCGGCGCTCGCAGAGGGTGTATTCGTGGCCAGCCCGAGCTGATCGACAGAAGACCCATGCCTGAAGGGGACACGCTCTGGCGCACCGCGGACCGGATGCACCGGGCCCTGGCCGGCGAGCCACTCACGATCTCGGATCTGCGTTGGGGCAGTCTCGCCACCGTCGACCTCGTCGGGATGACCACCCTCGAGGTCCGAGCCCGCGGCAAGCACCTGCTCCACCGACTCGACTCAGGGCTCACCCTCCACTCGCACCTGCGGATGGAAGGGCAGTGGCGCATCGTCCACCCCGGCCCCGAGACCGAGCGCGCCCGTCGCCGCCATGACCTTCGCGCCCTGCTGACCACCGAACACTGGTCCGCCGTCGGGCTTCGCCTCGGCATGCTCGACCTCGTCCCCACGCGAGAGGAACACACCCTCATCGGCCATCTGGGCCCGGACGTCCTCGGCCCCGACTGGGACCCGGCCAGGGCGGCAGCCAACCTCACGGCATACGAAGGGTTTGTCGGCGACGCCCTCCTCGACCAACGCACCTTGGCAGGAGTCGGCACCTACTGGGCGAGCGAGGCTCTCTTCGTCGAGCGGATCCTTCCCTGGACTCGAACAAGCGACCTCACACCGGACCAGGTCGACCACCTGGTCACCACGATCCACCGGCTCATGGATCGAGCCAAGGACCACGCGATCCAATCGAGCACCGGCATCCTGCGACAGGGCGAGGAGAGTTGGGTCCATGGTCGATCGGGCCGCCCCTGCCGACGCTGCGGGGACACGATCCGGGTCGCGATGACCGGGCAGCCACCACGCGAGCGGACGCTCTTCTCCTGTCCCACCTGCCAAGGCGGCATGGCACCGACCGATGATGGACGGCCGCAGGCACCACTGGGTGCCGGACGAGTCAGGCCGCGGACACCCGAGCAGCTTCGCGGTCGCGGACCGGCAGGCGCACCGGGGCCGCGAGGACCTCGGCCCGAGCGACGCGCTCGGTGAGGTCGGCGAGCAGCTCAGAGAGCGTCAGACCCAAAGCGCCACAGATCGCGACGAGCAACTCCGAGGACGCCTCCTTGGTGCCGCGCTCGATCTCGCTGAGGTAGCCGAAGGCGATCGTCGCGTCCGCAGCGACCTCGCGCAGGGTGCGACCCTGCTCCACCCGCGTCTCACGCAGGAGCTCACCGAGCTCTTGACGAAGCACGACCACGGCAACTCCTTTCACACGACTCGAGCATCTGCATTGCTGGTGGCCTCACGTTACCCCGGCGGGGTGTCAGCGCACATCCGCAACACCAGCCGGAGGGACTCCTCCACCGCGGTCTCCCGGATGGTGCGCCGATCCCCGCTGAGCGCGAGGGCCAGGACATCGGAGCCGGCGTCGGAGTCGAGAGCCACGAAGACCGTCCCGACGGGTTGTCCATCGCTTCGGTCCGGGCCGGCGACCCCGGTCGTCGCCACGCCGATGTCGACTCCGAGCAACCGCCGAGCGCCCGCTGCCATTCCCCGGGCGACGTCGGCGTCCACCGCGCCCCGAGCAGCCAGCAGGTCGGCATCCACCCCGAGCACCGACGCCTTCACATCGGTGGCATAGGCGACGGCACCACCCCGCACGACCGACGAGGCACCCGGGACGTCGATCAGGGTCGAGCAGAGCAACCCACCGGTGAGCGACTCCGCCGTGCCCACCGTGAGCCCACGCCGACCCAGAAGTTCGACCACCTGACGGGCAAGGGTCGTCACGAGCCCTGCTGGCGCTCTTGCCGCCGCCGGGCGCGTTCTGCCCGCTTCAACTCGGCGCGGGGACTCGTCTGCCGCAGCCGCAATGCTTGGACCACATAATCGATGCCGGTGACCACCGTGACGATCAGCGCGGCGACCAGCACCACCCAGGCCAGGCCGTGCCAGAACTCCGCTCCAGGCAGCGTCCACAGGGGCATGACGAAGAAGCCCAGCCCGAGCGCCTGCAGGAAGGTCTTGAGCTTGCCACCGCGGCCAGCCGCCATGATCCCGTGCCTGATCACCCAGAACCGGATGGCGGTCACGCCCCACTCGCGCACGAGGATGACGACGGTGATCCACCAGGGCAGCGCCTGGATGATCGAGAGCCCGACGAGGGCCATCGTCACCAACGCCTTGTCGGCGATGGGGTCGACCACCTTGCCGAAGTCGGTGACCAGGCCACGGCTGCGCGCGAGGTCCCCATCGAGGCGATCGGTGATCATCGCGACGGTGAAGCAGGCGAAGGCCCACCACCGCAGGTTCGGCGAGGCTCCCCCATCGGCGAGCAGCAGCCAACCGAAGACGGGCACGAGCACGATCCGGAAGACCGTGAGGTAGTTCGCGATGTTCCAGGCACTCACCCGTCGCACGCCGCGCACGTCGGGGATGCTCACGCGCTCCCCTTGGCTGAGGCATCGTCAGGGTCGGACGCCATCCCGGGCGTGGGTATGCCGTCCGCTTGGCTCCCAGCGACCGGCACCGCCCGCAGGTCGACGCCTTCGCTGGCCACGACATCGGCCTCGACCAGGTCGCCGGGCTCGCCCGCGCCGGGCGGCAGGATGGTGGCGCCATCGACGTCGGGGCCTTGGTGCTCGGCACGACCGATGCACTCGCCGGTCTCGTCGTCGATCTCGTCGATGAGGACCATGACCCGCGAGCCCACGCGACGCTCCGCCCGCTCCGCGGTCAACTGCTCGACGAGATCGGTGATCCGGGTGACCCGCTCCTCGATGACGTCGGCATCCAGCTTGCCGTCGAGGTCCTCGGCCTCGGTGCCGTCCTCGTCGGAGTAGCCGAAGACACCCACGACGTCGAGGTCGGCAGCGATCAGGAAGCGTTCCAACTCATCGACATCGTCCTCGGTCTCGCCGGGGAAGCCGACGATGACGTTGGTGCGAATCCCGGCATCAGGGGCCGCTGCTCGCACGCGCGCGATGAGTTCGAGGAAGGGCTCGGTGCCCCCGAAACGGCGCATCCGACGCAACACCGTCGGCGAGGAGTGCTGGAAGGAGAGGTCGTACCACGGCATGACCGTCGGCAGGGCAGCCATCGCCTCGAGCAGGCCGGGGCGGACCTCTGCGGGCTGCAGGTAGGAGACGCGTACCCGCTCGATGCCCGGGATGTCGCACAACTCGGGCAGCAGTTTCTCGAGCAACGCGAGGTCGCCGAGGTCCTTGCCGTAAGACGTGGAGTTCTCGGAGACGAGGAAGAGTTCTCTCACCCCTTCGGCGGCGAGCCAGCGAGCCTCGGCGATGACGTCGGTGGGGCGACGCGAGACGAACGAGCCCCGAAACATCGGGATCGCACAGAAGGAGCAGCGACGATCGCAGCCGCTCGCGATCTTGAGCGGCGCCCACGGGCGCCCATCGAGCCGTGCCCGGACGACCCCCTCGGCGACACTGTCGTGCCCGGGCAGGGCCACGGATTCGGCCCCGGCCTGGCGCTCGACCGGGGTCAGCGGCAGGAGCCGGCGGCGGTCCGAGGGCACGTGGCTGGCGAGCTTCTCCCCCGCGAGGATGCGCCGGAGATGGCTGGACATGTCGGCATACGAGTCGAAACCGAGCACGGCGTCAGCGTCGGGCAACTCGTCGGCCAATTCCTGGCCATAGCGCTCGGCCAAGCACCCGACGGCGACGACGGCCTGGGTGCGACCCGTCTCCTTGAGGTCGGCCGCCTCGAGCAAAGTGTCGATCGAGTCCTTCTTCGCCTGCTCGACGAACCCACAGGTGTTGACGAGAGCAACATCCGCATCGGCGGCATCGTCGACGAGGCGCCAGCCCTCTGCCCGCAGCCGACCGGCGAGTTCCTCGGAGTCGACCTCGTTGCGCGTGCAGCCGAGGGTCACGACGGCGACGGTCCTCTGGTGCTCCGCCACCTCGACCCCACCGCTCATGGCCTCACTCTAGTTGGGCTCGACGTGGCAGAGTCGGACCATGCCCGAGGCCACCGCTCCCACGCCCACCGACTCCTCCGAGGTCACCCAGATCGTGGCCGATGTGCTCGCCGAGCATCCCGTCTGGGACGGCCACAACGACCTGCCGTGGGAGATGCGGGCTCAGGTCGGATACGACTTGGACGCACTCGACGTCGGCCTCCGCGGCAGTCGCACCCATACCGACCTCCCGCGCCTGCGTGAGGGCGGCGTCGGAGCGCAGTTCTGGTCGGTCTTCGTGCCCGCCCAACTCGCCGGGGACTCGGCCGTGGCGGCCACCTTGGAACAGGTCGACTTCGTCCACACGATGACAGATCGCCATGCCGAGACGTTGGCTCTCGCGACCACCGCCGCTGACGTGGACGCCGCCTGGGCACGCGGCCGGATCGCATCCCTCATGGGCGCAGAAGGTGGGCACTCGATCGGCTGCTCGTTGGGCACCCTTCGCATGTTGTATGCCGTGGGCGTGCGTTACCTGACGCTCACCCACAACGACAACGTCCCGTGGGCCGACTCGGCAACGGACGAGCCCGTGCTCGGTGGCCTCTCCCCCTTCGGCCACGAGGTTGTGCGCGAGATGAATCGGCTCGGCATGCTCGTCGACCTCTCCCACGTCTCGGCGGACACCATGCGCGCGGCGCTCTCGACGACCGAGTCGCCGGTCGTCTTCTCCCACAGTTCGGCACGCGCAGTCTGTGACCACCCGCGCAATGTGCCCGAGGACGTGCTCGCCCAGTTGCCGGGCAACGGAGGGCTCTGCATGGTCACCTTCGTCCCGAAGTTCGTCTCACCGGCCGTCCGGGAGTGGGACCTCGCGGCGGGTGAGGCTGCGCGAGCCGAGGGGATCGACCCGGCTGACTACACGGCATACGGCGCCTTTTGTCGGGCCCGGCGCGAGACCAACCCCCAACCGACCGCGACTCTGGCCGATGTCATCCCGCACCTCGAGCACGTGCGGGAGGTCGCCGGCATCGACCACATCGGCCTCGGCGGCGACTATGACGGCGTCGACCTGCTCCCCGACGGTCTCGAGGACGTGACCGGCTATCCGCGACTGCTCGCGGCCCTCGCCGAGCGCGGCTGGTCCGCGGGTGACCTCGGCAAACTCACGAGCGGCAACATGCGTCGCGTGCTCGGCGCCGCCGAGGACGTCGCGCGGGACCTGCGGACCCGGCGCGGCCCCAGCCTGGCCACGTGGGCCGCGCTCGACGCCGACCTCATCTCGACGTCAGCCTGACCCCGTCACTTGTTGCGCATCGCCGTGAGCGCGACGAGGCGCGAGATCACCATCGCGACGTAGAGGACGCCCGCGAGCT
>DAOLRO010000132.1:0-7830 GCA_035418665.1 Phycicoccus sp.
ACCTCGGCCTTGGCGAGCGCGATGTGGTCGGTGACCAGACCCTTGACCTCGTCGGTGGCCGAGACGACGAGTTGGCCGATGGTCCGGTCCGAGCCGATGTGCATCGGGCCGCTCGATCGATCAGGCACGGAGCCGGCCAAGGGTTCGGTGCCGGCGGGGCGCGACGTCTCGGGCATGGCGATCACTTTCGGTGCGGTCGGGCTCGGGTCGGGCGGGAGGTGCGGGCCGCGACTCGGCTGGTTCAGGTCCGACCTTAGCGACTCGTTCGGCGAATGGGCCTGCCTCATCCCCCACTAAGATGAAAGGCACCCCCGATCCGACCGGATCCCCGACCGCCCCTCGACGACCGGAGAGCCGTGTGACCCTGCCTTGGCTGCTCGGCGTGCTCGCGCTGATCCCGCTCGCGAGCCTCGTGCTGACCAAGGTCATGGGGCGGGCAGCGGGCTGGCCGCTCGGGGTGGCCTTCCTCGCCGTCGCGGCCTCGTTGATCCCTGCGATCCAACAGTTGATGGCGGTCGGCGAGGGCAGCGCGATCACCTGGTCGACCCCGTGGGTGTCCCAGTTGGGCCTCGAGATCGTCCTGCGCCTCGACGGGCTCTCCCTGATCTTCATCCTCATGGCGCTGATCATCGGCGCCATCGTCTTCTTCTACTCGACGACCTACTTCACCAAGGGTGACCAGCGCGGCTTCTACCTCGTGATGTCGGGCTTCACCTTCGCCATGGTGGCCTTCGTCCTCAGCGACAACCTGGTCCTGCTCTTCCTCACGTGGGAGTTGACGTCCCTGGCGTCCTTCCTGCTCATCGCTCGCTCGGGACACCCTGGCGAGGCGGCCTCGATGCGGACCCTGCTCCTCACCTTCATGGGTGGGCTCGCGCTGCTCACGGCCGTGGCGCTCATCATGGCCAAGACGGGGAGCAGTCGATTCTCGGAGGTCATCGCCTCACCGGTCTGGGCCCAGGATCTGGCGTTCACCTCGGTGGTCGCGGTGCTCGTGGCGATCGCGGGTTTCAGCAAGGCGGCGCAGTTCCCGTTTCACTTCTGGCTCCCGGACGCGATGGCGGCGGCCACCCCGGTCAGTGCCTATCTGCATGCCGCCGCGGTCGTGAAGGCGGGCATCTACCTGCTCTTCCGCTTCACCGCGCTCTTCCACGGCACCTTGATCTGGAACATCCTGCTCATCGGGCTCGGCCTCTTCACGGCCTGTCTGGCCGGCTTCTTCGCCCTCCAACAGACTGATCTCAAGAAGTTGATGGCCTATTCGACGGTCAGCCAGTTGGGCCTGATCACGGCGACAATCGGGGTCGGCACCGAGTTCGCGATCTCGGCGGCCCTCCTGCACACCATCGCCCACGCCTGCTTCAAGTCCGGTCTCTTCATGCTCGTCGGCATCATCGACCATCAGGCCGGGACCCGCTCGCTCAGTCGACTCCCTGCCCTGCGGAGATCGATGCCCCTCACCTTCTGGTGCGTCATCATCGGGACCGCGTCGATGGCCGGGGCGCCACCGATGCTCGGCTTCATCTCGAAGGAGAACATCTTCGCGGCCCTGCTCGATGCGCCGGGGGCGACCTACCTCGGGCCCATCCTGCTGGGCGTTGCGGCCGTCGCGGCGGTCCTCACCTTCCTCTACTGCGGGAAGATCGTCACCGGTGCCTTCATCGATGGGCCACAACCGGATGAGCCGATCCGCGAGGCCCGTCTGGTCACGTTGATCCCGGCGGCTGCGCCGGTGCTCGTCGGGGTGCCGCTCGCCTTCATCGTCGACCGTTTCGAGGGACCGGTCGACCTCGCCGTCGTCGCCTCGCACCCGGTCATGGCCCATGACGCCGACTTCACCCTGTGGCACGGCCTCAGCCTGGAATTCTTCGTGACGCTCGGCGTGTTCGTGGTCGGTGCCCTCCTCGTGACCCGCCGCAGCCGATTGCGGCCGCGGGTCGAGCCCGATCTCTTTCCTGTCGACGGCGCTGGCTTGGTCATGAGCCTGACCAAGGTGGGAGAGCGCATCGGGATCAGGGTGGCCGGGTTGGTCCGCGCGGATCACCCCGCTCACCACGTGGGGCCGATCCTGACCGCCCTCACGGCGGCGCTCGGGCTCGGGTCCTGGTGGCTGTGGCAGAGCGGTGCCGTCGACCCGGTCCGCGGTGGCGTCAACGCCCCAGCCGACGTCGCCGTCTTCATCCTGGTCACCATTGGTGTGCTCGCCCTCGTGCGGGCGCACTCGCGTCTGGGCGCGACGGTGCTGATCGGGGGGATCGGGATCATGCTCACCGCCCAGGTCTTCCTGCTCGGTGCACCTGACGTGGGCCTGACCCAGTTGCTCGTCGAGGTCCTCACGGTCCTCGTGATCATGTTGGTCTTGCGCAAACTTCCCGTCGAGTTCGGCCGGGGTCGTCGCCCGCAACGTCGCCGCAAGGCGGTGCTCGCCGTGGGCGCTGGTCTCGCAGCCAGCCTGGCCGCGTGGACCGTCATGGGTCGACGAGAGCGTTCCGGGATCGCCGACTACTACCTCTCGGAGACGGTGGACCTCACCGGCGGCACGAACATCGTCAACGTCATCCTCGTGGAGTTCCGTGCCCTCGACACCTTCGGGGAGTTGACCGTCCTCGGCATGGCCGGGGTGGCGATCATCGCCGTGCTGGCCACCCTTCCCAAGGCCCTCTTGGACCCCGCGCCGGACCCTGATCCGGAGTCGCTGCCCACGTGGGTCCCGCTGCCGAAAGTCGACCTGGCCGAGGAGGGCACGCGGGCCCATCGGGCACTCGAGGACGTCGAGGCCAACACCGAACCTCTCCGGTTGTTGCAGCGCGTGCTTCTCCCGTCCTTCGTCGTCATCTCGGCGGTCCTCTTCTGGCGCGGCCACTACCAGCCGGGTGGCGGCTTCATCGCCGCCCTGGTCGCGGCCGTCGCCGTGGCCTATGTGCACCTCGCGCGCCCCAAGGACGGGCCGGTCTCGCGACCCGCACTACCCGTGGCCCTCATCGCCGGCGGCGTCCTCATCGCCACCGCCACCGGGCTGCTCGGCCTCATCGCCGGTCCGAACGGGGGTGCCTTCCTCGCGCCGGTGAAGTTGGGAGCTGGCGGGTTCGGTGTGAGTTCGTCGATGGTCTTCGATGTTGGTGTGTATGCCGCGGTGCTGGGTTTGGTGATGGTCGCCTTCAACATCCTCGGTTCGGAGACCGCCCACGACGCGACCCACGCGGACGACCCCGAGCCGATCGATGGCCCCGATGCAGCTGAGGTGGTGACCTCGTGATCCTCTCGCTCACCATCGGAGTTCTCGTCGCCGGCGGGACCTACCTGCTCCTCCAGCGAAGTCTGGTCCGGATCGCCTTCGGCGTCGGCCTGCTCAGCCACGCGGTCAATCTCTTCCTCCTCGCGTCGGGTGTCACGGCATACCGGGGCGAACCCCTCGCCGACCGGATGGATCCCGCGGCGGCGGCCGACCCCCTCCCGCAGGCCTTCGTCCTCACCGCGATCGTCATCACGCTCGCGGTCACCGTCTTCCTCCTCGCGCTGGCCGTCGTCGGTCGCAACGACGACAGTTGGCGGATCCCCGAGACGGGGGAGGAGCACGACCGATGACCACCTCCCAGCCCGTGTTTGCCAACCTGTTGCCGCTCTTCGTCGCCATCCCGCTCGTGGCCTCGGCCGTCACGGCGCTCATCGCGAACCGCCACGTCCAGCGCCTCCTGCTCCTCGGCATCCCGCTCGCCTCATCGGTCGGCGGTGCTGCGCTCGTGGGCCTCCATGCCGAACGGCCGGTCCTCGTCACCCAGATGGGTGGCTTCGTCCCGGGGATCGCGATTCCGTTCGTCTCGGACACCCTCGCGGCCGTGATGCTCACGGTCACGGGCCTCACCACGGCGATCGTCCTCACATTCGCGCTCCGCACGGGCGAGGACCGGCTGCGCTTCTTCACGCCCCTGGTCCTCATGCTCGTCGCGGGCGTGAACGGGGCGCTGCTCACTGCGGATGCCTTCAACCTCTTCGTCTTCGTCGAGGTGATGCTCCTGCCCTCCTATGCGCTGGTGGCGATGACGGGCACCTGGCGGCGAATGGCTGCGGGACGGGTCTTCCTCGTCGTCAACCTCGTCACCTCCTCGATCTTCCTCATCGGCCTCGCCGTGCTCTATGCGGGTGCAGGAACGGTCAACCTGGCCGCCCTTGCGGGTCGGGGCAGCGACCCCCGGGTGGCTTTCGGTGCGGCACTCGTGCTGCTGGCGCTGGTCATCAAGGCCGGAGCCGTGCCGGTCCACGGCTGGCTGCCTCGGGCCTATCCGGCAACGTCGGCCACGGTCATGGCGCTCTTCGCCGGGTTGCACTCCAAGGTCGCGCTGGTGGCCATCTATCGGATCCACTCGCTGGTCTTCGGTGAGTCCCGGGTGCTCGGTGGGGTCATCCTGGCCCTCATCGTCGCGAGCATGATCATCGGCGCGTGGTCCTCCTTCGGAGAGAACACGATTCGCCGGGTCGTCTCCTTCCAGATGGTCTCCGGGGTGGGCCACGCGCTCATCGGCGTGGCGCTGTCGACGCTCGCGGCGTGGTCGGCGGGACTCATCTACACCGTGCACAGCATTCTGACGTTGGGCGTCCTCGTCCTCGCGGCTGGCGCGGTCGAAAAGACTTATGGCACAGGCCATCTCGTCCGCCTCGCCGACCTGCTCCGCCGCGAGAAGGCGCTCGCCTGGATCGTCGGACTGGCGCTCCTGTCGATCATGGGGCTGCCGCCCTCGTCCGGCTTCTGGGGCAAGATCGCCCTCGTCCTCGCCTCGGCACAGGAGTCGCCGCCGCTCGCCGCCCTGCTCATCGGGTCGATCGTCGCGGCCAGCATCATCAGCCTGCTCGCCATGCAACGGCTCTGGCACGAGGTCTTCTGGGGACCCAAGATGACTCTCTACCGGCCGCCATCCAACACCGGTCGCGTCGAGACCGACGACAAGCCGGTGCCGCTGCCCGACCATGTCTGCATCAAGCCCCTTGATCTGGCGCCCGCTGGGGCCTTGCTGGCCCTCTCCCTCGTCTTCTTCGTGGCCGCTGGGCCGCTCTGGGAGATCGCAGATCGCGCGGCCGTGGGTCTGGTCGATGTCGCGCCTTATGTCACGGCGGTGATCGGCTCATGAGGAGACTGCTCCAGGCGTGGTGGGCCGTGAGTTATCTCGTGTGGCTCGCGTGGCAGGTGCCCAAGCAGGCCTTCATCCTCGGCCGGGACGTGCTCACCCCCGGGCTCGACGTGTCGCCCTCGATCATCGAGTTCCCGCTCCGGGCCCGCACGACACTCGAAATCGCCGCCATCGAGTCCTCGATCACGATCACCCCGGGCACCCTCACCCTTGGGGTCGCCGAGGCCGATGAGGTGGATGACAGTGACGAGGCAAGCCCGGGCCTCGGAGCAGGGGGCAAGAGCCTCTTCGTGCACTTCCTCTACGCCCATACCCATGAGGGCGCGATCGCCGAACTCGCCGACATGGAGTCGCGCATCCTGCGGGTGACCCGGGGTCGCGAAGTCGCCCTGCTTCCTGACCCGCCCGCGGTAGGTGAGTGCCGATGAACGTCGCCTTCACCGTCGCAGCCGCCATCGTCGCGGTCGCCGCCCTCCTCGGCTTCGTCGGCGTCCTCCGCTCCCACGACGACGCCAGTCGGGCCGTGCTCGCCGATCTCTTCTACTTCAGTGCCATCGCGGGATTCGTCCTCATCGGCACCCTCCTCGACAGCGCGGTCGTCTTCGATGTCGCGGTCATCGCCTCGCTCATCGGTGTCCTGGGCACGCTCGCCCTGGCGCTCATCCTCACGAGGGGGCGACGCTGATGACTGTCCTCGAGACCGTGCTCGCCTGGCTCTCCGGGACCCTTGCGATCCTCGGCGCGCTGGGCTTCCTCGTGAGCGCTGTCGCCGTCCTGCGTGTGCGTGATGCCGTCAGCCGGGTCAACTCGATCGGACCAGCGACCGCCGTGGGGGTGCCCTTCATCCTGATCGCGGCCTTCATCGAGCACGGACTGGCCCACGGCTGGAGTTGGGTCCACGCGGTCGAGGTGGCGCTGGCGCTCGTGGGCGCGGTGGTCGTCTCCTCGGTCGGGAGCAACATGCTCGGTCGCGCGGCCTACCGGTCGGGGGCCGAACTCGACCCCGCGACCGAACCCAACGAACTCTCCGGTCGTTGACCCGGCCACACCATTGGGTATGCCGTCCGCTCGGGTGAGCGGACGGCATACCAAGGCTTTGGATTGGCTTGTCAGGACTTGCCGCTCAGGCCTTCCTGGATGGTGCCCATGACCGTCGAGTCGGCGAGCGTCGTCGTGTCGCCGATGTCACGGCCCTCGGCGATGTCCTTGAGCAGGCGGCGCATGATCTTGCCGGACCGGGTCTTGGGGAGCTCGGGGACGACCATGATCTGGCGCGGCTTGGCGATCGGGCCGATCTCCTTGGCGACGTGATTGCGGAGCTCTGTCGACAACGCAGCCAGGGCATCGGCATCGTCGAGTTCGCCCTCGGCGACGGCGTCGGAGCGGAGGATGACGAAGGCGACGGGCGCCTGGCCGGTCATCTCGTCGTTGGCGCCGACGACTGCCGCCTCGGCGACCTTCGGGTGCGAGACGAGAGCCGACTCGATCTCGGCGGTGGAGAGGCGGTGGCCCGAGACGTTCATGACGTCGTCGACGCGGCCGAGGATCCAGATGTTGCCGCGTTCGTCGTACTTCGCGCCGTCGCCGGCGAAGTAGTACTTGGGGCCGAAGCGGCTCCAGTAGGTCTCCTTGTAGCGCTGCGGGTCGCCCCAGATGCCGCGCAGCATCGAGGGCCACGGCTTGGTGAGGACGAGGTAGCCGACCTTGTCGGGGTCGGTCATCGGCTGACCCTCGTCGTCGAGGATCTCGGCGGAGATGCCGGGGATGGGGCGCTGCGAGCTGCCGGGCTCGAGGGTGGTGACGCCGGGGAGCGGACTGTTCATGATCGCGCCGGTCTCGGTCTGCCACCACGTGTCGACGATCGGGGCGGTGTCGGCGCCGATGTGCTTGCGATACCAGAGCCACGCCTCGGGGTTGATCGGCTCGCCGACGCTGCCGAGGATGCGGATCGAGGAGAGGTCGAACTTGGCCGGGATGTCGGCGCCCCACTTCATGAAGGTCCGAATCGCGGTCGGGGCGGTGTAGAAGATGTTGACCTTGTACTTCTCGATGAGCTCCCACCAGCGGCCCTGGTGCGGGGTGTCCGGGGTGCCTTCGTAGAGGACCTGCGTCGCGCCGAGCGAGAGCGGCCCGTAGACGATGTAGGAGTGGCCGGTCACCCAGCCCACGTCGGCGGTGCACCAGTAGACGTCGGACTCGGGGTGGACGTCGTGGACGATCGAGTTCGTGTAGGCGCACTGGGTGAGATAGCCGCCGCTCGTGTGGAAGATGCCCTTCGGCTTCCCCGTGGTCCCCGAGGTGTAGAGGATGAAGAGCGGGTGCTCGCTGTCGAAGTTCTCGAACTCGTGGGTGCCGGACTGGCCGGGGACGAGGTCGTCCCACCAGACGTCACGGCCCTCGGTCCAGTTGACCTCGGTGCCGGTGCGCTTGACGACGAGGACCTTCTCGACGGTGTTGTCGTCGTGCTCGAGGGCCTCGTCGACGGCCGCCTTGAGCGGGGCCGGCTTGCCGCGGCGCCACTGGCCGTCAGTGGTGACGGCGAGCTTGGCCTTGGCGTCGTTGATGCGCGTGTGCAGGGCCTCGGCCGAGAAGCCACCGAAGACAAGGGAGTGCGGAGCGCCGAGGCGGGCGCACGCGAGCATCGTGAAGATCGTCTCGGGGATCATCGGCATGTAGATCATGACCGTGTCGCCCTTGCCGACGCCGA
>DAOLRO010000133.1:0-1983 GCA_035418665.1 Phycicoccus sp.
TCCTCAAGTACGACGACGTCCTCAACCGCCAGCGCACCGTCATCTACGACGAGCGCCGACGTGTCCTCGAGGGCGAAGACCTCGAGGAGCAGATGCGCTTCTTCGTCAACGACGTCGTCGAGGGCTATGTCGACTCCGAGACCGCCAATGGCTTCCCCGAGGACTGGAACCTCGACCGGCTCTGGACGGCCCTCAAGACCCTCTACCCGATCTCGGTCACCCAGGAGCAGGTCGTCGCTGCCGCCGGCGGACGTTCGGGTCTGTCCCCGGCCGTGCTCAAGCAGGAGATCCTCTCCGACGCCCACCACTCCTACGACTCCCGCGAGGAGGCGCTCGGCGCGCCGGTCATCCGGGAGGTCGAGCGCCGCGTCATGCTCTCGGTGTTGGACCGCAAGTGGCGCGAGCACCTCTACGAGATGGACTACCTCAAGGAGGGCATCGGCCTGCGCGCGATGGCCCAGCGCGACCCGTTGGTCGAATACCAGCGCGAGGGCTTCCTGCTCTGGCAGGCGATGAACGAGTCGGTGAAGGAGGAGGCCGTGGGCCTGCTCTTCCACGTCGACGTCAACGTGGGCGACCAGGCGCCGGCGGCTCCCGCTGCGACCGTGGCTCCCGTGCGGGTGGGGGAGATGCTGGCCGGTATGCCGGGTGCCTCCGATCGCACGGACGGCACCGAGGCGGTCGCCCCCTCCGCGGAAGCGCCAGCGGCGGAACCGGCTGCTGAACCGGCCGCCGAATCGGTCCTCGAGGCCGTCGCCGCGCGTACCGCCACGAGCGCTGGCACCGATGCCCCGCGGGTGCAGGTCTCCGGCGTGGGCATCGAAGAGCGTCGGGCCCGCAACCTGCACTTCTCGGCGCCGAGCGAGACCGGCGGCACGGTGGAGCGCGACGAATCAGCTGGGACGACGAATGGGACGACCTTGACCGACGCCCAGCTCAAGGGGACCGGCAAGAACGCGCCCTGTCCGTGTGGCTCGGGCAAGAAGTTCAAGATGTGCCACGGGAAGCGCTGACCGCGAACTTGGACCCCGTGGTGGGTCGTCCCCGCGATCCGCGGGTCAGCCGATCTGGAGGACCTCGACCTGCCAGCGGCCGTCCACGCCGCTGAGCCGCAGGGCCATGGCCCTGACTCTGGACCCCTCCTCGATGACGACGGCGGCCTCGGCCACCCCATCGGCGGGGCAGCAGACCCGAACCCGGAGCACACGGATGCGCGGACGGGGGTTCGGTCGGCCCCGACGGGCGGCGTCGCGGCGGGCGACCGTGGTGGCGCGACGCGTCAGGACGGCATACACCTCTGGCGTTGTCCAACGCACCACCTGCACGGGAGCGCGCAGCCCGGCGAGGATCTCCGAGATCGCCAGACCCAGGCGGGCGGCGACGGGCCGCGGATCGGGAAGTTCGCGCGCCGAGGTGAGTTGAGGGCCGAAGAGGGCCTCGTCACTGTCCTTGTCCGCGTCCCGACCCCCGAGGTCGAGCGCGAGAGCGCCCTGGATGAACTGACGGCTGGCCCGCTCTGCCCGGGAGCGTTCGAGAGCTTCTGCGAGCGAGATGGCGGCCGGTCGCGCCGGAACCGCTCCCATGACGCGAATGGGGCCGAGGACCGGACGTGGGAACTGGGAAGCCGTCGCGGTCATCGCAACCCACCGAGGGCCGCGGGAATCGTGAGGATCTGACCGGGAAGGACGAGATCCGGGTCATTCCCGATGACTGTGCGGTTGGCGGCATGCCACTGCGGCCACGCGGCAGCGATCTCGCCATCGGTGGCGCCCGGGCCCAGATGCATCGCCGCGATCGACCAGAGGGTGTCCCCGCGGTGGACCACGACCGTCCGGGCCGCTGACGGGGGTGAGGCAGCAGCAGCCGCGGCGACGGGCCGGAAGACGGGCTCGGGCTGCGGACGCACCAGAGGTTGGGTGGGTCGCCAGCCCGGGTCGGCCGCGCTGCTGGTCTCGGACGCGGTGCTGGTCTCGGACGCGGTGC
>DAOLRO010000133.1:2083-6377 GCA_035418665.1 Phycicoccus sp.
TGCTGGTCTCGGACGCGGTGCTGGTCTCGGACGCGGTGCCGCCCGGCATGGTGGGCGGGGTGGCAGAACTCAGCTCCGAGCCAGAGGTGATCGACCAACCAGGGTGGCCCTCGAGGAGGTGGCTGGTCGACGTCACGCCAGCAACGTGGAGCAGACCGGCAGGCGCGAGGCTCCCGTCTGCGCTTGCCACGGCCGGGCCGAGCAGGCCTGCGGCGCTGGCTCCAAGGGTGAGGGCGACGATGCGCTTGGCCAGCGAACGACCCGGCGTCCAGCGGTCGGTGCCGTCGACCTGGCCGTCAGTCGTCGAGGTGGTCGCCGACCCGGTGCTGCGACGGCGACGACGGCCGGTGTCTCGGAGCACGGTGCTCGATTCAATGGCCAGAAGGAGCCACAGCCAGCACAACAAGCCTGCGGCAGCGGCCAACGCCACCGCTTCGAGCATCTCGCTGGCACTCGCGGGAGCGGGTGAGGGAAGGGCGAGCACGGCCGGGACGGTCAGGAGGGCGACGAAGGCGCTGATCCCGAGCGCGCTGAGGGTGAGCAGGAGCGCAAGCCGCATCCACATCGCGGCCCGTGAGCACCGTGAAGGTGCATAGTGAGTGCTTTCGAGACGATTTGATGTGGTTTGCATGAGTTTGAAGGTAGTTCATCCGTTTCCGTCGTGCAAGAGGAAGCTGGGGATGGGTCGTGAGCGGCTGCGCAGCGACGGTCTAACCTGTCCGTCATGCCTCTTCCTCCCGGCGACGAGCCGCTGCGTTGGGAGGCCTTGTTCGCCGACCTCGAGGCACAACTGGCAGCCCAGGAGAGCCTTGACGTCGCCGCAGAGATTGCAGAGCGCACCCGGAGGGAACGAGCCCTCGTTCCCTTCCTGTCCCGGCTGGCTGGCCAACTCGGGGGCCTCACGACGGTGGACTTGGTGTCGGGCGAGCGAGTGAGCGGTGAGTTGCTGGACCTCGGCGCGGACTGGATCCTCCTCGGGTCGCGGATCCATCAACCAGGGACGCGTCATCTCGTGGTGTCGGCTGCCATCACGGGAGTCATCGAACCGAACCGTCGTGCTCAGGACGCGCGGATGGCCCGCCGGTTCGGTCTGGGCTCGGCCCTGCGGACCCTCTCACGGGATCGGGCCACCGTGACCATCGATGACCGCAGTGGCAAGCGCTTGTCAGGCACGATCGATGCCGTCGGGGCGGATGCTCTCGAGTTGGCCGAGCATCCCATCGGTGAGCTCAGGCGACCTGCGGCCGTGACAGGTCGGAGGTTGATTCCCTTCGAGGCGCTGGTCGTCATCCGCTCCTCCGATTGACGCGACCGGGCCGGGTCGATCCGAACTCAGTCGTCCTGCGTCTTCACGAGGTCGCGAGTCCGGGCGTACATCCGTTGGATGTAGTCCTCGAGTTCGACGGTCTCGACGCGCCACTGGCCGCGGCCACCGACCTTGATCGCGGGCAGGTCACCGCTGCGCACCAGCGCGTAGGCCTGGTCCGCCGAGATGTCGAGGATCTCGGACACCTCGGTCAGGGGGATGAACCGCCGGCTCACGTCACTCCTCCTCGGTCGTCTCGAGTGCTCGCGGACCAGTCTGCCATCCGGATCGGGGCCCACCGTGGCCATCCACAGGCCGGTCACGATGAGAGTTGTCCACAGGAGTTCGGTCTCCGCTTGCCTGGGGTGCCGAGTCGGGCAGAATCGTCGGACACGAGGTCGCTGGGGTGGCCTCCTGCGCAGGTTCACGTCAGCTTCACGTCAGCCGTCACGTCCGTCTTCACATCGGGGAGCCCATGAGCGAGGTCGTCACACCGAAGGCCAACAGGCTGCGGGCACCCAGTTGGCGCGACTCCCGGTTGCTCTTCGGTCTGCTCCTCATCGTGTTGTCGACAGCCCTCGGTGGGTGGGCGATGTCCAGAGCCGACCAGACGGTGCCGCTCTATGCCGCCGATGTCGCGCTCGTGCCCGGGCAGGAGTTGGGCCCCGACCAATTGCGAAGGGTGGATGTTCGGCTGGGTGACGGCGCCACGGCATACCTGTCGGCCGCGCAAGCCCTTCCCAAGGACGCCCACGTCCTTCGCCCCCTGAATCCCGGGGAGTTGGTCCCTGAGGCGGCTGTGGGCGCCTCCGCCGATGTCGATACCCGCATCGTTGCGGTCCCGGTGGATGTCACCGCGGCCTCATTGCTGACCACCGGCTCAGTCGTTGATGTCTTCGTGAACCGACCTTCCGGGACGTCCGTCGGCGGCAAGCCCGGCTACGCGGGTCCGGAACTCCTCGTCGAGAGGGTGATCGTCGCAGCCGTCCCCGAGTCGGGCGCGGTGCTCGGCGGCTCGTCCGCGCGCCGTGCCGTCCACCTGGTCATCCCCGAGGACAAGGTCAAGACGCTTGTCGCGGACATGGATCTCGAGTCGCGCATCACCCTGGTCCCTGCTCCGGGTGGGGTTCGCCGGGAGGGCTCGTGAGCACCACGTCGGTCATCACCCTCGTTGATCACCGCCACGAGGCCGACCTCGTGGCTGCGCTCGAAGGCCAGCGAGGTCTGGAGATCGCCCGCCGCTGCGCCGACGTGGCCGAACTGGTGTCGGTCGCCGCGGCCGGTGCGGCGGACGTCGCGCTGGTGTCGGGCGGATTCCGAGGCATCGACCGGGAGGTCGTCCGAACGCTTGCCGGTCATGGAGTCGGGGTCATCGGGGTGCTGGCACCCGGTGATGAGGCTGGCGAACGTACTTTGCGCCAACTTGGGGTGCGAGCGATCGTTCGTCACGGCATGGCTGCCGAGGACCTCCGGTCAGTCATCGCGGCCCAGGTGGAGGGTCGCAGCCACGAGCAGCAGGATCCGGGGACGGGGCCGTGGTCAGGACCGCCGCTGGCAGGGGCGTCGACCTCGACCATGGGTGGATCCGCAGATGGCCTACCCGCGACCGGTGCATCGGGCACGGGTGTCCCGGGCTCGCTGACCGGGCTCGGCCACGCGCCGACCGCCCCGGGGCACGGTGGATCAGCAGCACTGTGGACCGCTGACTCTCAGCCGCCGACGGACGATGCTTCCGGGGTCGCGAACGCTGATCGGGGAAGCGATCCGCGTGGAGGACCGGCGGGAACGAGTGGCGAGGCCGCTGGTGACCTCCTCGAGGACCGACCGGGGATCGTGGTGGCGGTCTGGGGGCCACTGGGATCGCCTGGGCGAACCACCCTGGCCGTCACGCTGGCGGCCGTGCTCGCAGCTCGCGGGGTGCCGACCCTCCTCGTTGATGCCGACACGCACGGGGCCAGCATCGCCCAGGTCCTTGGTCTCATCGACGAGGCGCCCGGCATCGCGTCCGCCGCACGGCTCTCCGACCAGGGGTCCCTCGACCTGGCCTCCCTCTCCCGGGTCTCCCCCGAGGTGAGCCCCCTGCTCCGCATCCTCACCGGCCTCCCCCGCGCCGACCGTTGGCCGGAGCTTCGCCCCGGAGCCATGGCAGACATCCTCGCTGTGTCCCGTCAACTCGCCCAGGTCATCGTCGTGGACTGTGGCCACTCCCTTGAGGACGACGAGGAACTCAGCTACGACACGGCAGCCCCGCGGCGCAACGGCGCCACTCTGACCGCATTGGGTGCCGCCGACCACGTCGTCCTTGTCGGGGCTGGCGAGCCGGTGGGTCTGCAGCGACTCGTCCGCGGTGTGGGTGAACTCGCCGAGCACGGCGTGAACTCCCCGCTGGTCCTGGTCAACAAGGTTCGCTCCAGTGCCGCGGGCAAGCACCCGGAGCGGTCGATCCGGGAGGTGCTCGGTCGCTTCTCGGGCCTGACCGAGGTCGACTTCCTGCCATGGTCGCCGCAGGAGTGCGACGCTGCCGTCTGGGCCGGACGGTCGCTGGTCGAGGTGGCACCCGGTGCGCCCCTGACCCAGGCGATCGGGCGGCTCGCCGCGCGGCTGTCACCCGATTCGGCGGCCGCCACCCGCACCTCACGCCGGTCTCGTCCCGGACGGGCCGGTGCCAGCGTGCGCTGACGTCTGAGACGATGGGCCCGTGCCGGATCGTCTCTCCTCCCTCGACACCTCCTTCTTCGCGCTCGAAGACGCGGCCACGCCCATGCACGTGGGATCGGTCATGGTCTTCGACTCGCCCGAGGGCGGCTTCGACTACGACGCGATGGTGCGTCTCATCGAGCAGCGGCTCGCCTTCGTCCCGCGCTATCGCCAGCGAGTGCGTGGGGTCCCCGGTGGGGTCGCCAATCCGGTATGGGTCGACGACGAGGGCTTCGACATCCACTACCACGTGCGGAGATCAGCGCTCCCGCGTCCGGGCAGCGACGCCCA
>DAOLRO010000133.1:6477-7711 GCA_035418665.1 Phycicoccus sp.
CGGGCTCGCCGCTACGCGATGATCGGCACGGACCTCGAGGACTACCGCACGATCCGTGGCCGCCTGGCCAAAGGCCACTTCGCCGATGAGGTCGACGTCAACGACGTGGTCCTCGCGACGATCACGGGCGCCTTTCGTTCCTGGCTGCTCACTCGTGGTGAGCCCGTGCACCCCGCCACCACCGTGCGCGCCCTGGTCCCGGTGCGGGTCCACGAGGGTCCCGACGAGGACGACAAGGCTCTCACCGCCTGCTTCGTCGACCTTCCGGTCGGTGAGCCGGGGGCCTCGATCCGCCTCCATCAGATCGCCTTTGCGATGCGCCAGCAGATGGAGGGTGGTCGAGCCGTCGGTGCCGACACGCTCAGCGGCCTCGGGGGATTCGCGCCGCCGACCATGCACGCGATGGGTGCCCGGCTCGCGGGGGCCTTCTCCAAGCGCCTCTACAACGTGACCATCACCAACGTGCCCGGCCCGCAGAAGCCGTTGTATGCCGCGGGCGCGATGATGGTGTCCAGCTATCCGGTCATGCCGCTGGGGCCCTCACAAGCCCTCTCGATCGGCCTCACGTCCTATGACGGGGGCGTCTACTACGGGCTCTACGGCGACCGGGACGCGATCCCCGACCTCGACGTCCTGGGTGACGGCTTGGTGGCCTCCCTCCAGGAGTTGCTCGACGCCCCGCGCGCCCGGCGGCGGTGACGTCATGCCGGTCGCACGCACGTACCTGCCGCTGAGCCCTGCCGACCTGGCGGCGCTGGCCGACGAGCGTGAACTGGCCGCGGGGGCCGTTGGCGTTGCTGTCGGTCCGGGTGCAGGAGAAGAAGCGGAGTATGCCGCGTGGCTCGCCGCCGCCGAACTCGCAGCAGATCGGGTGGCCCGGACCGAGGACTCAGCGATCGGCTCCGCATCCGCAGGTGGATCGTCCGAGGTCGTCATGCGCCGCGTCATCGCGTCGGCTGACCTCGACGTCGCTGGCCTCGTTCCTCCGGTCAGTGCGGCACCCACGGCCATCACGGTGTCGGGCGCTGTGCCGCTCAAGCGCATCGTCTCCTTCCACGTGGACGAGAGGGTGGGCTCAGGCGTCGAGGACCTCCTGTGGTTCGACGTGAGCGAACTGGACGAGGTCAGAGAGCTCGTCACCGGCATCCGGCGATAGCCGCTACCGGCAGCCGCAGGCCAAACCCGGCCCCACGGCATACGCGGTGTGATGGTGCGTGACACGATGGGTGGAGCA
>DAOLRO010000134.1:0-7643 GCA_035418665.1 Phycicoccus sp.
GTGACGCACGGCATACGCAATCCAGCGTGGGTGTGGGCACTCTCACCGCGTGAGGGCCTGTCTGCCGGCGCGGGTCGCCGGTACGTTCGAGGACATGCCTGAGACCTCTTCTGCCGCTGCGGCGTCGAACCTGTCGCGACCCGAGCGCGACCGCCCCTGGGTGATGCGCACCTACGCGGGTCACTCCAGTGCCGCCGCCAGCAATGCGCTCTACCGGCGCAACCTGGCCAAGGGGCAGACCGGACTCTCCGTGGCCTTCGACCTGCCGACCCAGACCGGCTACGACCCGGACCATGTGCTGGCCCGAGGCGAGGTGGGCAAGGTCGGTGTCCCGATCTCGCACATCGGTGACATGCGCGCCCTCTTCGACCAGATCCCGGTCGGGGAGATGAACACCTCGATGACGATCAACGCGACGGCCATGTGGCTGCTCGCGCTCTACGAGGTGGTCGCCGAGGAGCAGGCCGAGGCGGCAGGGGAGTCGGTCGACGCGGTCGTGGGCGGCCTCCAGGGCACGACCCAGAACGACATCATCAAGGAATACCTCTCGCGCGGGACCTACGTCTTCGCTCCGGGGCCGTCGCTTCGACTGACGACCGACATGATCGCCTACACGGTCGGGCACATCCCCAAGTGGAACCCCCTCAACATCTGCAGCTATCACCTCCAGGAGGCCGGCGCCACGCCGGTGCAGGAGATCGCGTATGCGATGTCCACCGCCATCGCCGTGCTGGATGCGGTGCGGGACTCGGGGCAGGTGCCGGCCGAGCGTTTCGGCGAGGTGGTCGCGCGGATCTCCTTCTTCGTCAACGCCGGGGTGCGCTTCGTCGAGGAGATGTGCAAGATGCGCGCCTTCGTCGAGTTGTGGGACGAGCTGACCCGGGAGCGTTATGGCGTGACGGACGAGAAGCAGCGCCGTTTCCGCTACGGCGTCCAGGTCAACTCGCTCGGCCTGACCGAGGCCCAGCCCGAGAACAACATCCAGCGCATCGTCCTCGAGATGCTCGCGGTCACCCTGTCCAAGGACGCTCGGGCTCGCGCGGTGCAATTGCCGGCGTGGAACGAAGCCCTCGGTCTGCCCCGGCCGTGGGACCAGCAGTGGTCGCTGCGCATGCAGCAGGTGTTGGCCTACGAATCGGACCTGCTGGAATACGACGACCTCTTCACCGGGTCGGTCGTCGTCGAGGCCAAGGTCGCCGAGTTGGTGGCCGGGGCTCGAGCCGAGATGGCCCGAGTGGCCGAATTGGGCGGAGCGGTGGCCGCGGTCGAGGGCGGCTACATGAAGTCCGAGCTCGTCGCCTCGCACGCCTTGCGCCGCCAGCGGATCGAGGCCGGCGAGGACATCGTCGTCGGGGTGAACAAGTTCGAGACCACCGAGCCCAACCCCCTGACCGCGGACCTCGACACGGCCATTCATGTCTCCGATCCCGGAGTCGAGGCGGCTGCTGTGGCCGCGGTGCGTGCCTGGCGCGAGACGCGTGACGCCGATCCTGAGCAGCGAGAGCGGGCGGCTGTTTCCCTCGCGCGTCTGGCCACCGATGCCGCCACGGAAACCAACCTCATGGAGGCCAGTCTGGAGTGTGCTCGCGCCGGGGTCACCACAGGTGAGTGGGCCGCGGCTCTTCGCGCGGTCTTCGGCGAATTCCGCGCTCCGACAGGCGTTTCCGGCACGGTGGGTTTGACTGGTTCCGCTGCAGGGGGCGAGCTCAGCGCGGTCCGCGAGCGTGTACGGACGACCAGTGAAGAACTCGGCGAGAAGCTCCGTCTGCTCGTGGCCAAGCCCGGTCTCGACGGGCACTCCAACGGTGCGGAGCAGATCGCAGTGCGCGCCCGGGACGCGGGCTTCGAGGTGATCTATCAGGGCATCCGGCTCACGCCCGACCAGATCGTGTCGGCTGCGGTCGCCGAGGACGTGCACCTTGTGGGCATCTCGATCCTGTCCGGCTCGCACATGGAACTCGTGCCGGAGGTCCTCGACAAGATGCGCGCGGCCGGGGCCGACGACGTGCCGGTCATCGTCGGCGGGATCATCCCCGAGTCCGACGCCGCGCGGCTCAAGGAGCTCGGCGTCGCCGCGGTCTTCACGCCCAAGGACTTCGGGCTCAACGACATCATGGGTCGTTTCGTCGACGTGATCCGAGCCTGCCGCGATCTGCCCTGATCCTGAGGCAGGCGGGACGGGACCAGCCCCGGGGAGCCAGCACACGGCATACGATCGGGTTGTGCTTCAGTGCCCGGTGACCCTCCACTTGCTGGCCCCCGGGCCGAGCGAGGGCTTTAGGGCGTTGGCCGACACCCTGCGGCACGAGCACATTGCCATGGTGTATGCCGGGTCGTCGCCGGGCGTTGTGCCCTCCGCTGAGGAGTTGGCTGGCCTCCTGGGCGTCGACTCACGGGCGGACGCGGGTCTCGTGGGTCTGGATGTGAGCCGCTTCGGGGCGGGCGCCCATCCGAATGCGCATTGCACTCAGACGCTCGAGGACATCGCCGACCTGCACCGCGGCGAACACGTGCTCGTCATCGGCGACGTGCCATCAAGAGAGGGGGCGGTTCTGCGACGGCTCGAGATCGGTGACGACGGCTGGCGGCTGCTGCCCGAGGGCGTTGGCGAACCGGGAGCGGTGACCTGAGGTGGCCGCACCCGAGGTCGATCACCGCTCCTTCGTCACTGCGACGTGGGCGCTCCCCTTCGTCACCGGAGTGGTGGCGGCAGGCTTCGTCGCATTTGCGGCCTGGGGCGGGAACACGGCGTTGCGGCCGTGGATCGTCATCGCAGGGCTGGTCGTCCTCGCCCTGGTGGCGAATGTGCGTTGGCGCGGCCTGCTGAGTGGCACCCTCGTCGGTGTGGCTGGCGGCTTCGGCGCACTGATCACAGCCATCATCGTCTCGGTGGGGACGACGGCGATCGCCTCGAGCATGGGCCTGGCTGCCCTGGCTGCTGGTCCGGTCAAGGGGTCGTCGGGTCGGGTCGGGGCATCGGGGCAATTCACGGGAGCACTGCACAGTCCGATCAGCCTCCTCTGGTCCTTCCTCGGCTCCTCGCTCACGGTGGCACTGATCGTCCTGAGCGGCCAGCATCGCTGGTTGTTCCTCGTGCCGCCCGCCGTGGGGGTGCTGCTCATCCTCGTTCCGCGAGGGTCGGTCCGCCGGATGGGGCTGGGGCTCATGGCGACCTCAGCGGTCGGTCCCGGCCTGTGGCTCGCCAGCCTGGTGATGGGCTGGTGACCCCGGTCCTCTAGAAAAGCCGGTGCTCGCTGTTGTCGATGCCCTTGAGTTCGTCGTAGTCGAGGATCACGCAGCGGATGCCGCGGTCCTCGGCCAGGGTGCGGGCCTGAGGCTTGATGACCTGGGCGGCGAAGACGCCCTTGACCGGGGCCAGGTGGGAGTCGCGGTTCATCAGCTCGAGATAGCGGGTCAGTTGCTCGACCCCATCGATCTCGCCCCTCCGCTTGATCTCGATGGCGATCGTCGTGCCCTCGGCGTCCTTGCCGAGGATGTCGACCGGTCCGATCGGGGTCATGTACTCGCGGCGGGTCAGGGTCCAGCCGGCACCCAGGGTGGTGATGTGCTCGGCGAGGAGTTTCTGGAGGTGCGCCTCGACACCGTCCTTGACCAGGCCGGGGTCGACACCGAGGTCGTGCTGCGAGTCGTGGTGGATCTCGTGCAGGCGGACCCGCAGGCGGTCCTCGGACTTGGCGTGCTGGACGACCCAGACGGCTTCGACACCCTCGGCGAGTTCGGTCTCGTCAGGGGTGATCTCAGCCATCGAGCAGGGCGGGGACATCCAGTTGAGCGGCTTGTAGGACCCGCCGTCGGAGTGGATGAGGACCGAACCGTCGGCCTTGACCATCAGCATCCGGGTGGCGAGCGGGAGGTGGGCGGTCAGGCGTCCGTCATAGTCGACGCTGCACTTTGCAATCACCACTCGCACGAGGAGCCAGCCTAATCGCCAACCCGGTGTGGGTGGGCCCCCGGGGACGGGCGCCGCCCGCGGCGACCGACCGTGGGGAGAGTCACGCCCTGGAGGGGGTGGCACGGCATACGGTCAATGCGAGGATCGGGCCATGACTCGTGAGTTCACATCAGTTGGCGTGATCGGGCTCGGCACCATGGGCGCCGGCATCGTGGAAGTCTTCGCTCGCAACGGGATCGACGTCGTCGCCGTCGAGGTCGACGACGCGGCTGTGGAGCGCGGCAAGGGGGTGCTGGCCAAGAGCACGGGTCGTGCCCTCGACCGGGGCAAGTTGTCGCAAGAGGACCATGACGCGCTGCACTCACGCGTGAGTTACACGTCCGACCTGGCCGATCTGGCGAACTGCCAACTCGTGGTCGAGGCCGTGCCGGAGAAGCTCGAGCTCAAGAAGGAGCTCTTCAGTCGCCTCGACGCGATCGTCGCACCTGACGCGATCCTCGCGACGAACACCTCGTCCCTCCCCGTGACCGAGATCGCCGTCGCGACGAGGAACCCCAAGCGGGTCGTCGGCATGCACTTCTTCAACCCCGCGCCAGTGCTCCAGTTCGTCGAGGTCATCCGCACCGTCATCACCGCCGACGACGTCTTCGAGGATGTCAAGGCGCTCGCGGACCGGCTCGACAAGAAGCCGGTCATCGTCGGCGACAAGGCCGGCTTCATCGCCAACGCGTTGCTCTTCGGCTACCTCAACCACGCCGTCGCGATGTACGAGGGCAAGTACGCCACGCGCGAGGACATCGACGCCTCCATGCGCTTCGGCTGTGGCTACCCGATGGGCCCGCTCGCCCTGCTCGACCTCATCGGTCTCGACACGGCATACGAAATCCTCGACACGATGTACAAGCAGGGGCGCGACCGGCTCCACGCGCCCAGCCCGATCATCAAGCAGATGGTGAGCGCGGGGCTCAAGGGCCGCAAGTCGGGTCGCGGTTTCTACACGTATGCCGGGCCGGGCTCCCCGGAGGTCGTGGCCGACCGCGACACGCCGACCGGCGGGGCGCCCGCGGGGGTGGAACTGCGGACGATCGAAAAGGTCGGCGTCGTCGGGTCCGGCACCATGGCGACCGGGATCATCGAGGTCTTCGCCAAGTCCGGCTACGACGTGGTCTTCGTGGCGCGCGGGGCCGACAAGGTCGACGGCGTCTTGGCCGCGATCAACAAGTCGCAGGCCAAGATGATCGAGCGTGGCCGTCTCACCCAGGAGGACGCCGACGCGATCAACAGCCGGATCACGGGATCGACCGAGCGCACGGCCCTGGGCGACGTCGACATCGTCGTCGAGGCGATCGCCGAGGATCTGGCGATCAAGCAGGAGCTCTTTGTCGACCTTGACCGGATCTGCAAGCCGGGCGCGATCCTGGCGACGACCACGTCGAGCCTGCCGATCATCGACTGCGCCAAGGTCACCTCACGCCCCGGCGACGTCATCGGGATGCACTTCTTCAACCCGGCCCAGGTCATGAAGCTGGTCGAGGTCGTGCACACGGTCGCCACGGACGCCGACGTCACCGCCACCGTCCAGGACCTGTGTGCCTCGATCGGCAAGGTCGCCGTGACCTGTGGGGATGTCAGTGGGTTCATCGTCAACGCCCTGCTGTTCCCCTACCTCAACGACGCGGTCAAGATGCTCGCGGCCAACTACGCCACGGCCGATGACATCGACACGGCGATGAAGACCGGCTGCGGCTTGCCGATGGGCCCCTTCGAGTTGCTCGATGTGGTCGGGCTTGACGTGTCGCTGGCGATCCAGCGCGAGCTCTACCTCGAGTTCCGTGAGCCGGGGTATGCGCCAGCGCCTCTGCTGGAGCACCTCGTGACGGCCGGATACCTCGGTCGGAAGACCGGACGCGGCTTCCGCACCTACGCCTGACCAGACACCCAGTCGAGATAGACCAACACGCGCGGGAAATCGCCGCCTTTCCTCGCGCGGGTTGGTCTATCTCGACTGGGTGGGTGGGGCGGCTGTAACGCTGGAGCAGGCTCGGCGCGTCTTCTAGGGTGACGGTCATCGCCACCCACGGCGCGGCCGAGAGGGGGACATCCCATGGGCCAGGCACCCGATCAGCTCGAACGCGAGCTCGTTGACCTCTTCCAGGCCACGTCCGGTGATGTGGACCCGGCGGTGCTCGGCGGGATCCAGCGGGAAGCGAGCGGTCGCCGGAACCGCCGGAGGGCTGGGACCGCTCTCGGGTCCGGTCTCGTCGTGGCCGCCTTGGTCGGCGGTGTGTATGCCGTGCCGCACCTTGTCGACGCCCGCCCGGAATCCGCGGATCGAGTGGCAGTCGCCGCCAGCGTGGCGAACCCCTCGGTCGGAACGCCGTCGGCGATCATTCCGGATTGGCCCCCGCCGAACTCGACTCGCCAACTCATCCCCGACTCCGTGGTCAACGTGGCCATGCGTGCGAACGGGTCGGGCAGCCAGAGCAGCCCGGGCCCACGCAGCGTGAGCACGGGGACGCACTCGACGCAGACGACCCTGTTGTTCGGTCTCGAGAAGTGTTCGGCCGATCTCGTCGCCGTCGGTGACCTAACCATCCTGCGCACACCGCTCGAATCGCTCACCCAACACGAGGGGGAGACGGTCACCACCGACGGGGTGTTGAGCTCGACCCAGGACATCACGGTGAGTGTCTTCCCGACGGGACGGGCCGCACCGGCATGGCAGAGCTACCTGGATCCTGCCTCGGCCTGCACGACGGTCAACTCACCTGTGCAGTCCGGTCCCGATCGCCTCACCGTCGATGCGCTGGTTTCGGCCGGCGACGGCCAAGCCTTCCGCGCGGGTTCCTTGGAGCGAGTGGGGGACGTTCTGATCGGGGTGGTGTTGACCCGGCCAGCAGGGCAGCAGGGCGATCCCCACAGCGCCCTGCTGCAAGACGAGGCCAGAGCTGAGGTCGCGGCGACCGCGGCTGCGGTACGGGAGCGAGTGCTGGCCACCATGCCGCAGGCGAAGGGCTGACCGGGTGGGTCTGTTCCGACACAAGATCCCCGAGGAGGCGAGCGCGTATGCCGTGGCTGCGCTTCCGCGGCTGACCAGGGTTGCGCGCAACCTCACCGGTGACTGGGTGTCGGCAGATGATCTCGTCCAGGACACCCTGATCAAGGTGCTGACCAACTGGGAGAAGGTCGCTCGTGCCGAAGGGCCTGATGCCTACGTGCGGCGGATCATGGTCAACACCTTCGTGTCCGGTCGCCGACTGGCCAGCGCCCGGGACATCGTCGACCACGACGCCGTCACATCAGATGTTCGCGGCGCCGCCGCAGGCCGCGAGACCGTCGCGGACCCGAACGAGTCCTTGGCAGAGCGCGACGAACTCTGGACCCGGCTCGCGGGCCTCAACCGGCAACAGCGGGCCGTGCTGGTCCTGCGCTATTACGAGGACCTCAGCGATGCCACGATCGCAGGCATCCTCGACGTGTCCGAGGGCAACGTGCGCGTCATCGCGCATCGAGCCCTGAGCGCTCTCCGGCAGCAGGAATTCGATGCTCCAAGGCAGTCGAGTGTCACCAAAGTGCTCCGAACTGGCGCTCCAGGAGCACTTCGCTGACACTCGACTGCCTGCAAGGTGAGGGAGGGTCTCGCTGGGAGTCTGCGGACGGCATACCCTCAGCCTGTGAGTGAACCGACCCTCCCCAGCCGAGCCCGCGTCGTCATCATCGGGGGAGGGGC
>DAOLRO010000135.1:0-7592 GCA_035418665.1 Phycicoccus sp.
TAGCAGAAGGACTTCACGTGGTAGCCGGCCTCGCCGAGCGTGGCGGCCGCCGCGCCGCCGGCCAGGCCGGTGCCGACGATGATGACGGAGAGCTTGCGCCGGTTGGCGGGGTTGACCAGCGCCGCGTCCATCTTGCGCTTGGTCCACATCTGGTCGATCGGGACCTTGGGCGCCTTGGTGTCGGCGATCCGGTCGCCCTCGCTGTAGATGCCGTTGATCAACTCGGGGCGGGTGCTGGCGGGGGTCTCGGGAATGGTGCTCATGTCAGTGCCTCACTTCACCAGGCCGAAGAGGATGGACAGCGGCGGGATCGCGAAGCCGACGACGACGAGGGCCGCGATGGCGTGCCCGATCCCCTTGGCCCGCACGTGCTGCTTGGGGTTCTGGGTGAAGCCGAGCGTCTGCTGGGCCGAGTAGACCCCGTGGGCCAGGTGCAGACCGAGCGCGGCGAGCGCCAGCAGGTAGATCAACACCATCCACCAGAGCTGGAAGGAGGCCACGACCATCACATACGGCGAGGCCTGCAGTGCCGCCGCATCGGGACCGTCGACATTGACGACCGGCTTGAGGATCGTGAAGTGGATGAGGTGCCAGATGACGAAGAGCAACAGGGCCACACCGCCCCAGCGCATCCACTTGGCCGAGGACGCGGTCTTGAGCATCGCGTACTTGGTCTTGCGCGCCGATCCCGCGCGACTCCACAGCGTGAGCGCGGCATAGGCGTGCCCGATCAGCGAGCCGATCAGCAGGATCCGGAAGATCCAGAGCAACCCGCCGTACGGGAGCATCGGCTCACCGAAGGTGCGCAGGTGGTGCGCATAGGTGTCGAAGGCATCCTGGCCCGCAAGGACCTTGAGGTTGCCGTACATGTGCAGGAGCACGTAGAGGACGAAGAAGAGCCCCGTCACTGCCATGAGCAGCTTGAGGGCGATCGTCGTCTTCCGCGCGAGCGGAGCGGAGATCGTCGATGTGGCCACGATCAGAAACTACCTCTCCCGAGCCCGAGCCGCCCGCGAAGGTGAACCTAACCTCGTGTGAGATGGGCACGTTACCGGCGGGTATGCCGTGCGTCTCCTCCCGCGGCGAAGGCCGGCCCCCGGATGGGGACCGGCCTTCGTGCGGTGCGTCACGGCATACACATTGCTCTGCCGTGACGGAGCGGACAGCGGCGCCTCAGGCGGCAGCCTTGTTGCCGTGCCCGTGGCCGCCCTCACCCGGGGTGCGGAAGTTGCCCTTGCCGGGCTGACCGGTGATGGACGAGGAGTTCATCGCGAACTGGAGCGTGGCGTAGGCGATGGCGTCCGAGTTGACGTCGAGCGCGGTGTTGTCGACGTTCGAGATGTCATCGCAGGCGGCGTGGTAGCACTTGTCGTAGGCCACCCCGGCCTGGCCACCGAAGATCGCGGCCTCCTCGGCGGTCTTGATGCCCTCGGCGCCGGTGAAGAGTCCACCGGAGGGGATCCCGGTCTCGATGAAGGGGCCGTAGTCCGAACGGCCGTCGAAGTCGGTGCCCTTGAAGGGGACCCCGCGCGAGGCGTAGAAGGACTCGAAGGCCTTCTCGATCTGCGCCGAACCCTCCGGACCCGGGCCCTCGCCCACGTCATCGGAGTCGTCGCCGTCATAGATGAAGTTGACCGGGTTGGGCGAGCCGACCATGTCGAAGTTGAGGTAGAGCGCGATCTGCGCGTGCTGCTCCTCGGTCAGCGAGTCGACATAGTGGTACGAACCGACCAGACCGGCCTCCTCGGCACCCCACCAGGCGAAGCGCACCTTGTTGACCGGCTTGACCTTGGCCATGCCCTCGGCGACCTCGAGGATCGAGGCGCTTCCCGAGCCGTTGTCGTTGATGCCCGGGCCCTCGGGCACGGAGTCGAGGTGTGCACCGACCATGACGACGTGGTTGGCGTCGCCGCCCTTGGTCTCGGCGGTGATGTTGTAGGTCGTCTTCTCCTCCCGCACGGTCTGTGCCGTGAAGCTCAGCACGAGCCCCTCCACCGCCGCGAGTTCCTGACCGACGGCCTTGGTCACCGAGGTGACCGGGATCTCGCCGGTGAAGTCGTCGCCGAGGGTGCCGTTGAGCACACCGTCGGCGTTGTTGTAGATGACCACGCCAGCAGCCCCGGCTGCCTCCGCGTTGGCCGCCTTCAGGCCGAAGGCGCACGCCCCACGACTGATCAGGGCGATGTTGCCCGCGGTGAAGCCGTCGAAGTCGCTCGCCTCACACCCGGGAGTCTCGTCGACGTCCGGGCCGGGGAGCGCGGTCACGTCTGCGGTCACGTCGCCACTGCCGGAGTAGGACATGACATTGGTCTCGATGGGCCCTGCCGGCTCCGGGGACACGCGCTCGAGGGTGGTCGGTGCCGTCTCGGTGAAGGTCCGGAAGGTGAAGTCCTGCACCTGGGGGCTGTATCCGGCCGCCTTCAGCTTGCTCACCACGTAGTCGCGAGAGGCGTCGAACCCAGTGGTGCCCGAGGCCCTGTTCCCGCCGTTGGCGTCGGCGATGGACTGGAAGGCCGCGAGGTGCTCCTGCACCCCGGCGAGCGTCACACACTCGGCGAGTTTGGCGTGGGTGTTGTTCACCCGGTTGTCACACGCGGCAGGGCCCGCTTGGGCGGATCCGGTGCCGACGAGCGCGAGCGCGGTGGCGGCGCTGACGACGAGTCCGAGTCGGGCCACCGGCCTGATGGGCTGGGTCATGTGTCCTCCTTGACAGGGCACCGGGGTGTCCGGGCCTTGTCGACCGTAGGCAGGTCCCGAGGGCCAGTTGGGCGGGAGATGGGTAAGGAAAACCCCAGGGCTCTCTCGACGGGAGGTAAGGCGCGCGCGGCCGACACCCGCCGATCAACTCCACCCGTCGCGGCGTCGGCGGCGAACGTCAGCGGGCGCTGAGAGCGGCGTCGTAGAGGGCCTTCTTGGACAGTCCCGTGGCCGCCGCGACGTCCGCACAGACGTCCTTGAGCCGCTCTCCAGCCGCCACCCGATCGCGTATGCCGGGCAGCTGGCTCCCGATGTCAGCCGCCGGTTTGGCGGCCCCCGAGACCACGACGGTGATCTCGCCCTTCACTCCTTCCGCGGCCCAGGCGGCCAGCTCCGCGAGGCTCCCTCGCTTGACCTCCTCGTAGGTCTTCGTGAGCTCACGGCACACGGCGGCTTGCCGGTCGGCCCCGAGGGCTTGAGCCATCAACTCGAGGGTCGAATGGATCCGGTGCGGCGCCTCGAAGAAGACCATCGTCCGGCGCTCGTCCTTGAGGGCCTTGAGTTGCCGCAGCCGCTCCCCCGGGCGGCGCGGCAGGAAGCCCTCGAAGCAGAAGCGGTCCACCGGCAGCCCGGACACAGCCAGGGCCATGAGGACGGCCGACGGCCCGGGCACGCAGGTCACGCGCACCCCGTCTGCGACCGCGGCGGCGACCAGGCGATACCCCGGGTCGGACACGGACGGCATACCTGCGTCGGTGACGACGACGACCCGGGCCCCCTCGCGAAGTCTCGCCACGAGATCCGGGGTCCGCGAGGCCTCGTTGTGCTCGTGATAGCTGACGATCTCACCGCGCGGTTCCACGCCCAGGGCACCGCACAGACGACGCAGCCGCCGGGTGTCCTCGGCGGCGACGACATCGGCGGTGGCCAGTTCCACACCCAATCGGGGAGCCGCATCCGAGGGGTCCCCGATGGGCGTCGCCGCCAGGACCAACACGCCCTCCCCTGCTGCGCCGCGCCCGACCCCGTTCATGGGCCGCAGTCTCGCACGGCGCGGGCAGGGCGAGTCGTGGGCGCTCGGCCAACTGCGGCTGCGGGACAGTCGGGCCACCTACGATGGCCCGCGTGACCCGGGAAGACCAGCTGCGCCTCCGCCTGCTCGGGGATCGGCCCCAATTGCTCCCGGGCTACTCGACCCGGCTGCGTCTGCTCGGTTGGCTCGGACCGGGCCTGATCATGCTGATCGGGGGCTTGCTCCGCTTCTGGCACCTCGAGCGGCCGTCGAAGTTGGTCTTCGACGAGACGTATTACGTCAAGGAGGGCTGGTCGCTCATCCGTTTCGGCGTCGAGATGCAGGTGCGCGCCGGGATCGACAAGCCCGACATCCTGTGGAACGCCGGCAACACCGACATCTACAACTCCGAGGCCGGCAACATCGTCGTCCATCCGCCGGTCGGCAAGTGGATGATCGGCCTCGGCGAGTGGCTGCTCGGCGCCGACAACGCGTGGGGTTGGCGCGTCACGGTGGCGCTGCTGGGGTCGCTGTCGATCCTCGTTGTCGGGCGGGTGGCGCTGCGCCTCTTCGGATCGGTGACGCTCGCGTGCATCGCCTCCTTCCTGCTCGCCTTCGAGGGCCTGCACCTGACAATGTCACGCACCGCACTCCTCGACATGGTCGTCATGTGGTGGGCCCTGGTCGGCTTCGCCTTCCTGCTCATCGACCGCGACCAGACCCGCAAGGTGCTCGCCCGCAAGGTGGCTGCGGGCGCCGCAGCACCTTGGCTCGGGTGGCGGCCGTGGCGGTGGGCCGCCGGTCTCTCGTTGGCCCTGTGCACATCGACGAAATGGTCGGGTCTGCTCTTCGTGGCGGTCTTCGGCTTGCTGACGGTCTGGTGGGACATGGGGGCCCGGCGCACCGCGGGTGTGCGCGGCTGGTTGCGCTCGGCGTTGCTCGTCGACGGCCCGTATGCCGTGGTGCAGATCGTCATCGTGACCGCTGTCGTCTATCCGCTGACGTGGCTTGGCTGGTTCCGGTCCGAGCACGGCTACCTGCGGCACTGGGCCGAGCAGAACCCTGGGCAGGGAGTGACCTGGCTGCCGGAGTCCTTGCGGTCCTTCGTCCACTACCACCATGACATGTGGAACTTCAACACCACTTTGTCCAAGCCGCACAGCTACATGTCCAACGCGTGGGGCTGGATGGTGCAGGCCCGACCGACCTCCTTCTTCTACGAGGGAACCAAACGCGGGGAGGGTGGCTGCGCGGTCGACTCGTGCACCCAGGCCGTGCACACGATCGGGACCCTGCCCTTCTGGTGGTTTGGTCTGGCCGCGCTCTTCGTCGTCGTCTTCCACTGGATCGTGCGCCGGGACTGGCGCGCTGGCGCGATCGCTGCGGGGGTGATCGCCGGCTATGCGCCGTGGCTCTACTGGCAGAACCGAACGATCTTCGCGTTCTACTCGCTCGCCTTCGAGCCGTTCATCGCGCTGGCGAGCGCCTTCACCTTGGGTCTGGTGTTGCGACCCGCGCTGCGGGCGGACTGTCCACCCACGGAACGCACCTGGCGGATCGGGGCAGTCACGGCATACCTGCTGTTGTGCCTGGGAGTCCTCGCCTTCTTCTATCCGATCCACACGGCGGAGTTGATCTCCTATCGCGAGTGGTTCCTGAGGATGTGGTTCCCGAGCTGGGTCTGAGACCTGGGCAGGGTCGATCGGTGGGGGTCCGGGTGTCAGTGCCCCGGCATACGGTGTTGCCGTGTTCTTCCTCGATGAGCGGCTGATCCTCAGCCCGTCCGACCTGCGGCTGGCCTCCCAGTGCGAGTTCGCCCTGCTGCGAGCCTTCGACGTGCTCGATGGGCGAGTGGAAGCACTGCCCGTCGAGGACGATGCGATGCTCGCGCGGGTCAGCGAGTTGGGGACGCTGCACGAGCAGGCGGAGTTGCGCCGGTTGGCGCGGGTGCACCCCGACGGCGTGCGCTCCATGGCCCGGCCGCATCACTCCGTGGCCGGCTACGAAGCCGGGATGGCCGAGACGTTGGCGGCTCTGGCCGGCGATGCGAAGGTCCTGTCGCAGGCCACCTTCTTCGACGGCGGCTTCCTCGGTTATGCCGACTTCCTCGAGCGCACCGATGCGGGTTGGCTGGTGTCGGACACCAAGCTTGCCCGCTCCGACAACGTGCCTGCTCTTCTCCAGATCGCTGCGTATGCCGCGCAGCTCACCGACGCTGGCGTACCGGTCGCGCCCGTGGCGCGTCTGGTCCTGGGGTCCGGGGACATCCATGACCATCCGCTCAGCGACATCCTCCCGGTCTATCGTCGGCGCCGGATCCGGCTGGAGCAGATGCTCGAGGAGCACCGCGGGCAGGACCGGGCGGCCGTGTGGGGCGATGACCGGTGGCTGGCCTGCGGTCGGTGCGAGGTCTGCGACGAGTCCGTCATCGCCCACAGGGACCTGCTGCTCGTGGCCGGAATGCGGGCGACGACCCGTCGTCGGCTGATCGACGCGGGGATCGCGACGATCGAGGAGTTGGCCACCTCCGAAGGGGATGTGGCCGACGTCCACGTCGACCGGGTCCAGCGCCTGCGCAGCCAGGCTCGGCTGCAACTCGATCAGGAAGCCGCCCCGGCCGAGGGGGTCAGACATGACGTGATCGACGAGCTGGCCCTCAAGCGCCTGCCCGTGCCCAGCGCCGGCGACATCTTCTTCGACTTCGAGGGCGACCCGCTGTGGAGCGAACGCGGGTCGTCGGACTGGGGTCTGGAATATCTCTTCGGGCTGGTCGAGGTCGACTCCGGCGAGGCGGAATTCAGGGCGTTCTGGGCTCACGATCGGGCGGAGGAGAAGGCTGCCCTGCGGTCCTTCGTGGCTCATGTCCAGGAGCGGCTCGAGCGGTGGCCCGACCTGCACATCTATCACTACGCGCCCTACGAGACCGCGGCCCTGACCCGCCTGGCCGCTCGCCACGCCACCTGCGAGGAGGAGATCGACGCCTTCCTGCGCGCGGGCCTTTTCGTCGACCTCTACGCCACGGTGCGGGCCGGGATCCGGGTCTCCCAACGCTCCTACTCGATCAAGAAGTTGGAGCCGCTCTACATGGGGCAGCGGACGGCGGAGGTGCAGAAGGGTGATGACTCGATCGTCGAATACCACCTCTTCATGGCTGAGCGCGATGCCGGTGACGAGGCGGTGGCGGGGCGTCGCCTCGAAGGGATCCGGGCCTACAACGAGGAGGACTGCATCTCGACCTGGAAACTGCGCGACTGGTTGATCGCCCAGACCAGCGACGGGGTCGTGGGTTTCGCCGCCCCCGAGCGAGAGGTGCGTGCAGTCAGCCCGAAGCGATTGGCGCAGTTGGAGCTCGAGTCCTCGATGCGCGCGCTCGTCGAGTCGGTGCCCGTCGGCGCTCGGACGCCACAGGATTGGGCCGTGGCCCTGGTGGCAGCATCCGTGCTCTTCCACGCGCGCGAGGAGAAGCCGCACTGGTGGAAGCACTACGACCGGATCAAACAGCCGACCTCGCAATGGATGCGCGACCAAGGCATCGGGATCGTCGAGGGCGGCATCGAGGTCGAGGCGCTCGACAGCACGGGCAACCCGCTGGCCGACGGGGATGACCGGGCGCAGATGTGGTTCAAGCCCAAGGGTGCCCGGGTGATGCGACGTCGCTATTCGGTCGTCGTCGACCCCTACGGCGGCACGCTGCTCGCCGACGGGAGCACGGTGGCGCTCTACGCCTCTCCATCGGCCTTCCCTCCCGGTGACGATCACGACCCGGGCAGTGCCCACGTGCGCTCACCGTCCACCGTGACGATCCTCGGGAGCGAGGAAGTCCTCGCCCCCAATGGCCGCATGCACCAGCGTCTGTGGATCGAGGAGAACGCCCCGAGTGGGG
>DAOLRO010000136.1:0-7473 GCA_035418665.1 Phycicoccus sp.
TGACCATGTCGGCGGTGATGATGCCAGGCACCCCCGCGGCCGCGACGACGATGTCAGCCTGCCGCACCTCAGCGGCGAGGTCGCGAGTCCCGGTGTGGCACAAGGTCACCGTGGCGTTCTCCGAGCGTCGGGTGAGGATGAGCCCGAGGGGTCGGCCCACAGTGATGCCGCGTCCGACGATGACGACCTTCGCCCCGGCGATCGGCACGTCGTGGCGGCGCAGCAACTCGACGCAGCCCACCGGCGTGCAGGGCAGCGGAGCCTCCTTGCCGAGAACGAGCCACCCGAGATTGGTGGGGTGCAGTCCGTCGACATCCTTGACCGGGTCGACAGCCGACAGGATGGCGTTCTCGTCCAGCCCAGTGGGCTGTTGGACGATGAAGCCGGTGCAAGCCGGGTCCTCATTGAGTTCTCGCACGACGGCGAGCACCTCCTCGAGGGTGGAGGTCGCCGGGAGGTCGCGCCGGATGCTGTGGAGACCGATCTCGGCGCAATCCTTGTGCTTGGCGCCGACATACCAATGGCTGCCTGGGTCGTCGCCGACGAGGACGGTGCCCAGCCCCGGTGTCACGCCACGCTCGGCCAGCGCGGCGACCCGAGCCCGGAGCTCCTCCTTGATCGTCGCGAGGATGGCCTTGCCGTCGAGGATCTGCGCAGTCACGGGTCCATCCTGCCGCACTGCGGTCCGCCCCACATCGCCGATGGTCGGTTCACGTTGCGGCAGCCAGGGCAGCGAGCGCGGACCTGAAGCACTCGGCTGGTGGCGTGACCAGGCCGGCGCCGACCTGGCCGGTGCCCGCGACGCGCCCCGCCATACCGGTGTTGATCTGGGGCAGGATCCCGGTGCGCACGACCTTCGTGACATCGATGCCGGTGGGCGTGCCGCGGAAGCCGAGGATGGGCACCTGATAGGCGGTGTGCTCACCCTCGGTGATCTCATACATCGTCTGCGTCGCGGTGAGGGCGAAGGGGATGTCTCCCCCGACGAACTTCACGATCGCCGGCGCGGCAGCCATCGCGAAACCACCGATGCCGCCGGTCTCGGTGATCGCCGAATCGCCGATGTCCGGGTTCGCGTCGTCGGGCCCGTAGTCACCGAGGAAGAGACCTTCCGGGGTGTTGGCCGGGCCGGGGAACCACTCGTCGCCCGTTCCCGACACCCGGATCCCGAAGTCGGTCCCGTTGCGCGCCATCGTGGTGACGATGGAAGAGCCGGGTATGCCGTGTGCCGCCATCGTCGCCAACTTGCAGGCCGGCATCCCGAGATTGAGGAAGAAGTGCTCGTTGGCGCCGGAGAAGCGGACCGACTCGGCGATGTCACTCGACGGGGCGTCGGCATTGATGAGGCCGGGGAGGAGTTCGCGCAGGAGCATGAGGGAGCCCGCACGGTTGCGGTTGTGCCCCTCGTCGCCCATCTGGAGCATCTGGGCAAGGATCGCGCGGATGTCGAAAGGGCCGGTGGCGCGCACGGACTGCTGGAGCAAGGGGCCGAGGACGTTGGTCATCCAGTGCAGCCGGTCGATGACCTCTGGTCCGTAGGCGCCGTAGCGCAGCACCTTGCCCAGGCCCTCGTTGAGCGAACACCACGAGGTGTTGTCGTGGACGTCGTCGCGCAGTTCGTACATCCACATCGAGGGTGACACCACTCCGGCCATCGGACCGACAGCGTCGCGGTGATGGCATGGCTCCCACTCGAATTCGCCTGCCGCAAGGCTCTTCTCGGCGTCTTCGGCGTTTTCGGCCAGGCCCTCGAAGAGGACGGCGCCGATGAGGGCACCCTTGAGCGGGCCCGACATGCGCTCCCACTCGATCGGCGGGCCGGCGTGGAGGAAGGTGCCCTGCTCCAGGCCGAGTGCATCACGAGCAGTGACGACGTCCACCAACTTGGCCTCGGCTGCCGTCATGCGTTGCAGAGCAACGGCATTGGCGTCGGCACGACGTGGATCGCCCATGACCTGCGCGAGCGGCGCCACCGACTCCTGGGGCGCCGGCCGCCAATCTGCCTCGGTCACGCTGACGGCTTGGGCGCGCAACTCATCCGCGAAGAGACCGACACCGGCCGTGGCGACCACCGGGTCGGTCTCGAGCAGGCCGCGCAACCCGCTGCCCGTGTCGTGCGTGCGGGTCATGACTGGCTCCTGAGGTGGGCGAGGGCGTGGCGGGTGGCCTGGGCGTTGGACAAGAAGACCGACGCGCCGGCAGCGACCAAGGAGTCTTGGGCGGCCCGCCGGTTCTGGGGGTCGGCATCGGTGCCGACGAGGGACACCACGACCGGAAGGTCCCGACCTCCCGACTCGGAGTCCCCTGTCGCAGCGTTCGCGCGGGCGTCACGAATGGCTGCGGCCAGTTCGTCGGCGGGATCCGGGTGGGAGCCGTAGCCAAGGACCAGATCGAGGAGCAGGACGCCGCAGGTCGGGTCCGCAGCTTCCGCGGCGATGCGCTCCATCCGCAGGGACGGGTCGATCATCGGGTGTGCGCGCCCCCGGGTCAGTTGGTCGTCCCCGAAGTCGATGACCACGTGGCCCTCGGAGCGGAGGTCCGACCCGAGCAACAGGTCGTCGTCGTGAGCGATGTTCGAACGCACCGGATCATCCGGGCCGAACTCAGCCGCGGCGATCAGCATGGCCTCATCGGCCAGCGTCCCCCCGCAGAAGAGACCTCGCAGGGACCCACTCGTATCCACCGCACCCACCGCATCCACCGCACTTACCGCACCGGGTCGAGTGGGCACTTGATGCGGGAACTGGTCGTCGGATTCCGTCATCAAGTGCCCACTCGACTGGACGACAGCGGGCCAGTCGGGCACATCGACCCCTTCGGCCCGAAGGATAGATTCGACGCTGGCCGTGAGGTCGGGTCGCCCCTCCCCGAGCAGGGCCCAATGAACCCGCACTCCCAGCTCGTCAGCCAGGGACTCGACCTCGGAGAGGACTGCGGAGTCCGGCGGCTTGGAGACGACGACGACCGACTCCGTGCCGGGGTCCTCGGCTAGCGCACGCAGGGCCTGCTTGGTCGACCGGCCACCGACGGCCGCCTTGAGGTCTCGCCCACCCACTCCGAGGCAATGGCTGACCCCGACACCTGCCGCATCGAGGAGACACATGACCTGTTGGGCGCCCGTCCCCGAGGCGGCCACCATCCCGATCGACCCACGCCTGACGACGTTGGCAAAACCCAGCGCCACCCCACCCACGAGGGCGGTGCCGCAGTCCGGGCCCATGACCAGCACATCCGCTCCCGCCGCTCGGTCCTTGAGCCGAATCTCGTCCTCGACCGAGACATTGTCGGAGAAGAGCATGACGCTCGCTCCGCTGTCGATCGCATCAAAGGCCTCGGTCACTGCATGCTCGCCGGGCACCGAGATCACCACGAGGTTCGACTCGCCGCGACGCACCGCCGACCCGAGGGTTCGCGGAGCCGGTGCCGCGCCCATCCCCGCGGAGTCGCCGCTCCCCCGGCGCAGCCCGGCCAGGGCGTCCTCGACCGCCGCGCGACCTGCGGCGAGGGCTTCCTCGTCCACCGCGCGCAGAGCGACGAGGAGATCGTTGGCCCCTGACCCCTCGGGGACGGTGAAGCCCATCCCCGTCAGCACCTCGACATTGAGCTCGGTCGCCATCGCCACCTGCGCGGCCTCGACACCGGGTGTGGCCGCCACCGCGCGCGACACCTGCATGAGGCTCACGGAGTCGTGATAGGCCCCACGACGCAACTCGACGGTCTCGATCACGATGCACTCCGATACGGCTCGTTGGACAGGGGGGCGATGGAACGGGAATGAGGCTGATCCAGCCTCAGGACACAGAGGGCGGTATCGATGCCAGAGAGCAGGTCGCGTCCCGACCAGTGGCCGATCGATTCGACCGTATGCCGGGTGCTCACCATGGCATCCACGTCGCCAGCCACGGCGGCCCGCACGTGGGCGACGACCTGCGGCACGGCATACCCATCGGCGGCAGCCGCAAGGAGGGATGCGGAGAGGGCGGTTGTGCGGTGGAGGTGAGCCCGCACGGCGGCCGGGAGCGGGGAAGCGACTCCACTGGCCCAGAGGACGAGCAGGGCACCCGCGAGTGCATCGTCACCCGAGGGTGTCAGTCCTGGCCCGAGGCCGAGCAGCCCCCGCACGTGCGGTGCGGGGTCGTCCGTGCACAGAGCGTGCGTGATCATCAGCGCCAGACCCGTTCGCTGCCGGTCGTCGCGACCCGCAGTCCCGACGAATCCATCCGCTGCCCCAGTGGCCTCGTCCGAACCCGCCGTGGGCCGGCCTGTGACGGGCACGCGTGCTGGCTGCCAGGTCCGCACGAAGCGCACTGTGCAGGCGGGCAACTGGACGCCACCCTCATCGAGGCGGACCTCATCGCCGATGGACAGCCCGCGATCGAGGAGGTCGGACTCGTCTGATCGATGTCCCATGCGCGCCGCCGTGGGGAGCGCCCACGCATCTGCGGTGAGGAGGGGAAGGACGATGCCACGCCCCGCGCGGCCATCCCCGTCGACGTGGAGGTAGAGGCCTTTCGGCGACGCGGCGAGCACCCGGCACGACGCTCCCCGGCGGGCAGCCGTCGCGACCACCGGCGCGGTCAGCGCCGAGATCGCGGCAGGGGCGAGTGCGGTCACCTCCCCGACGCTATCGATGGACGACCCCTTGACCAGATGTTCACATCTGCCAACGATATGGCCATGCAGGATCAATCTTTGACAGAGGCGCCGATCGCTGGTGCGGGTGAACACCCTTCGGCAGGCCCCCAAAGCGACCAGGAACGACTGGCCGAGCTCGAGCGGCTCGTGGCCCACCAGCGCACGCTGCTCGACCGCGAGGACGAGATCCACCAGATGCTCCAGCGCATTGTCCTGGCCGGCGGCTCGCTCGACGAGTTGTGCCAAGCCCTGGCCCTCTTCTTCGGCGGGTCGGCCGTCGTCACGTCCACCGACGGGCGCGTGCTCGCGAGCGCTGGCGTCGACGAGGACCTGGCCCGGGCGCTGGCCCTCGACTGCTTCGACGCCACCGGACGACTCGTCGTCGAGACCGAGACGTTGGGCCTGCGCAGCCACGGCGACGACCGTGACCACCGCGCGTTCGTCAACATCGTCGCGGGCGGATCCGAGTTGGGTCTGCTCGGCGCCTTCACCCTCGAATCCCCCTTCACCGAGACCGACGTCCACACCCTCGGTCGGGCGGCCACGATCGCCGCGTTGGCCGTCACCAAGGAACAGGCCGTCGCTGCAGTCGAAGGAAAATACCGCGCCGAGTTCCTCCGGGATGCGCTGGCCGGGCGAGCTGGGGAGGGTGCCGATGCGATCACGCATGCCCGGGCCCTGGGCTGGGACCTGGGCCGGCGACTCGTCGTCGTCGTCGCCGAGACCGATGAGAACGATGCCGAGTCCACCCGCGACCCCAGTGAGGTCCGGGCCCTCCAGGAGAGGTTCGTCCGGGCCTGGACCTGGGCGGTGCGCGCCAAGGATGTCACCATCCCGGTGGCCGGTTTCAGCCAAGAGGTCGTCGCGCTCGTCCCGGTCGGCCGCGACGCTGACACGGCCGCAGTCATGCGCGTCGTCGGCGAGTTCGTGCGCACGGTCCGCGGCGACGGCGGTGGTGGGCGTCGGAGCTTTTCCACCGGGGTCTCACGACCCATCGACGGGGTGTCAGGTCTGGCGAATGCCTATGACGAGGCACTCAAAGCCGTGTCGGTCGGTCGTCAGATGCACGGCAACTCGGCGCTCACACACTTCGACGGGCTCGGCATCTATCGCCTGCTTGCCCTGATGCCCGACAGCTCCGACCTGCGTCGCTTCGTCGACGAATCGCTCGGGGAGCTCGCCAACGACGACGTCGCCGAGCACGCCGACCTGCGCCAGACCCTCACCGTGCTGCTCGACACCAACCTCAACGTGGCCGAGACGGCACGGCAACTCTTCTTCCACTACAACACCTTGCGCTATCGGATCGCCAAGCTCGAACGGATGCTCGGCCCCTTCACGACCGATCCCCAGTTGCGCCTGACCATCGCGCTGGCCCTGCGGGTCCACGACATGCACGGGATGGGCGCCCGTCCCTGAGGAGCCCTGCTCGAGCCCAGCACAGGACGCGTCAGACGCGCATGGCACCACGACGACGCAATCTGCCGAAGAAACACGCCGGGCAATGTGCACGAATGACGAACGCACCGGCCCCCCAGTCCACTACCTTCCGAGTAACCCTCACGACGATGTGAGAGGCGCCACACAGAGCGCGCCCCTGTGGGATGTGCAGTTCAGGAGAGGACCACGGATGTCACTCGGTCTCGGTTGGAAGGTCAAGGATGCGGCGGAAGTCGCCGCTGGAGGTGTCGTCGCACCCAACGAACGTCTGCCGTGGGGCAAGACGATCGGGCTCGGCGCCCAGCACGTCGTGGCGATGTTCGGGGCGACCTTCGTCTTCCCGCTCATCATGGGCCTCAACGCCCAACTCGCGATCATGATGAGCGGTATCGCGACGATCCTCTTCCTGCTCATCGTCCAGGGGAAGGTCCCCAGCTACCTCGGCACCTCGGCCGCCTTCGTCGGTGGTGTCGCCGCGATTCGCGCCGGCGGTGGCGACAGCCGTGAGGTCACGGGCGCGATCCTCATCGCGGGCATCGTCCTCGCGATCATCGGTGCCGCGATCCACTTCGCCGGCTCCTCCTTCCTCCACAAGGCGCTGCCCCCGGTCGTCACGGGTGCCGTGGTCATGCTCATCGGCTTCAACCTCGCCCCGGTGGTCGCCAACATCTACTGGCCCCAGGACCAGTGGGTCGCACTGTTCACGATGCTCTTCACGGTCATCGTGGCCGTCGCCTTCCGGGGCTTCATCGGCCGCATCTCGATCTTCCTCGCGCTGATCTTCGGCACGGCTCTGTCGTGGTTGCTCGACGTCACCGCCGGCCCGATCACCTCGGTCCTCGGCGGCGCCACGGAGGCCACCGAGCACCTGCGCTGGAACACCGGCGGCATCGGCGAGGCGGCGTGGTTCGGTCTGCCCCAGGCCACGACGATGGCTGACGGCAAGGAGGCCGTGGGCTGGCACTTCCCGACCTTCTCGATGGCGGCGATCCTCGTCGTCCTCCCGGCCGTGATCGCCCTCATCGCCGAGAACACCGGTCACGTCAAGGCCGTCGCCGAGATGACCGGCGAAAACCTCGACCCGGTGATGGGCAAGGCCATCGGGGCTGACGGTGTCGGCACGGCCGTCGCCTCCCTCTTCGGTGGATCCCCGACCACGACCTACGCCGAGAACATCGGCGTCATGGCCGCCACCCGCGTCTACTCGACGGCGGCCTACTACGTGGCAGCGATCGTGGCCCTGCTCTTCGGTCTCTCGCCGAAGTTCGGCGCCCTCGTCGCCTCCGTCCCCGGTGGCGTGCTCGGCGGCATCACGGTCGTCCTCTACGGCATGATCGGCCTGCTCGGCGCCAAGATCTGGAAGGAGAACGGCGTCGACTTCGCGAACCCGATCAACCT
>DAOLRO010000137.1:0-3242 GCA_035418665.1 Phycicoccus sp.
CGACCCAACGGCGACGGGTGACGGCAGCGTTCGGTGAGCGGATCGTCATCGCCGCCCGCGAGCACCGGTCACAGCACCGAAATCGGGTCGCGGCGCGCGAGCGGATGGCCGATCAGCTCAGGGCAGCCATGGCCCCGCCAGCCCCGCAGCGGCGACCCACCAAACCGACCCGCAGCTCGCAACTACGCCGGCTCGAGACCAAGAAGCAACGCGCTCAGACGAAGGCGAGTCGGTCGAGACCGACGGCCCAGGACTGACGGCCCAGGACTGACGGCCACGCATCACTGGGCCTGGGGCAGCCGGTCAGCCGATGAGCGGCGCCAAGGTCTCCCCGAGGAGGGCGACTCGCCCTTCGACGTGACCGTTGGCCGGGAGGTTGACGGTCACTCCGTCGAGGCCAGCGGCGAGGACCTTCTCGTAGACCGCCCGCACCTCGTCGGGCCCGCCAAGGATGACCGAGCCGGCGCGGCCACCGAGTTGCGGGATGGCGGCGACGGCGGCCTCGAGATCCTGCTGCGCCATCTCCTTTGTCGGCGCGATGACCGCACTCGTCTGGTAGGTCACGGTGATCTCCGAGCGGTCACGACCGAGGCGCTCACAGTGCTCGGCAAGCGCGGCGAGCTTGCGCGGGATCTCGTCGGGGGCGCAGATGATGTTGGACTCGTCGGCGTATTGCGCGACCATCCGCAGCGTCTTCTTCTCCCCAGCTCCACCGATCATGATCGGGATCCGGCGGACGGGTGCGGGCGAGTTGATCGCCTCGCTCACGCGATACCACTTCCCGTCAAGGCTCGGCCGCTCCCCGCGCAGCATTCCGGTGAGAATCTTGAGTGCTTCCTCGAGCTTCTCGAAGCGATCGGTGAAGGTACCGAATTCGAAGCCGAGAGAGTCGTGTTCGAGCTCGAACCAGCCCGCGCCGATGCCCAACTGCGCCCTCCCGTGCGAGACCACATCAAGGGCCGTGACGATCTTGGCCAGCAGAGTGGGGTGGCGATAGGTGTTGCCCGTGACCAACGCCGACAGTCGGACCCGCTCGGTGTGCTGAGCGAGCGCGGCGAGCAGTGTGTAGCACTCGAGCATCGCGTTGTCGGGCGCCCCGAGCATCGGAAGTTGGTAGAAGTGGTCCATCACCAGCACGGTGTCGAAGCCACTCTGCTCGGCCTCGATCGCCTGTCGCTTCACGGCGTCGAAGAGTCCGTCGCTGCCGACGCCGGGGTAGGTGAAGTTGGGGATCTGGTAACCGAGTCGGGTCATGCCCGAGACGCTACTCCGCCCGCCCGGTCAGCGGCTCGGTCAGCGGCTCGGTCAGCGGTTCGGTCAGTGGCGGGCGGAGTAGTAGAGGACCACGTCATGGACGTGCTGCGCCTTGTCGTGGCCGCGGAGTTCGACCTCGTAGGTGTGTCCCGAGATGACGAAGGAGACCGTCGACGCCTCGACGTAGCCGCCGAGGAAGGACTTGTTGGCCACGAGCGAGACGGCGTGGATCCCGTTGTAGGGGATCGACGTCAGGGCCACGCGACCGCCGACATAGGACTCGTCCTGAAGGATCACGCGCATGTCGGTGAGCCCGATGAAGCCCGTGCCGGCGTCCTTGGCGTCATAGACCGCGATGACCTGTTCGCCCTCGAGGAGTCCGGCCTGGATGGTCTTGAGCTGGTCACCGATGTCGTGCGGGATGTCACTCATGCGTTCTCCTTGACGAGGGGTCGGATCGCCCCGGCGGGGACCGGTCGCGTCACGGTCGCTGGGCTGCGGTCGGACAGGGCCATTCTCGGGGCAACCCGCGGTCGGATGCGAGTGTCCAGACCGAGTCCGCCGAGCAGCATCAACCCCCAGGCCGCGAAGAGCGGGTCCCAGAGCAGGGCATGACCTCGCAGGGCCTCGGGATTGGTCGGTGCCCCGAGCACTCCGGTCAACGAGACCAGCCCGACGACGGTGAGCACCACTCCGTATATGGAGAGCACGAGCCCCGCGAAGATCGCGAGCTTGCGCATGACGCCTGCGAGCGCACCGACCCAGCGGCGGGTGAGCAGGGGTCCCACGGCAACCGCCGACTTCAGGGCCGCCGCGGCCAGCAGCACGACCGTCGCCGAGGCGATCTCACCGGACTGCAGCCGATCGGCCGTCGCACCGACCGTGCCCTCCAACCATCTGCCCCCGAGCGCCCAATAGAGGCTCATCGCCGCGTGGAAACCACCCACCGCCGCGGCTCCCCACAAGAGACTGGTCCGCCCGTTGCTCCCCTGCATCCGGTTCATGCCCTCGAACCTACGGTGCCATCGGTGCCCGAACCCATCAGGGACACCCCTGAACCTCCCCGGTGTCCGCCCCGGCCGGCGGGCTTACGGTGGCATCGTGGATCCGCATCCGATCACCGGGCAACTCTTCGAGTCCCCCGTCCCGCCCGGGACGGGCTGGCCCGGCGACCCCGCCGACGCCGCCACCGACATCGCCCGGACCCCCGCCCAGGTGAGACGCCTCGCGAAGTCCGCGGACGGCATACCCCAATTGCAGGCACGACTTTCGGTATGCCGTGCGTGCCCTCGGTTGGTGACGTGGCGGGAGTCGGTGGCCAGGGACGGGCGGCGGGCCTCCTTTGCGGACCAGCCCTATTGGGGGCGGCCGGGGCCGAGTTTCGGAGATCACGCGGCGCGGGTCCTCATCGTCGGGTTGGCGCCTGCGGCCAATGGCACCAACCGCACGGGGCGGATGTTCACCGGCGACTCGTCGGGGGATTTTCTGTATGCCGCGTTGTGGCGCACGGGCTTTGCCAACCAGCCGACGTCGGTCGGGGCCGGTGACGGGCTTGAGTTGACCGACATGCGCATTGTGGCGTCCGTGAGGTGTGCTCCTCCGGCCAACCAACCCACGGCCACTGAGAAGGCCAACTGCCAGCCCTGGCTCGAGCGTGACCTGACCCTTGCCGAGCCCCACCTCGAGGTCATCATGACGCTCGGCGGGATCGGCTGGAATGCCACGCTCGACTCGCTCAAGGCGCTGGATTGGGTTGTGCCGCAACGGAAGCCGAAGTTCGCGCACGGGGTCGAGGTCGCGGTCGAGTCACCCGGTGGGCGGCAGGTCAAGGTCGTCGGGTGCTATCACGTGAGCCCGCACAACACCTTCACCAAGCGACTGACACCCGACATGCTCGACGACCTGCTGCGGTCATTGTTGGGACGCCCGCGGGTCCGGCTCGTGCCCCCGGACCTTCGCTTCCAGGAGTCCTATCTCGAGGCGTTGGA
>DAOLRO010000137.1:3342-7458 GCA_035418665.1 Phycicoccus sp.
TCCGGCTCGTGCCCCCGGACCTTCGCTTCCAGGAGTCCTATCTCGAGGCGTTGGACGAGTTTGACGGCGAGCACCGCGACGGCGACGGCGAGCTCGTCCTCCCAGCCGACGAGGGTTTCGAGGGAGTGTCGTTCACGCGTGAGTCCTTGGTCGATGGTGCCGAGTTCCAGCGGCTCGTCGACCACCGGATCGCCGACGCGCTGCCCGAGACGCCACGGCCGCAAGGGTGGGTGCCGTGCACCTTCCGATGGATCGAGGACCTCGAGCGGCCCGGCACCCACCTCGGCTCGATCGCCCTGCGACACGAGCTCAACGATCACCTCCTCGAGGTCGGCGGCCACATCGGCTACTCGGTCCGCCCCGGCGCGCGGGGTCACGGCATTGCCCAGGAAGCCCTTCGGCAGATGCTCGAGGTCGCCCGCGAGCGTGGTCTCGAGCAGGTGCTCGTCACCTGCTCGGAGACCAACCCGGCCAGCGCCCGCGTCATCGAGGCCAACGGCGGCGTCTATGAGGACACCCGCGTCGACGGGGAGGGTGACCCGACGCGCCGCTACTGGGTGTCAACGACTCCCTCGTCGCCACGGACGCCCTGAGGGTCCGGTCGCAGCCCCTCGTCGGCCTGCCACAACTCGACGGTCTGAACCACCCAGAACACCCCGAAGGCGACGACGACCGCCACCTCCGCCCAGAACAGCCCATGCGCCCAACCCAGGACGAATCTCGCAGCCAGCAAGGCGACCACGGCGACGAGCGTGACCGCCGCGATCCCGGCATACCGGTTCACCACATCCTTGCCGGTGGGCCGGCGAGCCTCCTCCGCCGCGTCGGTGCGGCCGAAGGAGACGGCGTTGATCACCATGACGGCGACGAGCAAGACGAACATCGGGATCGCGGCGGCGTAATGGGCCCAGCGATCGAAGGCCTCCCGCGCCCAGAGGAAGGCAGCCAACAGGCCTCCGCCGAAGAGCAGGACCGAGCCGAAGCCCAGGACATGCCGCAAAGGCGGTGGTCCCCCGGATTCACGCCGGGCGAGCACGATCACCACGACGAGGGCAACCAGTCCGGAGACAGCGAGGGCGGTGACATTGTTGAAGACGTTCGGCCGACTGTCGGTGAGCGCGACCACAGCAGAGGAGCACTCGCCCGGGTCGGCGATCGGCACGAAGGCGACCACGGCGGACAGCAGCCCGGCGATGTTGAGCAGGACGTCCTCGATCTCGGTGTTGCCCTTGAGCACGATGAGGCACGCACCGATCGCGACCAGCGCGCCCACGAAGACTCCCCTCGCAGGGGTGAAGTAGTAAGAGCTGATCGATGTCCTGACGCACCCGCCAGCCTGGATGATCTCGATGGCCACCGACGTCAGGAGCATCAGGGCGAGGACGACCATCCCGAGTCGCAGGAAGCGGTACGTCTTGAGCAGTTGCGTCGAGGCACCCACAAGTCGTGAGTATGCCGCCCGCTCACCTTGGCGTCCTGCGGAACGGTTCAGCGGGCCGAGAGGGTCAACCCCGGCTCGGCCGTGGGATGCCAGAGGCGGGATGAGACGCGCGTTCGGCATCCCACGCACCAGTGCCGTCCACGCGGGGCTGCTCTGATGGGATGCCAGAGGCGGGATCAGACGCGCGCTCGGCATCCCCTTGCTGATGACGCCGGACGCCGACGCCGGACGCGACGAGACGGCGCGACGTGCACTCGGCCCACGGCATACATTGCTCGACGTGGCAATCCCCAGACCTGACACGGACATCGAACGCATCCTCGTGGTCGCGGCTCACCCCGATGACGCCGACTTCGGCGCGGCCGGCACCCTGACCCAGTGGGTCCGGGCCGGCATCGAGGTGACCCTGCTCTGCGTGACGCACGGCGAACAGGGAGCACGCCCCGACGCGGACATCGCCGCGATCCCCGCCCTCCGTGAGCGCGAACAGCAAGCCGCGAGTGCCGAACTCGGAGTCACCGACGTCCGCTGGCTCACCGGCATCCGGGACGGCTGGGTCACCCCCGACCAGGACCTCGTCCGTGAGATCGTGCGCGTCATCCGCGATGTGAGGCCCCAGCGAGTCCTCTGCCAGAGCCCCGAGCGCAACTACGACCGGATCCAGGCCAGCCATCCCGACCATCTCGCGGCCGGCGAGGCCACGGTCCGTGCCTGCTATCCCGCCGCCGAGAACCCTTTCGCCTGGCCCGAGCTCCACACCGACGACGGCCTGGCCTCCTGGCACGTCGGCGAGATCTGGCTCATGGCCCATCCGACCCCGGACCATGTCGTCGACATCACCGACGTCTTCGACCGCAAGGTCGCGGCGCTCCATGCCCACCGGTCGCAGACCGGCCACCGCGGCGAGGAGTTGGCGATCTTCCTCCGCCAGATGGGCGAGCTCATGGGTCAACGCATGGGTCTGCCCGAGGGACACGTCGCCGAGGCCTTCAAGGTGATCACGCTCAACTGATACGGCAGGATCGAGGCATGAGCCATGCCCTGACCGTGCCCCAAACCGGCGGGACCGAGGTCCTCACCCTCGCCCCTCAAGAACGCCCCGAGCCAGGCCCCGGTGAGGTCGTCGTCGAGGTCGCCGCCAGCGGCGTCAACTTCATCGACGTCTATCAGCGCGAGGGTCGCTATCCGATGACCACCCCCTTCACGCTGGGGATGGAGGGCGCCGGACGCGTGGTCGCGGTGGGTGAAGGGGTCACCGAACCCGCGGTCAGCGACACCGTCGCCTGGGCCATGGTGAACGGCTCCGCCGCCACGTATGCCGTGGTGCCGGCCGCGCGCACCGCTCCCGTCCCCGACGGGGTCGACCCGGTCGTCGCGGCTGCCGCGATGCTCCAGGGGATGACGGCACACTTCCTCGTCAACAGCACGTTCGCCTGCGGCCCCGACACGGTGGCCCTGGTCCATGCCGCTGCCGGCGGTGTGGGCCAGTTGCTGGTCCAGATGCTCAAGGCCAAGGGCACCATGGTCATCGCGACCGCTGGCGGCCCGGAGAAGTGCGCGACTGCCGCGTCCCGCGGGGCCGACGTCGTCATCGACTACAACGCTGTAGACGACCTCGCCGCCGAGGTACGCGCCGCTGCCGGGCGTGGCGTTGATGTGGTCTATGACGGGGTCGGCGCCTCGACCTTCGACGCCTCCCTGGCCTCCCTCCGACCCCGCGGACTACTCGTGATCTTCGGTGGTGCCTCGGGAGCGGTCCCACCCTTCGACGTCCAGCGCCTCAACTCCGGCGGCTCGCTCTTTGTCACACGCCCGACCCTCCATCACTACACGGCCGACCGTGACGAATTACTCTGGCGCGCAAGCGAAGTGTTCGCCGCCGTCAAGTGCGGGACCTTGGACATCGCCATCGGCCGCCGCTACCCGCTGGCGGAGGCGGCCACGGCATACGACGCCTTGGAGGGCCGCGCCACCCAAGGAAAGCTCGTCCTCCTCCCCTGACCTACTTCCAGAGGGCGGCGACCAGGACGTTGAGGATTGTCAGAGCTGCTGCAACGTTGACCAGCACTGGACGGAGGTCGCCGCGCTTGGCCTTGGCGTTCGCGATCTCAGCACATGCGGCAACACCGATGGCCACCAACACCTTGACACCGATCTTCATGTGGTTGAGGTCGTCATCGGCCATCTCATGGAGGCCGACGAGCAGCAGCCCCGTGAGGACCTGGGCCCGGGCACCCCAGACGAGCGGAGCCCACGCCTTGGCGCCGTAGCGCTGGGCGATCCAGCCGCTGAGGATGGCGGCCATGCCGAGGAGGTGGAGGACGACGACGAGGTGAATGACGAACTTCATGCCGCCACCCTAGGTCGGTCGACGGCTCACCCCCAAGGTGCCCGCCTCAACCGAAAGGTTGACCGGGGCCCCCACCGCACCGCCCGGCGCGCTGGTCGCACGCGAGCCACCACGTGGCTCAGATCAAGCGGCGCCCCATCGCCCACGTCGTGAGCTCGTGGCGCGAGGAGAGTTGGAGCTTGCGCAGCACCGAGGAGACATGGGTCTCGACCGTCTTGATCGAGATGAACAGTTCCTTGGCCACCTCCTTGTACTGATAGCCGCGAGCGATGAGCCGCATGACCTCGCGCTCGCGCGCCGAGAGGCGATCCAACTCCTCGTCGAC
>DAOLRO010000138.1:0-7406 GCA_035418665.1 Phycicoccus sp.
GGCCTCACCGCCGGCTCCGTCAAGTGAGCTCGTCGCGCCTGTGAGGATGGACCCATGAGCATGATCAGTCTCTCGGGTCCGCCAGCAGGCGACGCTGCGCCCGGGCTGCTCGACATCCACTGCCACGGGGCCATGGGTCAGCAGTTCGGCGACGACCCCGAGGGCACCCGGCTGGCCGTCGAGCACCACCGCAGCCGTGGCGTCCGGGGCCTCGTGGCCAGCCTCGTCACGGCCGCGCCCGAGCGCCTCGCCGGACAGGTCGCGACCCTCGCTCCGCTCGTCGCCGACGGCACGATCGCCGGGATTCACCTCGAGGGGCCATGGCTCTCCGTCGCCCGGTGTGGTGCCCACGACCCGCACCTGCTCCGCGACCCCGACCCGACCGAAGTGGAGCACCTCCTCGAGATCGGCGCGAGCGCCGGTGTGCCGCAAGCAATCCGGCAGGTGACCTTCGCGCCCGAGCGGCCCGGCAGCGACCGACTCATCCAGCTCCTCGCCGATCATGGTGTGCGGCCCGCCGTCGGCCACACCGATGCCGACGCCCGGACGATCACCCGCGCCCTCGCCACGATCACCGACGCCACCGGCGCACCAGCACTTGTCACCCACCTCTTCAACGGCATGCCCCCCTTCCACCACCGCAACGGTGGCCCGGTCGCCGCCGCGATCGCGGCAGCCGCCAAGGGGGAGGCGATCGTCGAGCTCATCGCCGACGGCGTCCACGTCGGCCCGGAGGTGATCCGCGTGGTCTTCGACACCGTCGGCCCCGACCGGATCGCGCTCATCTCCGACGCCATGGCCGCCACGGGCCTGGGCGACGGTGACTATCGGATCGGTGACCTGGCCGTCGACGTCCGCGACGGCACCGCACGCCTCCACACCGAGGACGGCACCGGCTCGATCGCCGGCTCCACATCGACCCTCTCCGACATCCTCCGCTTCTGCATCGTCGACGCCGGGATCGACGCGGACGACGCGCGGGCAGCGGCCACCCGCACCCCGGCATACGCTCTGGGTTTGTGAAGCCCGCCGAGCACCCTGCCGCACCCCTGACCCTCGCCGACGTCCAGGCCGTCATCGGCGCCACCTTCGGCGAACGTGATCGCGCCCGCGGCATCCCGGCCACGGTCGCGTGGATCGCCGAGGAGGTCGGGGAGCTCGCCCAGGCCGTGCGCAAGGGCAGCCGGGAGCAGCAGATCCACGAGTTCAGTGATGTCATCGCGTGGGTCGCCTCCCTCGCGAACCAACTGGACATCGACCTCACCGAGGCGATGGCCCGGTATGCCGGGGGCTGTCCCAAGTGCAGCAGCATCCCCTGTGCGTGTGGCTGAGGCCCGAGTGCGTCTGCTTCTGTTTGGACTTCGGGTCCGGGTCTGTCACGCTGGAACGTCGTCCCGGGTCGATCGCGCTGGATCGTGTGCTGGTCGGCACGCCAGCTCTCGCTCGTCCTGAAGACTCCCTGAGGTAGCCCCGCATGACCCCACCCGAGACCGGTCCTGTCACCACGGTGCCCGCGCCGACGACGGCGACCGCACCCCAGGAAGGCCCACGCGCCACCTCAACGCTGAGCCGCCGTGGTTTTGCCATCCGCCGCGTGCCCACGATGCGGTTGGCGGACGGGCCCGATGGCGAATACCCCTACAACCGCTGGATGCACTTTGCGGGAGTCGACTCCACGCGCGTGCAGGTGCGCGGCGAACGCGTCCTCTACACCGCCGCCGGCGTGATCCTCGGGGGCTACACGGTCTACGCCTTCATCGGTGTCTTCGCCTTCGCGCAGATGGCCGTGGACCGGCTCTGGGTCGCCATCGCTGCCGCCGCGGTGATCGGCACGATCCTCATCGCCGTCAACCTGAGCATCGACCGGGGGCTCATCGGCTACGTCCCGGCCCAACTCGACGACGTCGAGAAGGCCGAGGCCGACGCCCAACCCCTGCTCGAGGACAACAAGGTCAAGTGGGCGCGTCGGTTGCGGGTCATTCTGGCCATCCTGTTCGCGCTCGCCGTCGGGGAGCCGGCCAACCTCTTCCTCTTCGGCAAGGACGTCGATGCCGCCATGGTGGAGCGCGACCAGCGGGTGGTGCAGTCGCAGCGCGACGTCAGTGAACGCAATTACGAGGGTCAGATCGCGGCCCAGGAAGCCATCCTCGACACGGCGACGCAGCGCATCGACGAGATCAGCCGCCAAGCGGACGACCTCGTGAAGAAGGCCGAGGCCGAACGCGCCGGCACCGGGGCGACCGGCGAACTCGGTTGCGGCTCCCAGTGCCGGGAGTACCTTGCCTCGGCCGACGCCGCGCGTGCCGCAGCTCCGGCACTGATCGCCGCCGAGACGGCGAAGATCAACACGGCGAATGCCGAGATCGCGCACCTCAACGGGCTCAAGAACAACGAGGCGAAGGGCGCGGCGGTCAACTCGGCGGCCAACAACGGCTTCCTTGCTCGGGAGCAGGCGCTCTTGTCGGCCATGAAGGAGGACCCGGTCCTCCTCTTCCGCTATCTCGTCATCGTCGCGGTCTTCTTCTGCCTCGAAATGGGTGCCGTGCTCACGAAGTACCTCGCCAAGGGCAACAACTACGAGCGCGAGTCAGCCCGTCGGGCGCGTCTCGCGGAGTTCGCCTCCTTGGTCCGTGCGCGCAACGAACGAGCCACGATCAGCCACCGAGGTGACCTCAACCGCCGCTTGGCCGTCGCGGCTGACGAACACTTCTACGCGGATCGTTCGGCCGACTATGCGCCGACCGATGCTGCGGAGGCTCCGTCAGCCCACCGGTCAATGGACCGGTCAGGTGACCGGACCGTCGAGTTGCCGACGTCGGATGGCGCGGCTGCCGGCACCGACCGGCCCTCTGCCTAGATCAGTCGTTCACGGAGGGCATCGATCGTGTCGGCCTCGCCAGCGGCCTTGTCCGGTCGATAGGCCTTGACGCGAGCGAAGCGCAGAGCCAGCCCGCCCGGATAGCGGGTCGAGCGCTGCACGCCGTCGATGGCGATCTCGACGACGAGTTCCGGTCGCAGCCACACCACGCCGGGTGACTCGCGCACGGCATACGAGGGGAAGGTCTCCGTCTGCCACCGCAAGAGGGCATCGGTGAGTCCCTTGAACGTCTTGCCGACCATGACGAAGCCGCCCGGCGGCCCGAACCGGCCGTCGGGATCGCGAGCGCCCAGATGGAGATTCGAGAGCCAGCCGGTGCGTCGCCCGTAGCCCCACTCGGCGGCGAGGACGACCAGGTCGTAGGTGTGGACCGGTTTGACCTTCACCCATTGCTTCCCCCGGCGACCGGCGGTGTATGCCGTGTCCGCACCTTTGACGAGGACCCCCTCGTGACCGAGGGCCAAGGCCTCGTCGAGGACGCGCTGGGCGACGTCGGGGTCATCGGTGAGCTCCCCGGGGATGAGGTGGTCCGGGCCGACCAGCGCCGCCAACCGCTCGCGTCGCTCGATGAGGCGGAGGCCGGTGATGTCCTCGTGTCCCAGAGCGAGCAGGTCGAAGAAGCGGGGAGCGAGGACCCGTGTCGTGCTCGCCTCCTCGCCCGAACCGAAGCGGCTCATCGTCTCCTGGAACGGGCGTGGGGTTCCTGCCTCGTCGAGCATCAGGGTTTCGCCGTCGAGGATGAACTGGTCGGCGTCGAGCCCGCGCGCGAAGTCAGCGATCTCGGGCACGCGGTCGGTGATGTCGGCGAGGCTGCGGGTGTGGACGGAGACCTTCTCGCCCCGCCGGTGCACCTGGATGCGGGCGCCGTCGAGTTTGTGCTCCACACTCGCTGGGCCGGTGATCGACAGGGCCGCTGCGACATCGGGTGCCGTCGACGCGAGCATCGGCTGGACGGGCACACCGACCCGCAGGGCCACGCCCTCGATCGAGTCCGGATCGGCGAGCGCGAGAGTGGCGGTCATGCCGAGATCACCGATGAGCATCACGGCACGGCGGACAACTGCCAGGGGCCGGCCGATGGCTTTTGCGAGTGCGTCTGTGAGGACTCCGTCGAGGGCGCCGGTGCGGACGTCCCCGAGCAGTGCCTGCCCGAGGAAGTCACGCTCGGCTGGTGTCGCCCGACCGAGCAACTCCGCCACAGCCGCTTGGCGGGCGGTGCTCGAGCCCGGCCCCGTGAGGTCGGCGATCGTCTCGAGGGCCTCGTCGACGTCACCGACCGTGAGGATGGCGTCGGTGGCCGGTGGTGCCACGGTGAGAGCTGACTCCAGAGTGCGCCAGCCGAGGCCGATGCGCCCCTGACGAATGCGGCCGAGCAGGAGCCCCACCACGGCCGCTGCCTCCGCGGGCGAGGTCCGCCTGAGGAGTTCCGCCAGATCGGCAACCTTGTCCCGTCGGGAGGTGGTGCCGCGCAGTCGATCGGTGACAGTGACGAGATCGGTGAGGGTCAGGCCCGTTGCCGGGTCACCCCCCTCGCCGGAGGTCATGGCTCGGGTGTGACGACGGCGAGGATCTTGGCATCGACGAGGAGCTGCGCTGCCTCGAGGACCAGCCCGTGGGCTCGGGGGTGGTCACCGATCTCCTCGATGACCCGATCGTGCAGTGCTTCGAGGGCCGTGGGTCGGTCGGCGTGCAACCAGAGCAGGGTGCCGAGTGGGCTCAGTCGCATGGGTATTCCCTCGTGGAGGAGGATTGACTCGCCACCCGAGACGATGCAGTCGGTCCAACTGCGACGAGTCAGCGTCGAGGTCCACTCCACATTGGTGGGGTTGGTGGCGCCATCGGCGTTGTCGGTGTCTTCGGGGCCCAGGACCGGATCCTCGCGGTCCGCGCCTGGATGATGCTCCCAAGTCGGGGCCCCGGCGTCACGCTCCTCATCGGCTTCGGTCAGGGCGCGCACGAGGTCGACACAGTCCCCGATCTCGGCATAGCGCAGTTTGTAGGGCCCGCCGCGTTGTGTCAGGGCGCGGCACAGGCGGTCGAGGGGATCGACCATCGCGGGGAGTGCGGACGTCTCGGGGATCACCATGAGGACGGCGTCGATCAGCCCCTCGCTGGTGAATTCCGGTGTGGTGGCAGCCGTGTCGCGGCGCAGGACGACCATCGCGGCGAGATGCGGTGGCGCCTCGGGCGTTGGCTGGAGCAGGCCGAGGTCGTCGGGTGAGTGCTCCTGCTTGCGATATCTCCGGTCGGGGTCGCTGATGATCGACAGGGGCTTGGCGTAGGGGCTGATCCGGCCATCGTCCTCGACGACGATCGTCTCGTCCGACACATAGCCGAGTTCCTTGCCCAGGGCATTGGCGGCCGTGGTCTTCCCGGTGCCGGAGGGCGCGACGAGCACGACCGTCGCGCCGTCCGGGCCACAGACCCCGACGGCATGCAGCATGAGGGCCTCTCCCCGGCGGCGGGTGATGCTGCGGAGGGTCACGGCTCGAGAGATCGTGTAGGGGATGTCATCGGCCTCGTGGCCGACGACGATGGGTGCTTCCCCGTCGGCCTGGGCCGGATGGTCCTCCAAGGAGGTGACCACGGCGAGGGGTCGCGCAGCGGGCGCATCGACTCGGTCATCCCTCACGGCCGCGCGCGACCACAGGTGGTGAAGGGTGCCGACCACGGCGGCCTCGAGGCCGTGGAAGGTCAGTGCCCACCGCACCCCGAAGACCTCGATGACCAGCGGCTCGGCGACCTGGGTGCGCGTCTGCTCACTCGACTGTGCCGTGTCCACGGGAACAGTGTCCCCTAGTCTGAAACTCATGGCCCGCCCTCATGTCGCTGCCATCGTGCACGACGCCTGGAACAGGCGTGTGTCGGGCGTGCTTCGCGACCGTGGGTGGGGGACACGCATCGTCCCGCACGTCGGCTACGGCAGCCCTGTGTCAGTGCGCGTCATGGGCCGGGTTGTCATGAGCCGAGCGGCGGTCGCACCGGGCGGAGGTGATGGAGCCATCGACCACACCGTCGGGTCGCCACCTCCGCTGCATCGGGACCCGGCGACAGAGGCGCGGTGGTGGCGTGACTTCATCGGCGCCCCGGCCATGCATGCACCGGTCCGGATCACCCTGCCGGACCGAGTCGTCGACACGACCACCGACGGAAGCGGCTTGATCGACGTCACGATCCGCGGCCACGGCTTCTCGGTGGGGCGCCGCCAGGTCCTGCTCTCGTCACCCGGTGCCGAGGATGCCCATGCCGAGGTGCTCATCATCGGCACCACCCAGCGCTTCGGAGTCATCAGCGACATCGACGACACGGTCATTTCGACGATGCTCCCTCGACCAATGATCGCTGCGTGGAACACCTTCGTCCGCGAGGAGGGCACTCGCCAGGCCGTGCCCGGCATGGCCACCCTCTATCGTCGGATCGCGGACCGGCACCCCGGCATACCTTTTGTCTATCTCTCCACGGGTTCGTGGAACATCGCGCCCAACCTCCAGCGCTTCCTGACCAGGCATGGTTTCCCGACCGGGCCGATGCTGCTCACGGACTGGGGCCCGACCAACACCGGCTGGTTCCGCAGCGGCCAGCAACACAAGCGAAGCAGTTTGCGTCGTCTGTCCCGAGACTTCCCGCACATCCAGTGGCTCCTCATCGGTGATGACGGACAGCACGACCCCAAGGTGTATGCCGAGTTCGCCTCGACCCGTCCCGAGGCGGTGCGGGCCATCGCGATTCGCCAACTCAGCGTGGGTGAGCAGGTGCTCTCGCACGGCCTGCCCGTCGCCAACGACGAACTCGTGCCAGCGCCGACCGAGGACCTGACCGTCCCCGTGGTGCGCGCGCCGGACGGCTATGCGTTGGGTCGCGCGCTCGGGCCCATCCTCGGACTCGACGAACCACCGCAGGTGCCGCTGCCGGAGTTCGAGGACGCCGAGGACTCCGAGGACTCCGAGGACGACGGCGGCGATGCCGGTGCGGAAGGATTGGGCCATGCCTGAGCTGCCCGAGGTCCAAGCGCTGGTGGACTTCCTCGCCGAGCGGCTCGTCGACGAGGGTGGGGGCATCGCGATCACGGGAGTCGAGCTCGGCTCGATCTCGGTGCTCAAGACCTTCAATCCGCCGCCCCAAGCGCTCGTCGGTGCCCCGGTCACCGCGGTGACCCGGCATGGCAAGTTCCTCGATCTCGATTGCGGCGGAACGCATTTGGTCTTCCACCTCGCGCGCGCAGGATGGCTGCGCTGGTCGGAGCAAGCACCGACGGCCATGCTGCGCCCGGGCAAGTCACCGATCGCGTTGAGGGTGCGCTTCTCCGACGACTCCGGCTTCGACCTGACCGAGGCCGGCACCAAGAAGAGCTTGGCCGCCTACATCGTCAATGACCCCGTGCAGGTCCCGGGCATCGCCGCCCTCGGTCCCGACCCCATGTCCGAGGGCTACTCCCTGGCCGACTTCACCGAACTCGTCATCGGCAATCGCACGCAACTCAAGGGCCTGCTCCGCAACCAGGCCAACCTCGCCGGCATCGGCAACGCCT
>DAOLRO010000139.1:0-3134 GCA_035418665.1 Phycicoccus sp.
GCGGCGACCTATGCCGACGACCTGGAGCAGGTCGCCGAGCTGGGCCTGCGCACCGGGGACCCCCTCGTGCCCGGGCACGATCTCGTCACGATGGGCCCGCTCAAGGTGATCAGCGACGGCAGCCTCAACACCCTCACCGCGTGGTGCTGTGATCCCTATGTCGGCGGCGGGCATCTCGAGCATCCCTGCGGCATGCCAAACCTCCCGGTCGACGAACTGACGCGAATCATGCTGCGGGCCAAGGAGATCGGGCTCACGGCCGCCATCCACGCGATCGGGGATCAGGCGGTGGCCGCGACCCTCGACGCCTTCGAGGCGAGTGGGCAGAGCGGATCGATGGAACACGCCCAACTGGTCCGTTGGGACGACGTGCCACGGCTGGCGCGCGCCGGGATCACCGCGAGCGTCCAGCCCGCACACGCCCTCGACGACCGCGATGTGTCCGAGCAGTGGTGGGGCGATCGCACTGACCGGCTCTTCGCCCTTCGCTCCATGGTCGATGCCGGCGTCACGCTGGCCATGGGGTCCGACGCGCCCGTCGCACCGCTGGATCCATGGCTCGCGATGGCTGCCGCCGTCCACCGGTCGGGCGACGATCGGCCTGCGTGGCACCCGGAGCAAGCGATCACGGGGGCTGAGGCGTTGGCCGCATCCACCGACGGCCAGGGCACCGTGCGGGAGGGGAGCCGCGGCGACGTGGTCCTGCTCGATGCCGACCCGCTGCGAGCGTTCGGTGACGCCGAGGGCAGCGGCGAGCAGGCGGCATACCTGCGTCGTATGCCGGTCGCGGCCACCCTGGTGGCCGGTCGCCTCGCCCACTCCACCTTCTGAGCCTGCGGGCAGTTGACCAACCAAGTCGACCAACCTAGTCTGGTTTCATGTCCACCGTGAAGGTGCAATACGCCAAGACGCACCTGTCCGCGCTCCTGGCCGCCGTCGAGGCCGGCGAAGAGATCATCATTGCTCGCGGTGACATCGAGATCGCCAAGCTCGTGCCGATGAGTCGACCCCGTCGTGAGTTGGGCTTTCTCGAGATCAGCCTCCCCGAGGATGTCTTCTTCGAGCCCCTGTCCGAGGAGGAGCTCGCGCAGTGGGAGACGCCACTGTGACGCTGCTGGTCGACACCCATGCCTTCATCTGGGCGGTGGCTGAACCGAGTGCGCTCAGTGACCCTGCGCGAGAGGCGATCTCGACATCAGCGGTGGTCATGGTCTCGGCAGTCACGTCGTTCGAATTGGCCCTCAAGAACCGTCTCGGGAAACTCCCCGGAGGGGAAGTCCTCTCCGGTGGCTACGCCAGCCATGTGAGACGGCTGGGGCTGCGGGAGTTGGACATCACTTCTGCCCACGGACAGTTGGCCGGAGACCTCGAATGGGATCACCGTGATCCCTTCGACCGCCTGCTGGCTGCGCAGGCGATTCTCGAGGGGCTGACCTTGGTGACCAAGGACCCGGCCTTCCGGACTCTCCCGGGGTTGCGCCTGCTCTGGTGAGCCGGGCACGCGCCCAAAGGTCAACCGCCGGAGGGTGTCTGGGCCTCCACGTGGTCGTAATCGCCATCGACGAGATGGGCTGCAGCCATTGCGAGGAGGCGTGGCATTGCGGTGTCGCCGAGCCGCACATGCGCCATCAGCTCATGACGCATGCGTGGCTCCCAGAACTTCTTGATGTGGGTGGCGATCTCCTCGGCGGCGGCGTCCTGGTCGGGCCAGTGCTCGAATTGACGGACGATGTCGCCGCCCAGCCGGAGGGCGACGGGCGGGTGCGGCTCCGCCGGGATGGCCTTGCCGCCGGGCATGGTGGCACCGGTCATGACGTGGCTCCCACCGTCTCGGAGTCAGCCCCGAGACCGGCGTCCCGAGCGTGCTCCGCCCTGGCGGCCTCGGTGACGACGGTCACCTCCACGGCGGTCACTTTGTATTCCGGGCAGTTCGTCGCCCAGTCGGAGTTCTCGGTCGTGATGACGTTGGCTCCGCTCTCGGGGTGGTGGAAGGTCGTGTAGACGACACCTGGCTGCATCCGGTCGAGCACGACGGCGGTCATCCGGGTGGTGCCCACCCGCGACGTCAACTCGACGACGTCACCGGAGGTGATGCCCCGCAACTCGGCGTCGCTGGGGTGGATCTCCAGCAGATCCTGAGGGTGCCAGGCCGTGTTGTCCGTGCGCCGGGTCTGGGCACCCACGTTGTACTGGGAGAGGATCCGACCGGTGGTGAGCAGCAGCGGGAATCGACGGTTGGCGCGTTCGGTCGTCGGCACGTATTGCGTCGGGATGAGACGACCCTTCCCGCGCACGAACTCGCCGATGTGCATCGTCGGGGTGCCGTTGGGCGCCGCATCATTGACCGGCCACTGCAGCGAACCCTCGGCGTCGAGCCGATCGAAGGAGACCCCGGCGAAGGTCGGTGTCGTCGCTGCGATCTCGTCCATGATCTGGCTCGGGTGGTCATAGGACATGTCGTAGCCCATGGCCCGCGCGATCTCGCAGACCACCTGCCACTCGTCCTTGCCGACCCGGCTCGGCATGACCGGCCGCACGCGGTTGATCCGGCGCTCGGCATTGATGAAGGTGCCATCCTTCTCGAGGAAGGTCGTGCCGGGCAGGAAGACGTGCGCGAACCTCGCCGTCTCGTTGAGGAAGAGATCCTGGACGACGACGAGATCCATCGCCGTCAGGGCGGCCCGGACGTGATTGAGGTTGGGGTCGGACTGGGCGATGTCCTCACCCTGCACGTAAAGGCCGCGGAAGGAGCCGGCGATGGCCGAGTCGAACATGTTGGGGATGCGCAGGCCGGGTCGCGGGTCCAACGGGAGTCCCCACAGGTCCTCGTAGATGCCGCGGACTGCGTCGATCGACACGTGTCGGTAGCCGGGGAACTCGTGGGGGAAGGACCCCATGTCGCAGGATCCCTGGACGTTGTTCTGGCCACGCAGTGGGTTGATGCCCACGCCTTCGCGCCCGAGCATGCCGCAGAGCATGGCCAGATTGGCCAGGCCCATGACCATGGTCGACCCCTGCGAGTGCTCGGTGACCCCCAAGCCGTAGTAGATCGCCGAGTTCGGCCCCGCGGCATACATTCGGGCGGCTGCCCGCAGGTCGTCCGCCGGGACGCCGATCTCCTCCTCGACCGCCTC
>DAOLRO010000139.1:3234-7375 GCA_035418665.1 Phycicoccus sp.
CTCGACGGAGGCGAAGTTCTGGGTGCCGGCGCTCGTCCCGAAGGTCTGGCTCAGCCCATAACCCGTGGGGGAGTGGCACACCCGTGCGCACGTGTCGACGTTGTTGTTGCGGAATGCTGCGCGCACCATCTTCTGGACGACATAGACCTCCTCGTCGGTGCAGCGCGAGGACGAGATGCCGCCGATGGCACCCACACCGTGCTCGGCCTGGATGGCTGTGAAGCCCTCAGCGACCTTGGCGATGGCCTCATCCCACGACACCACGCGCCACTCGTCGTCGATCGTGTCGCGCACCATCGGCTCGAGCTGCCGGTCGTCATGGTTGGCGTAGCCGTAGGCGAAGCGGCCCTTGACGCAGGAGTGGCCCTCGTTGGCCTTCCCGTCCTTCCACGGCATCATCCGGACGACCGTGGAGGTGACCGTGCCCCCGGCACCGAGCTCGTCCTTGACCTCGGCCTTGAAGTTGCAGCCGACGCCGCAGTAGGCGCAGGTCGTGATCACGGTGCGGGTGGGCATGCCGAGGGAGACGATCGACTTCTCGGTGAGCGCGTCGGTCGGGCAGGCCTGCACACAGGCGCCACAGGACACGCATTCCGATGAGAGGAAGTCGGTGCCGCCCGGCGTGATCCGTGAGTCGAAGCCGCGTCCGTCGATGGTCAGGGCGAAGGTGCCCTGGATGTCGTTGCAGGCACGCACGCAGCGTGAACACACGATGCAGGCGGACGGGTCGTAGGTGAAGTAGGGGTTGGACTCGTCGGCCTGCTCCTCGACGTGGCTCTTGCCGCCCAGGCCGTAGCGGACCTCCGCCACGCCGACCGTCGCGGCGGCGGACTGGATCTCGCAGTTGCCCCGCGCGCATCCCGGGCAGTCGGTGGGGTGATCGGAGAGGTAGAGCTCCATCACACCCTTGCGCACCTGGTCAACGGCATCGGAACGGGTCGAGACCACCATGCCGTCGGAGCACAACGAGGTGCAGGACGCCGGGGTCCCTTTGGCGCCCTCGATCTCGACGACGCAGAGGCGGCAGGACCCGAACGCCTTGAGCGAGTCCGTCGCGCAGAGTTTGGGGATGTCGATCCCCGCCTCTTTGGCTGCCCGGAGGACTGAGGTCCCCACGGGGACGGTGACCTGATGACCGTCGATGGTCACCGTGGCGTCAGAGGCCGCGTCGCCCGAGGGCGTGACGGCGGGCGTCCCGAAGTCGGGTTCGATGATGAGAGTCATGAGGTGCTCCTGTCACTGGCGGCAGCGACGCCGAAGTCCTGGGGGAAGAGGGCCAGTGCACTGCGCACCGGCAGGGGAGTGAGTCCTCCCAGCGCGCACAGGGAACCCTTCTCCATCGTGGTGCAGAGATCTTGGAGGAGAACGAGATTGGTATGCCGGGTGGTCTCGTCCCCGTCGCGGATCCGGTCGATGACCTCGACTCCCCGGGTCGAGCCGATGCGGCAGGGGGTGCACTTGCCACAGGACTCGATCGCGCAGAACTCCATGGCGAAGCGCGCCATGGCGGCCGCGTCCATGGTGTCGTCCCACACGACCACCCCGCCGTGACCGACCATGGCTCCGGCCGCGGCGAAGGCCTCGTAGTCGAGAGGGAGGTCGAACTGCTCGGGAGCCAGATAGGCCCCGAGCGGTCCCCCGACCTGGACGGCTTTGACCGGTCGGCCAGAGCGGGTCCCGCCGCCGAAGCCCTCGACCAGCTCGCCCAAGGAGATGCCGAAGGCCGTCTCGACGATGCCCCCCTGCTTGACGTTCCCGGCCAACTGGAAGACGGACGTGCCGCGGGAACGACCCGTGCCGAGAGCGGCATAGGCAGCGCCGCCGTCGGCGAGGATCATCGGGACGGAGCCGAGCGAGATGACGTTGTTGACGATGGTCGGCGCTCCGAGGAAACCCTCGAGCGCGGGGATGGGCGGCTTGGCCCTGACCTCTCCGCGCTTGCCCTCGAGGGACTCGAGCATCGAGGTCTCCTCGCCGCAGATGTAGGCGCCCGCGCCGACGCGCACGTCGAGATCGAAGGCATGCCCACTCCCCAGGACCGACTCCCCAAGGAGGCCGTGGGCATAGGAGATGTCGATGGCCCGGCGCAGCGTGGTGATCGCCTGCGGGTATTCGCTGCGACAGTAGATGTAGCCCTCACGAGCGCCCACGGCGTAGGCCGCGATGACCATGCCTTCGATCAGGCTGAACGGGTCGCCCTCCATGAGCATGCGGTCGGCAAAGGTGCCGGAGTCGCCCTCGTCGGCGTTGCAGCACACGAACTTCGTCGACGCCTCGGTGGTGCGGACGGTTTCCCACTTGATACCGGTCGGGAAGCCGGCACCGCCGCGACCGCGCAGGCCGGACGTGGTCACCTCGGCGACGACCTCGGCGGGGTTGAGCGTGAGGGCGCGGCGCAGTCCGGCGAGGCCGCCGTGAGATTGGTATGCCGTGATGTCGGTGGGCTCGATGAGGCCGACTCGGGCGAAGGTCACTCGCTGCTGGCGCGCCAACCAGGGGAGCTCGTCGACGATGCCGAGTGACTCGGCCGACCCGTCGAGAACGGACGCGACATCGGAAGGTGAGCACCCGGCATACCCGATCCGCCCCTCCTCGGTCTCGACCTCCACCAGCGGCTCCAGCCAGAGCATCCCGCGCGAACCGTTGCGCCGGACGGTGGCTCCGGCGGCGCGCAGCGCCTCGGCGACGTCATCGGCGCCGACGGCGATGGCCGCAGCGTCGCAGGGCACCCACACGGTGGTCACGAGGCACTCCCTGCGGCCGCGATCGCAGCGGTGAGACCCTCGATGTCCAGCCGGCCGACGAGCCGACCGTCCACAAAGGCCGAAGGGCCGAGGGCACAATTGCCGAGGCAGAAGATCTCTGCGATCTCGACGTCCGACGTGGGCCCGAAGCGGTCCTGCGCCGCGGCGTACAGGCCTTCGGCACCGACCGATTGGCAGGCCTCGCCGCGGCAGACCTGCACGCGATGCGTCGGCGGTGGGGTGCGCCGGAAGTCGTGATAGAAGGTGACCACGCCATGGACATCGGCCCGGCTGAGGTTGAGCACACGGGCAATCACGGGGATGTCCTCGTCCGCGATCCACCCGAACTCCGCCACCACGGCATGCAGGATCGGGAGCAGTGGACCACGCGCGTCCCGACCGGCGATCGCGATGCGTTCCACCTCCAGACCTCGAGCACTGAGTGCTGGGGCTTCCTTGGGTCCGGCAGACGGAACGCGTGGCACGGTGGGCGACCTCCTTGTCGGGTGGGGTGTGACCTGCCTCTCATCCTATGACCGAGCGCCCTCACTGACCCTCCCTCGGTCGATTAGGGGGTATGCCGTGTGGTCCCGTACCCTTGGAGATGCCGTGAATTCGGCCGCGGACCAAGAGAGCACCGGTGGACAAGCCCGGATGCGCCGCGCAGCGAAACCACTAAGGAGAACCGTCGCATGCCCCTGACCACTGACGTCAAGAAGCAGATCATGACCGAGTACGCCACTGTCGAGGGCGACACCGGTTCCCCCGAGGTGCAGATCGCGCTGCTCACGCAGCGCATCAAGGACCTCACAGAGCACAGCCGGACGCACAAGCATGACCACCACAGCCGTCGTGGCCTGCTGCTCCTCGTCGGCCGTCGCCGCCGCCTCCTGCGTTACCTGGAGAGCGTCGACATCGAGCGCTACCGCTCGCTGATCAAGCGCCTCGGCCTGCGTCGTTGATCTCAAGCTTCCGTTGAGCGGTCCTCTCCACGAGGGCCGCTCTTCGGCATGTCCGGGGGTCTGAGCCACCCGCCCAGCCCGCCCGGACACATCACCACCAGCACCACCGCACCACCAGCACAACCCAGCACCACCAGTTGGCAACCGTGGCACAACGACGATGCACACGGCATACAAGAGAGAAAAGGAGGGACCCCATGGAGGGCCCCGAAATCACCTTCGCCGAAGCGACCATCGACAATGGCTCGTTCGGCACCCGCACGGTCCGGTTCGAGACCGGGCGACTGGCCAAGCAGGCCGGCGGCGCCGTCGCCGCCTACCTCGACGGCGACACCATGTTGCTGTCCACCACCACCGCCGGGAAGCACCCGCGCGAGGGTTTCGACTTCTTCCCGCTGACCGTGGACGTCGAGGAGCGGATGTATGCCGCGGGCA
>DAOLRO010000140.1:0-7358 GCA_035418665.1 Phycicoccus sp.
CGACGTGTTGGAGCGGGTGGCCGAGGTAGGCAATCGCTTCGCATTGAGACGGATCCTCAATCTCGGTGGTCGGGTCGACCTGCTCCGTGAAGGTCCCGAGGACATGGTGGGCCTGACCAGTGCTCCGCCACGCACCGTGCCGCCGCCGACGTCCTTGGCGGACCTGATCGCCACCGACGTCGACGTGGAGCAGACACCCGGCTTGGTTCGGGTGAGCGAGGTCGTCCGTGCCGATGGGTCGAGTGCCTGGATCGTGCACGTCTCGGGCACTCAGGAATGGTCACCGCGAGCCGGTGACAACGTCTTCGACGTCACCACCGACGTCCGGTCCGTGGCTGGTGACTCGACCCTGGCTGCCGTCGGCGTGCATCTCGCCCTGCTCCAGGCGCAACGCTCGACCGGGCGTGACACCTCCCGCGAGCCGGTGCTCCTCTCCGGCCACAGTCTGGGCGGCATCCTCGCCGCGGCGCTCGCGTCCGACCCGAGTTTCCGCAACGGCCGCAATGTCGTCGGCGTGGTCACGGCGGGGTCCCCGATCGCGGGCATGCCGGTGCCACAGTCCGTCTCCGTCGTCGCCTTGGAGCATCCACACGACCCGGTGCCGCGCCTGGATGGGCGGCCCAATCCGCCTCGAGAGAACTGGCACACCGTCCGCGTTTCTCCGGACGTGTCCCGGACGGGCGGGCTCGCCTCGAAGACCCATGCCGGCAGCCTCTACACCGAGTCGGCGCAGCGCGTCGTGTCCGACGCGGCGGAGTCGGCGCGGCAGGAGGAATGGGAGGAGGTGGTCGAACCCTTCGTGCGCGGCTCGGGCCGAACGGCCGTCGTGCACGACTTCACGCTCACGCGTGAGTGGCACAATCCTCGTTCGTGACGTCGTCCACCGAGATGGCCCGCACCCTCGTGGAGGCGTTGGTCGCCGCCGGGGTGCGTGAGGTCGTCCTCTGCCCGGGGTCGCGGTCCTCACCGATGGCGTATGCCGTTGCCGCCGCCGAGCGTGCCGGTCACCTTCGCCTGCACGTCCGGGTCGACGAGCGCTCGGCGGGCTTCTTGGCTCTCGGGCTGGCCAAGGTGTCCCGTCGACCAGCGGTCGTCATCACCACCTCCGGGACGGCCGTGGCCAACCTGCACCCTGCGGTGCTGGAGGCGCATCATGCGCTGGTCCCGCTGATCGTGTTGTCCTGCGATCGTCCCGCGGAGCTGCGAGGCACAGGCGCGAATCAGACCACCGTCCAGCCCGGCATCTTCGGTGGGGTGTGCCGGGACGAAGCCGATATCGCTCCGGGCGCTCCGTCGATGGACCTCGTCGGGCTCGCGTGGGACGCGGTCGGTGCTGCCCGAGGAGAGTTGGGCGACGGGACTTTGCCTCCCGACACCGTCATGGACCCTGTGGGGCAAAGTCCGACGCGTGTGCCCGGGGCAGCACGGCACTCTCGTCATGTGCCGGGACCAGTGCACCTCAATGTCCAGTTCCGCGAACCTCTCGTCCCCGACCTCGACGACGACCCCTCCCAGTCGAGTGAGAGCAAGTCGAGTGAGAGCAAACGGCAGGTTTCGGACCAGAAAGCTGCCGTTTGCTCTCACTCGACTGGGGAGGTCGCCGAGCTGCCGGGGCGGTCGCTGGTGGTGCTCGGGGACATGCCGACCCCAGACGACGCGCGACGAGTGCTCGACTGGGCTGCGGAGCACCGACTGCCGGTGCTCGCCGAACCCTTCGGACCGCATCCGCGACCTGGCGCGGTGCGTCATGGCGTGCTGGTGGCGGGCGTCGCCTCCTTCGTCGACGGCCATCTCCCAGAGGCGGTTGTCGTCGCCGGACGGCCCACGTTGTCCCGAGCCTTCAGCGCCCTGATCCGCCAGTCGGCGGCAGAACTCGCCGTCGTCGACACCGGGCTCGAGTTCGATGTCCCGGGCCGCCCGACCCGGCGGGTGCCGCTCGCCGAACTCGCCCGGTTGTCTGTCGGCGGCGTGGACAGGGACCGTGAGCGGTGGCTGGAGACATGGCTCGAGGCAGGACATGCCGTCGGCGACGCCGTCGATTCGGCTCCGCCCGTGTGGCCCACAGGTCCCGCGATTGCTCGAGTTGTCGCCGATGCGCTGCCCGATGGCTCGACCCTCTTCCTCGGGTCATCGAACTCACCGCGCGACCTCGATGTCGCAGCCACCTTCACCCGTGACGCCGTCGTGGTGGCCAGCCGAGGCCTCGCCGGGATCGATGGGTGCGTCTCCACCGCAATCGGACTGGCCCTCAGCGCGGATGCCGCCGCGGGTGGTGATGCGAGTGCTGATGCGGGTGCTGACGCGGGTGTTGGGGACGAGCGCGCAGGGCATGCGGCACCCGGTGCGACATATGCGCTCATGGGGGACCTGACCTTCCTCCACGACACCAACGGTCTGCTCATCGGGCCCGACGAGGCCAGGCCGGATCTCACGATCGTCGTTGCCAATGACGACGGGGGCGGCATCTTCACCACTCTGGAGCCGGGCGAGCCGGAGCGGTCCAGCGACTTCGAGCGACTCTTCGGCACCCCCACGGGGACGGACCTCTCGGCACTCTGCCGGGCGCACGGCATACGCCATCAACGAGTCGACACCGCAGCGGAACTGCGAGCGGCCATCGCCACTCGCCCCGACGGCATACGGGTCGTCGAGGTGACGGTCGATCGGACCACCCACCGCGCCGAGCGTGCCCGCCTGCGCGCGTTGGCTGCTGCAGCGCTGGCGGGCTGAGCGCCGATTTCGGAGGAGCGGCCAGCGGTTGCGAGAATGCGCGAGTGACTTCGACCCCGCAACGCACGGATGTCCTCGTCGTCGGAGCGGGACCCGCCGGATCAGCCGCCGCAGCGTGGGCAGCCCGCGCAGGACGAGACGTGGTCCTTGCGGACGCGGCTGTCTTCCCACGCGACAAGACCTGCGGCGACGGCCTCACACCGCGAGCTATCGGTGAACTCCAGCGCCTCGGTCTCGAGCCCTGGCTGCGGGCCCGGACGGTCAACCGGGGCCTGAGGGCGCACGGCTTCGGGCAGACCCTGATGCTGCCCTGGCCTGGCGGCAGCCTCCCGGACTGGGGCTCCGCAGCGCCGCGCACCGAGCTCGATGCCCGCATCCGGCAGGTCGCCCTCGACGACGGTGCGATCGGGGTCGAGGGAGCCAAGGCGATCGACGCCCGACTCGAGGGTGGACGGGTCAAGGGCGTCACCTTCCAGCGAGGTAGCGAGACCTTTGAGATCGAGTGCGAGCGGCTGGTCGTCGCTGACGGCGTCCGCAGCGGTCTGGGCAAGGTCTTGGGCCGGGTGTGGCACAAGGACACCGTGTATGCCGTGGCCGGCCGTTGCTACGTCGACTCCACCATGGCCGATGACCCGTGGATCAGCAGCCACCTCGAATTGCGTTCTCCTGAAGGGGAAGTGCTCTCAGGCTACGGCTGGATCTTTCCGCTCGGCGGGGGGCAGGTCAACGTCGGCGTGGGCTCACTCGCGACCACCAAGCGTCCCGCGGACGTCGCGATCAAGCCGCTCATGGCCCACTACACCGACGAGCGTCGTCGCGACTTCGGACTGACCGGGGAGGCGCGGATCCCGACCAGTGCGCTCCTGCCGATGGGTGGCGCCGTCAGCAACGTCGCTGGCCCGAACTGGGCCCTCATCGGTGACGCCGCGGCCTGCATCAACCCACTCAACGGCGAGGGCATCGACTACGGACTCGAGACCGGACGCCTGCTCACCGAGCTCCTCGACACCGACCTGTCCGTGACCTGGCCGGCCACCTTGAGCGCCCACTACGGCGAGGCCTTCTCCGTCGCGCGCCGACTTGCGGGGGTATTCACGGTGCCCAAGGTGCTCTCGGCCCTCGGACCGGCGGGGATGCGCAGCGACTGGCTCATGACCCTGGCCCTGCGGTGGATGGGCAACCTCGTCACCGAGGAGGACCGCGACCGATCGGCCAAGGTCTGGCGCTGGGCCGGACGCCGCTCGATCGGCCTCGACCACCGCCCACCCTTCACCTGACGGTGGTCCGGTCGATACCTCGGGTGAGGGATGCCAGATGCGTGAGGGAACGCGCGTCTGACATCCCACGCCCACAGAGCTTTCCGGCAGGTCATCGCCGAGGGATGCCAGATGCGTGAGGGATCGCGCGTCTGGCATCCTAGGCCAAAGGAAGGCCAGCGTCAGGGGGTGGTGAGGGCGTCGCGCATCGGGATGAGCTTGGCGTCGGACTCGGCCACCTCGGCCTCGGGGTCCGAGCCGGCGACGATGCCGCAACCCGCGTAGAGCCGCATCCGTGACGGATCGACGGGATCCACCGACCCGCACCGCAAGGCGATGCCCCACTCGCCGTCCCCGCTGGCGTCGATCCAGCCCACCGGCCCGGCATAGCGCCCGCGGTCCATGCCCTCGAGTTCGGTGATGACCTCGTCGGCGCGCGCTGTCGGTGTGCCGCACACGGCAGCACTCGGGTGCAGGGCCTCGGCCAGCGCCAACGACGAGGCGCCGTCGTTGAGCACCCCGGTCACATCGGTGGCCAGGTGCATGACGTTGGACAGGTGCAGGACGAACGGCGTCTCCGGCACGTTCATCGATGAGCAGTGGGGGCGCAGAGCGTCGGCCACCGAGCGCACCGCGTATTCGTGCTCCTCCAAGTCCTTGCTCGACCGCGCCAAGGAACCGGCCAGGGCCAGGTCGTGCTCGTCGTCGCCCGAGCGGCGAATCGTGCCCGCCAACACGCGCGAGGTGATCAGACCCTTCTCGGAGCGCACGAGCATCTCAGGCGTCGCGCCCACGAGCCCGTCGACCGAGAAGACCCACGTGTTGTGATAGCGATCAGCCAGTCGCCCGAGCAGCCAGCGCACGTCCAGCGCGGCACCCGACCGGACGTCGAGGTCACGCGCCAGCACGACCTTGTCCAGTTCTCCAGCAGTGATCCGGCGCACCGCTTCGGCCACGGCCCCGGCCCACTGGGCGGGAGACACCGCCCCATCGGCAAAGGTCACGGCCTCGGGCGGCAGCGCCTCAGCCCCGAGCACCGGATCGGCGCCAAAGGGCAACTCGCCACCGACTGCCGTGGTCGTGAGCCAAGCCCGGTCACCGCGGCGGCCCAGGACGACCGACGGGACGACGAGAGTGGCCCCGGCAGGTGAGCTCCCGGCATACGCAATGGAGCCGAAGGCGACGGGCCCGGTCCCGGGGATGCCCACTTCGTTGCGCTCGATCGCGCCCGCAGTGACCTCGCCCCACCAGCGCCGCAACTCGCCGAAACGATCCGGCCCCGACACACGCTGCTCCAGCGCCCGACCCCAGCCGACCATGCCCTCGCCGCGTCGAACCCACGAGAACAACTCCGTGGCGGGACCAGCCGGTAGGTATGCCAACAGCGACTCGAGGCGATCGAGCGTGAGGGGGACGGTGCGCGTGACGAGCGGGCTGCTGCTCGTCGACGGGCTCGGGTGCCGCGTCGCGCCATCCGCCGGGGCGGGCAGGGAGGTCATCGTGGATCAGCGTAGACCTGAGAAGATGGTCGGCATGAGTCGTGCCTCGCTGGACAAGGACCCCCGTGACGTCGCCGCGATGTTCGACGACGTCGCGGAGAAGTACGACATCACCAATGACGTCCTCTCGCTCGGGCAGGACCGGCTGTGGCGCAAGGCTGTGATCGCGGCCGTCGACGCCAGGCCGGGGGAGCGGGTCCTCGACATCGCGGCCGGCACCGGCACCTCGAGCGAGCCCTTCGCCGATCACGGCGTCGACGTGGCCCCGGCCGACTTCTCCCTCGGCATGCTCAAGGTCGGCAAGCGCCGTCGCGAGGACCTCGCCTTCACGGCTGCCGACGCCATGCGTCTGCCCTTCGCCGATGAGTCCTTCGACGCGGTGACGATGAGCTTCGGCCTGCGCAATGTGGCCGACGTCGACCTGGCCCTCAGGGAGTTCTCGCGCGTGACGCGCCCGGGCGGACGGCTCGTCATCTGCGAGTTCAGCGCTCCGACCAACAAGGCCTTCCGCACGGTCTACACCGAATACCTCATGCGCGCACTCCCGCCGGTGGCCCGCAAGGTCAGTTCCAACCCCGAGTCCTATGTCTATCTCGCCGAGTCGATCCGGGCCTGGCCGGACCAGCGTGCGCTCGCCGAGAAGGTCCGCGGCGCGGGCTGGCAGGACGTGGAATGGCGCAATCTCAGCGCCGGGATCGTCGCGCTTCACCGGGCGACCAAGGGCTGATCCGAAGTTAGGTCAGCCTCACTAGGGCATCGAGTCAGGACAGGCTTAGACTCGCCGAGTGTTCGTGAACGCTTTCACAAGCGCGCGAGTTCCCGGCCCACCGAGCGGACTCGCCCCTGCGCCTTCCTCCCCTTCACTGGGTGACGAACACCACACTCCCTCTAGGATGTCGGCTGGACCGCTCCGGCGTGATCTCCGGCGCGAATTGACGATGGAAAGGGGAGTTGGCCCTCGATGAGCAACCCCTATGTCCCGCTCCTGATCCTGCTCGCCCTGGGCTTCGGGTTCGCCCTGCTCTCGGTGGGTACGAGCCTGGTCGTCGGGCCCAAGCGCTACAACCGTGCCAAGGCCGAGTCCTACGAATGCGGCATCCAGCCCAGCCCCCGGGCCGAGGGCGGCGGACGTGTCCCGATCAAGTACTTCCTCACCGCGATGCTCTTCATCATCTTCGACATCGAGGCGCTCTTCCTCTACCCGTTCGCGGTCGCCTTCGACCAGTTGAACCTCTTCGCGCTCGGCGCGATGGTCCTCTTCCTGCTCAACGCCTTCTTCGTCGCCGACGCCTACGTGTGGAAGCGCGGCGGCTTCGAGTGGGACTGAGTGAGATGACACCAATCCTTCGTATGCCGTCCGCTCGCTTGGCGAGCGCGACTCACCTTTCGTTCGCCGCACCGATGGAGGCCTGAATGGGACTCGAGGAGAAGCTGCCCGCCGGCTTCGTGCTGACCACGCTCGAGAACGTCGCGGGCTACATGCGCAAGGCCTCGATCTGGCCGGCGACCTTCGGTCTGGCCTGTTGCGCCATCGAGATGATGGCCGTCGGGACGCCCGACTACGACATCGCCCGCTTCGGCATGGAGCGCTTCGCCGCGACCCCGCGCCAGGCCGACCTGATGATCGTCGCCGGCCGCGTCAGCCAGAAGATGGCTCCCGTCGTGCGCCAGGTCTATGACCAGATGGCCAACCCGAAGTGGGTCATCTCGATGGGCGTCTGCGCCAGTTCCGGCGGAATGTTCAACAACTACGCGATCGTGCAAGGGGTCGACCACATCATCCCGGTCGACATCTATCTCCCCGGCTGTCCGCCGCGACCGGAGATGCTGCTCAACGCGATCATCGAGCTCCACGACCAGATCCAGCACAGCA
>DAOLRO010000141.1:0-7302 GCA_035418665.1 Phycicoccus sp.
GGTCGGGTCGAGGACGAGGAAGGCGCCAGCCTGTCGGGAGGTCCCGTAGGGCTGGACCGGCAGCGCATCCGCGGCCAGGACCTCGACCGTGCCAATGTCATTGAGTGCCAAGGTATCTGCGGACTCGTGGGTGAGGGTGTCGAGATCAAGCCTCCCGGTGATGGCCCGGACCATCGCCGGCACCGTGCGACTGCCGTGCTTGACCAGGACGCGAGCGCCGGGGAGCAGCGGACGATCGCCGAGCCAGCAGAGGGTGGCCGCGAACACCCGACGTGCCTCATCGGAGCCCGGACCGGCGAGGACGTCACCACGGCTGATGTCGATGTCGTCCGTGAGTTCTACGGTCACCGACTGCCCTGCCACGGCCGACCCGAGTGATCGATCTCCGAGCCAGATGCGCCGAACCGTACTGCGTCGGCCGCTGGGGAGGACCGCCACCACGTCGCCAACGTTCAGCGACCCGGAGTCGATGCGACCGGCATACCCACGGAAGTCCGGATCGGCACCGGGCAGGACCGCGCCCTGGGGCCGGATGACCACCTGCACCGGGAGGCGGAGGTCCCCTTCTGCGGAGTCGGCGCTGGGCAGGGTCTCGAGCAGTTCGAGGAGCGCTGGGCCGGCATACCAAGGAGTCCGTTCGGATCGGTCGACGATGTTGTCGCCGTGCAGGGCCGACACCGGGATCGCGCGCAGGTCCTCCAGGCCGAGCCCGAGGGCGACCTCGTGAGCCTCTGCCGCCACGTGGGCGAAGGTGGTCTCCGCATCCTCGACGAGGTCAATCTTGTTGACCGCCAGGATGACGTGTGGAACTCGCAGCAAAGCGGCGACCGCGAGGTGGCGACGGGTCTGCTCGAGCACTCCCTTGCGAGCGTCCACGAGCAGGACCACGACGTCGGCCGTGCTCGCGCCGGTCACGGTGTTTCGCGTGTATTGCACGTGTCCGGGGCAATCGGCGAGGACGAACGAACGCCGGTCGGTGGCGAAATAGCGATAGGCGACGTCGATGGTGATGCCCTGCTCGCGTTCGGCGCGCAGGCCGTCGGTGAGGAGTGCCAGGTCCACGTCCGTGAGACCGCGGTCGCGGCTGACGCGCTCGACGGCCTCGAGTTGGTCGGCGAGGATCGCCTTGGAGTCATGGAGGAGTCGTCCGACCAGAGTGGACTTGCCGTCATCGACCGAGCCGGCGGTGGCCAGGCGGAGCAGGGTGCCGGTGGGACTCAGTGTGGTGGTGCTCATTTAGAAGTAGCCCTCCTTCTTGCGGTCTTCCATGGCGGCTTCGGAGATCCGGTCGTCGGCACGGGTGGCGCCGCGTTCGGTGAGGGTCGAGATGGCGACTTCGGCGGCAACTTCTGCCGCCGTGGAGGCCGGGCTCTCGATCGCCCCGGTGCAGGACATGTCACCGACGGTGCGATAGCGGACGGTCCGTCGCTCGACTCGCTCCGTGTCTCGGGGCTGGGACCATGGCCCCACAGCCAGCCACATCCCGTTGCGCGAGAACACTTCTCGTTCGTGGGCGTAGTAGAGCTCCGGCAATTCGATGCTCTCGCGCTCGATGTAGCGCCAGATGTCGAGCTCGGTCCAGTTCGACAGTGGGAAGGCACGCACGTGTTGCCCGGCTCGATGGCGCGGGTTGAGCAGGTGCCACAACTCGGGTCGCTGGTTGCGGGGGTCCCATTGGCCGAAGTCGTCGCGCAGGCTGACGATGCGTTCCTTGGCGCGGGCCTTCTCCTCGTCGCGTCGCCCGCCGCCGAAGACCCCGTCGAAGCGGCCCTGCGTGATCGCGTGGAGCAGAGGCTGCGTCTGGAGGGGATTGCGGGTGCCATCTGCGCGCTCGTGCAGGCGACCGTCGTCGATCCAGTCCTGCACCCGCTCGACGACCAGTCGCAGGCCCAGCCGCTCGACGGTCGCATCGCGATAGGCAAGCACCTCCGGGAAGTTGTGCCCGGTGTCGACGTGCAACACGGGAAAGGGGATCGGCGCCGGCCAGAAGGCCTTGACCGCCAGGTGCAGCATGACGACAGAGTCCTTGCCGCCGCTGAAGAGCAGCACCGGGCGCTCCAACTCGCCGACGATCTCACGGATGACGTGGATCGCCTCGCCTTCCAGCACGTCGAGTTGCGAGAGCGGTGTATGCCGTGTGCCGGCTTCCGCGTCCGGCCGCCGGTGTGCCTGGGCGACCGCCAGGGAGGTGGGCGTGTCGATGGTCAGAGTCATGTGTGGATCCCGCATTCGGTCTTGGTGAGCCCGGCCCACCGGCCGGATCGAGGATCGGCGCCCGGCGCGACCGGGCGGGTGCATGGTTCGCAGCCGATGGAGGGATAGCCCTGCGAGAGAAGGAGGTTCAGCGGGACTGCATGCTGCCCGGCATACGCAATGAGGTCGTCGAAGGACCACGCGGCCAAGGGGTTCACCTTGATGAGGCCGTGCCGCTCGTCGAACGAGATGAGCGGGGTGGACGTCCGGGTGGGGGACTCCTCGCGGCGGACTCCGGTGACCCATGCGTCGTAGTGGCCGAGCGCCTTGGCCAGTGGGTCCATCTTGCGGATGGCGCAGCACAGCGCCGGATCCCGGGCGAAGAGGTCCGGGCCGTGGGCGGCGGCCTGCTCGGCCAGGGACAGATCGGGGAGCACGTCCACGACCGTGACGTCGAGTTGCTGCGCCACCTCGTCGCGGGTGACTCGCGTCTCCACGAAGTGATAGCCGGTGTCGAGGAAGAGGACGTCGACGCCGGGGAGGTGCTGGGAGACGAGGTGGGGGAGGACGCCGTCGGCCATCGAGCAGGCGACCACGACTCTCGTCCCGACGGCGTCGGCCAGCCAGGCCAGCACCTCGTCCGCCGTCGCCCTGGCGCCCAGGCTCGCGGCACCGGCCGCGGCGAGTTGCCTCAGTTCTTCGGCCGTGTGAGTCCTTCCGGCGCCGGAACCGACTCGTGGGTTGTGCAGATCGGTCGTCATGACAGGGCCTCCTCGTCGGCGCGGTGAGCCCATTGGGCAAAGGTCTCGCCCGGCTCGCGGGCTGCCACGAAGCGGCGGGTGAGTCGCTCGACGTAGTCAGTGAGTTCGGTGGCAGGCACCTTCAGCCCCCGGACAGTGCGACCGAGTTCGGCGTCCTCGCGGTCCGTGTCCACCAACCCGCCCCCGAGGTGCACCTGAAAGCCGGGCACCTGCTCGGAGTCGACGGTGATGATCTGGCCCTTGAGGCCGATGTCGGCGGTCTGGATCCGAGCGCACGAGTTGGGGCAGCCGTTGAGGTTGAGCGCGATCGGACGATCCAATTCCACTCCGGCGAGCCGCTGCTCGAGTTCGCGGATTACTGCCGTGGCGGTGTCCTTGGTGTCGACGATGGCCAGCTTGCAGTATTCGATGCCGGTGCACGCCATGGTCGAGCGGCGGAAGGGGCTGGGCGCGGCAGAGAGACCGAGTGACTCCAGACCGAGGACGAGATCGTCGACACCGTCGGCCGGGACGTCGAGGATGACGAGCTTCTGGTGCGCCGTGAAGCGGATCCGTTGGGCTCCGACGCGGTCCATGAGGTCGGCCAGGCCGGTGAGGGTGTCGCCGCCCACGCGGCCGACGCTCGGTGCTGCCCCGACATAGAAGTGGCCGTCCTTTTGCGGGTGGACACCGACGTGGTCACCGGGGGTGGTCGGGGTCGCTGGCGCCGGGCCATCGGGGAGTGGATGGCCGAGGTACTCGTCCTCGAGCACCTGCCGGAAGCGCTCCACGCCCCAGTCGGCCAGGAGGAACTTCAGTCGCGCCTTGTTGCGCAGGCGGCGGTAGCCGTAGTCGCGGAAGATGCGGATCACGGCGTGCCACACATCGGCGGCCTCGTCCTCAGTGACGAAGACCCCGATCCGCTCGGCCAGCCTGGGCGCGGTCGAGAGACCACCGCCGACCCAGAGGTCGTAGCCGGGACCGAACTCGGGGTGAACGACTCCCACGAGCGAGACGTCGTTGATCTCGTGGACGACGTCGAGGCTGGGGTGGCCAGTGACGGCAGTCTTGAACTTGCGGGGGAGATTGACCAACTGCGGGTCGCCGATGAAGCGCCGCTTGATCTCGAGGATCACCGGGGTCGGATCGATGATCTCGTCAGCCGCGATGCCGGCGACCGGGCTGCCCAAGAAGCCTCGAGGGGAATCACCGCAGGCAGTGGTCGTCTCCAGTCCGACCGCCTCCAGTCGGCCCCAGATCTCAGGCATGTCCTCGATCCGGATCCAGTGGTACTGGATGTTCTGACGGTCGCTGATGTCGGCGCTGCCCCTGGCGAAGTCTGCCGAGATCTCGCCGAGCACCCGGAGAGCGTCGGTGTCGAGGGCCTGGCCATCGGTGCGCACCCGCAGCATGAAGTAGCGGTCCTCGAGCTCCTCAGGTGACAACTGGGCCGTGCGCCCACCGTCGATCCCGGGGCGGCGCTGGGTGTAGAGGCCCCACCAGCGGAAGCGGCCGTGCAGGTCATCCGAGGGGATGGAGTCGAATCCCTCTCTTGCATAGACCTTTTCGATCCGCTCGCGGACATCGAGGCTGCCGCTCGCGGCCTTGAACTCCTCGTTGCCGTTGAGGGGCTCACGGCCATCGACAGCCCACTGACCGTTGCTTCGATCGGTCCGGGGTGCCCGGAGGGCGCGCTCGGTGCGCGTCGGGGCAAGGGTCATGGGAGTGCTCCTGAAAGGTGGCGGGGCCCGTCTTCGGGCAGGTGTCGTTCTTGCGCCCTGGGGGGCAGGGTGGTCCGGCGGTCAGGCCGTGGTGCGGTCGTTCGCGGTCGATGGTGAGTCGCGAGGGCGAGGGCCCGGTCAGCGACACATGAGATTGCTGGACACGCGCTGGAGGTCGACGTGGCGGCGCCGGGTGAGCAACACCGAAGGAGTGGTCGACATGATGGAAACCATAACTGCAAGTTATTGAAGCGCCGCGACCGGTGTCCACGATCCGGACCGCTCCCGAGGCGGCGGGCGCAGGCGGGCCTGGCTCGGCGCCTCGCAACCCAACTTTGCCCGGCGGTGTCGCCTGGCTCGCTAGACTCGAACACATGTACGAGAGCCGGACCGAGCCGCCGAGACGGGCCACCAGCCCGGGCTCACCCGCGGCTCACCGGTCCGGTCCGCCCGGGTGGCCACCCGGCATACCTCCTCCTGAGGTGCCCGGCTGGCAGGGGGCGGTCGTCCCGTGGTTGCTCGACCAGTGCCCGGCCGACTACCGCGTGTATGCCGCGTGGCGGCGGCACCCGATCGTCCTCGCCTGGTTGACCGCTCGCCATGTCGATGCCCAGATCCTCGCTCTGCGCGAGGCCTATCGCGGTCTGCGTGTCGACCTCGCCGACGCCGTCGCGGCCGAGGCGCTCAGCGATGTCCTCGAGGTGCTGGCCGCCGAAGGTGCCCGTCTCGTGGGTGTCCGACGTGCCACAGGGCTGGTCCTCGAGGCGATGGAGGGCAAGCGCTTCGTTCCGCGGTTGTGACTCGAGTGGGATGCGCCGAACCGGGTCCTGGCCCCTTCGGGCAGTCGGGATGCAGCGACACAAGATGGCCAGAAGCGTGCATTCTGACGGATGATATCCTGCGATAGCGAAGGAGGTTCTCCATGGCTGATCTACTGATCCGCAACTTTCCCGCTGATGACCTGAGGCTCCTTGACGAGCAGGCGGCGCACCTGGGCCTCTCGCGAGCCGAGCACCTGCGCAGGCAACTCGTGCGCGAGGCCAGAAGGGCCGCCGCACCTGTCTCGGCCAGCGACCTGCGCGCTGTCGGCGACCTGCTGTCCGATCTTGCTGACGACGACGTCATGTCTGACGCCTGGTCATGACGCAGTCTTGGCTCATCGACAAGTCCGCCTTGGTCCGCTTGGGCGCCAGCCCGGATGTGGAGGAATGGGCGAACCGCATTGAGCGAGGTCTCGTCGGTGTCACCACCGTGACACTGCTTGAGGCGGGCTACTCCGCACGATCTGCTTCGGACTTGGACCAGGTCCTCCGCATGCCTCCGCTGGCTGTCATGCCAGTGGAGTACTTCACTCCCTCGGTCGAAGACCGCGCCTTGGAAGTGCAACGTCTGCTGGCCGAGCGAGGTCACCATCGCGCCCCATCCATCCCTGATCTCTTGATTGCGGCCGCGGCCGAATTGAATCAACGCACCGTCCTCCATCTGGACAAGGACTTCGACTTGATCGCAGAGATCACCGGGCAGACCGTCGATCGGCTGCGCATCACCTAGGGACGAGCAGGCCTCTGTCCCGGATCCGGCGGCATCATCAGAGCTTCTACTCGCTCAGCGGCACTCTGATGGCGGCATATCCGGATGTTCGAAATGGGTCCGCTCGGTAGCCTTGGCGTGTGCACCGAAAGACCCCCCACGAGAAAGGGCCCTCAGCCTGGGCAAGGACCGGCCCAATACGTACGGCGAGAACGACAAGGCTTCACGGAAGGGCATCCCGCTCGCCAAAGCCCGCGTGAATCGCGCCAACCGCCGTCAGGACGCGCAGTTGCTTGGAAGCGCAACCGGGCGCGGCAGACCTGGCGACCGGAGCTTCGGTCGATGATCGAGTCAAGGGGCGCCGTCGAAAGGTCTGGCGTAAACAGCCAGATTCGCTCCTGAGTGAAGTTCTCGCCCGGAAGGGAAAGCGCACGTCGTAGTCGCGGCAGATCCGCGCCTTAGTGGCCGTGATGAGGCTGGCTGGCTGCCAATGAGGCGCGTGCGGTCGACGCGAGCGGACGTACAAGCGCATCGGGCAGGCCGAGCGTCGGCAAACCTTCCAGGCGTAGCTCAAGGCCCGGACCAATGCCTTTGGGTAGGCAGTCACAATCCAAGAATTCCTCGGCGTAGCTGCACTCGTTCGCCAACGCGGAGTCGTAGTCACAGGCTGCGGCGAGACGGGCGATCATCCGGACCATCGGCGCCGCAACTGCCGGCTCTGGACGAGCCCGCAGGTCGTCGGCCAGCGCGCGAGCGACGAGCAACGTAGCCTCCTCCGGGGCCGGCTCGGCGATATCCAACAGTTCGCACACCGCGGCGACTGGCAGTTCGGTCGACCACCGGGAAGTCGGCTTGCTAAGAATCGCAAGGTCGACAATCGGACCATCGTCGGCGCCGTGGCCCACCATCTGCGTCGCTATTTCGACCCAGTCGCCCGCACGGATCATGCCAAGGGAATCTGCGGCGCGGGCGACGGCAACGACTGTCCGCTTCTCGGCTCGTTCCATCCAAGAACTCTAGGCCGCTGGCCGACCGCGAGTGCACTCAATTCGGCACGACCGCGGTGCGGCTACTAGTTCCATTGACCTCAGATCGGGCCTTGGCCGAGGCTCGGTTGA
>DAOLRO010000142.1:0-3172 GCA_035418665.1 Phycicoccus sp.
CCAGATCTACGGGCTGACCAAGGGCCAGTACTCCCCCACCTCCAAGGTCGGGCAGATCACCAAGTCCTCGCCCATGGGTGCGGTCGACACGCCCTTCAACCCGGTGTCGTTGGCGCTCGGCGCCGAAGCGAGTTTCGTCGGGCGGGTCATGGAGTCGGATCGTCCGAGCATGATGGCGACCTTGCGCGCGGCAGCAGAGCATCGCGGCACCGCTCTCGTGGAGATCTATCAGAACTGCCCGATCTTCAACGACGGCGCCTTCGAGAAGATCAAGGACCGCTCCGAACAGGAGGCGCGCCTCGTCCGCCTCGAAGCAGGCCAGCCGATCCGGGTCGGGGCAGAGGACTCTCGGAAGGTGCTCGTGCGCGAGCCCTCAGGTGCTCTGGTCTTCGTGCCCGAGGCCGAGGCTGCGGCCGATCGCCTCGTCATCCACGACCCGCACGCGGATGACCCGAGCCAGGCCTTCGCCCTCTCACGTCTCGACAGCGCCGAGATGACCAACGTCCCGGTCGGGATCTTCCGGCAGGTCGAGCGCCCCGCCTACGACGACGCCGTCCGCGCCCAGGTGCAAGCCGCCGTCGACACCGCCGGTGGCCCCGCGACTGATGACGACCTGGCGGCCCTCCTCCGCGGTCGCGACTCCTGGACCGTCGGATGATTGCCGATTCGATGTAATCCGCGACGAGAAACAGGTCCTCGAATACATCGAATCGGCAGCAGGCCGTAGGCTTCGCCGGTGACCCAGCCCAGCCCGGACGCCGACAGCGAGCGCGCCGAACTGCGGCGCGGTACGGCATACGGGATTGCCGCGTATGGGATCTGGGGGATCTTCCCGCTCTACTTCCACGCCCTCAAACCGAGCGGAGCCTGGGAGATCCTCGCGCACCGGATCGTGTGGACGCTGGTCTTCTGTGCGCTGGTGCTCACGATCCGTCGGGACTGGAGGTGGCTGCGGACCACCCTCCGCTCGCCGCGCCTCATCGGGGGCCTGTCGATCGCGGCCCTGGTGATTGCCATCAACTGGGTCGTCTACATCATCGCGGTCGTCTCCGGGCGGACGTATGAGGCAGCCCTGGGCTATTTCCTCAACCCGATCGTCACGGTCGGGCTCGGCGTGTTCGTCCTCGGCGAGCGCCTCCGCCGGCTGCAATGGGCCGCCGTCACCGTGGGCGCCGTCGCGGCGGTCTACCTCGCCGTCGCCGGGGGAGTGATCCCGTGGATCCCCTTGGTGCTGGCCATCTCGTTCGCGACCTACGGCCTGGTCAAGAAGCGCGTGGGGGCCAGCCTCGCCGCCATGCACTCGCTCACCGCAGAGACGATGGTGCTGGTGCCGGTCGCTGCGGCCACCTTGATCTGGGTCCAGGCCTCGGGCGAGAACACCCTTGGCGGTCATGGGACCACTCACACGGTGATGCTGCTCGCCGCTGGTGTCATCACGGCCATCCCATTGCTGTTCTTCGCCGCCGCCGCCCGGCGCGTGCCCTTGGTGACCATTGGGCTCCTCCAGTTCATGACCCCGATCCTGCAACTGCTCTGCGGGGTGCTCCTCCTCGGCGAACACGTGTCACCTGCTCTGTGGATCGGCTTCGGCATCGTGTGGATCGCGTTGGCCCTGTTGACCTTCGACTCCATGCAGCACAGTCGCCACAATCGCGCCCGCACCGACCTCATCGACCCCGAGCCCTGATCTGGGCGCGATCCGGCTGCAGGTCGGCAGGATCTGGGTGTCCGACGGCAGAGCAGCCACTGCCCTGAGCGCCTCGCCGGTGGCACACTCCCTCTCGTGAGTGAGAAGACGTTGGGTGCTGCGCCACCGGCCGCACCCCCGGGGGTCGCCAAGTCCTCGGGTCGCTTCCACCCGGCGTGGATCGTTGCCGCCGTCACTCTGGGTGCCCTCGTCGCAGCCGCCGCCTTCCGCTCCTCGACCGGGGCCCTCATCGAGCCGATCGAGCGCGAGTTCGGTTGGACCCGCGCGACCACCTCCGGCGCCGTCTCGCTCAACCTCGTCCTCTACGGCCTGATCGCCCCCTTTGCGGCCGCTCTGATGGAGAAGTGGGGCGTCCGTCGCCTCGTCTCATCGGCACTCGTCTGCATTGCCCTGGCCAGCCTGGCCACGACCTTCATGACCTCGCCCTGGCAGCTCTGGCTGCTCTGGGGCGTCATCATCGGCATCGGCACCGGATCGATGGCGCTCGTCTTCGGCGCCATCGTCGCCAACCGGTGGTTCGTTGCCCGACGAGGGCTGGTCATGGGCATTTTCTCCGCGGCGAGCGCGACCGGCCAGCTCACCTTCCTCCCCGCCGTCGCGTGGACGGCAGAGCACCACGGATGGCGCGCCGCGGCATACATCATCGTTGTGCTCGCCCTCGTCATGGCGGTGTTGGTCTTCCTCTTCCTCCACGACCGGCCGGAGGTGAAGGGCCTTCTCCCCTATGGCGCCGCCGAGGGGTATGCCGTGGAGGCGCCTTCACATGGCAGCGGCGAGTCTCCCGTGGCAGCGGCCTTCCGGGTGCTCCGGTCGGCGTCGCGGACGTGGGCCTTCTGGGCCTTGCTGCTCACCTTCTGGGTGTGTGGCTGGTCGACGAACGGACTGATCCAGACCCACTTCATCCCCGCAGCGCATGACCACGGAATGGCGCAGACGACGGCCGCTTGGCTGCTCGCGCTGGTCGGGATCTTCGACATCGCGGGCACCCTGGCTTCGGGGTGGTTGACCGACCGGGTCGACTCGCGGTGGCTGCTGGCGATCTATTACGGCGGACGCGGGTTGTCGCTCCTGGCGATCGACGCGGTGCTGGCTCCCGGGATCGAGCCCGGGATGTGGATCTTCATCGTCTTCTACGGGCTCGACTGGGTGGCGACCGTGCCGCCGACGGTTGCGCTGTGTCGCCACCACTTCGGCTTGGCCGACTCGGGTGTGGTGTTCGGGTGGGTCTTCGCGGCGCACATGGTCGGGGCCGGTGTGGGCGCGAGCATCGCGGGGTGGATCCGGACGGCGACCGGGAGTTACTCGTCCGCGTGGATCATGGCCGCGGTGCTCTGCTTCCTGTCCGTCGGCCTGGCCCTGTCCATCCGCAAGCACCCGGACGCTCAGACTGTCTGATGGCGCAGGTATGCGTGCGCCACCGGCCAAGGTCTGCGACCCCATTCGCACAGACTGTCTGATGGCGCA
>DAOLRO010000142.1:3272-7247 GCA_035418665.1 Phycicoccus sp.
GGCCAAGGTCTGCGCTGATGGAGGTCAGCCGACGCGGTCGACGACCCCGGTGGCCAGGGCGTGGAGCGCAGCCTTGGCATCGGACTCCGGCAACGAGTCGAGGACGGACTGCGCGTGGCGAGCCACGGCATACGTCTCCTCGCGGGCCCGCTCCATCGCCGGGTGGGCGCGCAACAAAGCCAAGGCTTCGCCCAGCGACTCGTCAGTGCTGAGGTCGCCGACCAACAACTCCTGGAGCCGAGCATCAGCCGGATCGGTCGAGGCCAGGGCGTGGAGCACCGGAAGGGTCCGCTTGCCCTCGCGCAAGTCCGTGCCCGGCGTCTTGCCGGTCTGGTCGCCCTCGGAGGAGATGTCGATGAGGTCGTCGGCGAGCTGGAAGGCCATGCCCAGGTGCTCCCCGAAGACCCGCATCGTCTCGACCACATCCGGCCCACACCCGCCGAACATCGCGCCATAACGCGCCGCGGTGGCGATCAGCACCCCGGTCTTGTCGGCCAGGACGCCGCGGTAGTAGTCGAGCGGGTCCTGCCCCTCCGGGCACGGCCGGTCGTCGCGGATCTGGCCCGAGCACAGACGCACGAAGGTCTGGGCCTGGATCTTGACCGCCTCCGGCCCGAGATCGGCGACGAGGTCGGAGGCCGTGCCGAAGAGCAGGTCGCCGACGAGGATGGCCGTGGAGTTGTCGTAGGCCGCGTTGGCGCTGGGGGTGCCCCGCCGAACGTCCGCCTCGTCCATGACATCGTCGTGGTAGAGCGAGGCGAGGTGGGTGAGCTCCACACCGGCCGCGGCCTTGACGACGTCGCCGTTCCAACCCTGCCCGAGTTCCGAGGCCAGGATCGTCAGCAGGGGCCGGAAGCGCTTGCCGCCCGCCGCCAGGAGGTGACCGCTCGCCTGAGCGATGAAGGGGTCCTCGTGGTCGACCCGCTCCTCGAGCAGCACCGAGACCGCCGCCAGGCCCGCCGCCATCCGCTCGCGCAGGTCCTCGGAGGTCCCGGGCAGAGCGAGCATCGACGGCGTGCCCGACACGCGGTCCGGAGCCTTGGCCTCGGGAACCGCCAAGGCGTCGGTCACAGGAGGAAGAGCGACGACGAGTTCGCGATCTCGAGCAGGAGTCCGGGAACGATGCCGAGCAGCAGGGTCGCGAGGACACCGACGGTCACAACCACCGTGGTCGCGATGCCGGGGTTCAGCGCGACGACCTCGTCACCACCGGGGGCGTCCTCGAAGTACATGAGGACGATGATCCGGAAGTAGATGTATGCCGTGACGCCACTCGCGAGGACACCGATGACGACGAGGATGATCCCCATCAAATCGCCATGCGCGATGGCGGGCGCGAAGACGGCGAACTTCGCGGTGAAGCCCGACGTCAGCGGGATTCCGGCAAAGGCAAGAAGGAGCAGGCCGAAGCAGCCCGCCACGACCGGGTGCTTCTTGCCCAGGCCGGCCCACTGCGAGACGTTGGTGGCCTCCGAGCCGGACTGGCGCACCATGGCGACGATGGCGAAGGCGGCGATCGTGGCCAGGCCATAGGCGACGAGGTAGAAGAGCACCCCGGCGATGGCGGTCTTGTCGAAGGCGAGGACACCGACGAGCACGAAGCCGGCGTGCGCGATCGAGGAGTAGGCGAGCAGTCGCTTCATGTCGGTCTGCTTGATCGAGACGACAGCGCCGACGATCATCGTCAGGGCCGCGATGATGCCCACCCCGACTCGCCAGTCCCAGCGCGAGGCTTCGAGGCCGACATACGTCAAGCGAAGGATCGCGCCGAAGGCCGCGAGCTTGGTGGCCGCGGCCATGAAGCCGGTGACCGGCGTCGGAGCACCTTGGTAGGCGTCCGGGGTCCACGCGTGGAAGGGCACGGCACCGACCTTGAAGAGCAGGCCGATGATCGTGAAGAAGGCACCGATGAGCAGCAGCCCACCGAAGTCCACCGACCCACTGGTGATGGAGCGAGCGATCAGGCGCAGGTCCGAGGAGCCGGCCACGCCGTAGAGCAGGGCCGCACCGAAGAGGAAGAAGCCCGAGCTGAAGGCACCGAGGAGGAAGTACTTGAGCGAGGCCTCCTGCGAGAGCAGCCGACGACGGCGCGCCAGACCGGTGAGGATGTAGAGCGGCAGCGAGAGCATCTCGAGCGCGACGAACATCATGATCAGGTCGTTGGACGCGACGAAGAGCATCATGCCGAAGACCGCGAAGACGGTCAGCGGGTAGACCTCGGAGGTGACATAGCCGACCTTGGTCGCCGCCTCCTCCTGCGGCGAGCCGGGTGATGCAGCGCCCATCGGCGTGAAGGCATCAGCACTCGCGCTGCCGAAGCGCTCCGACATGGACAGGATGCCCAGGATGCCGAAGAGCAACAGGGTGGCCTGCATGAACAGGGCTGGTCCGTCGATGGCCATCGACTGCTCGGCGGTGACCGACTGGTTGGGGCGCGCCCAGACCAGGAGGGCGGCCAGCGCGGCCAACATGGTGACCACCGCGAGAGCCACCTGCACGGTGGTTCGGGACTGGCGACCGACGAAGGCCTCGACGAGCACCCCGATGAGGGCTCCGGCGACCACGACGATCATCGGCGAGAGAGCCGCATAGTTGAGGTTCGCGGTCTCGAAGGCGGCGCCGACGGAGGTGCCGGCGGTGCCGACGATCGTGCCGACTGAGGCGGCGACAGCGGGCATCACTTGGCGCTCCCGATGGCATTGGTGGGCGTCGGATCAGAGACGCCCACGATCGACATGGTCTGCTCGACGGTCGGACTGACCAGGTCGAGGACCGGCTTGGGGAAGAACCCGAGCACGAGGAAGGAGGCGATGATCGGGACCACCACGATCTTCTCGCGCAGGTTCAGGTCGGCCGGCGCAACACCTTCGGCGAAGGTCGGCTTCGGCCCCGTGAAGAGCCGTTGGTAGGTCAGCAGGATGTAGAGAGCGGCCAGGACGATGCCGACGGTCGCGATGACCGCGGCCGGCTTGTTGACCTGGAAGGTGCCCACGAGCACGAGGAACTCCGAGACGAAGCTCGACAGACCGGGCAGCGCCAACGACGACAGTCCCGAGATGAGGAAGGTCCCCGCGAGCACCGGCGTGACCCGCTGCCAACCGCCGAAGTCCGGGATCCGCTGGCTGCCGCGGCGGGCGATGAGGAAGCCCGCCAACAGGAAGAGCCCAGCGGTCGCGAAGCCGTGGTTGACCATGTAGAGCGCCGACCCGTTGCCCGCCGTGGACGTGAAGGCGAAGATGCCGAGCACGATGAAGCCGAAGTGGCTGATCGAGGTGAAGGCGATGAGGCGCATCAGGTCGGTCTGGCCGATGGCGAGGATGCCGCCGTAGATGACCGAGATGACGGCCAAGGTGATGACCACGGGAGTCGCCCACTGCGAGGCCTCCGGGAAGAGCGACAGGCAGTAGCGGATCATGCCGAAGGTGCCCACCTTGTCGAGCACGCCGACGAGGAGCACCGAGGTCGCCGGGCGGGCTGCCTCGGCAGCATCCGGCAGCCAGGTGTGGACCGGCCACATCGGGGCCTTGATCGCGAAGGCGATGAAGAAGGCGAGGAACATCCAGCGCTGGGCCTCGACCGAGCCACCGACCTTGCCCATGAGGTTGTCCATGAGGAAGCCGTCGGCACCGCCCGGGCCGTGGAAGTAGAGGGCGATGACGCCCACCAGCATGATCAGGCCACCGAGGAGCGAGAAGAGGATGAACTTCAGCGCCGCCGCCTTGCGACGTGCCCCACCGAACATCCCGATGAGGAAGTAGACCGGGATGAGCATGGCCTCGAAGAACACGTAGAACAAGAAGACGTCGCGCGCCGCGAACACCCCGACCATGAAGGCCAGCAGCGAGAGCATGAGCGCGAAGTAGGTCTTGGTCCGGGTGGGGTTCTCGCCCGCACCCTCGCCGAGGTCGTTCCACGCCGCGAGCAGACAGATCGGGGTGAGGATTGCCGACAGGATGACCAACGAGAGGGCAATGC
>DAOLRO010000143.1:0-7237 GCA_035418665.1 Phycicoccus sp.
GTGCCGAGCTCGACCTCCTCGAACTCCGGCTTGAGCATGCCCTTGAGCGCCGCCTCGATCTCCTCGATCGCGTTGTAGATGACCGAGTAGTAGCGGATCTCGACGCCCTCGCGCTCGGCATAGTCAGCGTTCTGACCCTCCGCGCGCACGTTGAAGCCGATGATGATCGCGTTCGAGGCCATCGCGAGGTTGATGTTGTTCATCGTGATGGCACCGACACCTCGGTCGATGATCCGCAGGTCGACCTCGTCGCCCACGTCGATCTGGAGGAGCGCGTCCTCCAGGGCCTCGACGGAACCGGACACATCGCCCTTGAGGATGAGGTTGAGCGTGTCGACCTTGCCAGCGGCCAGCGCCTCGTTGAGGTCCTCGAGCGAGATGCGCTTGCGGGCCTTGGCCAGCGAGGCCTGACGGTCGTTGGCCTCACGCTTCTCAGCGATCTGGCGGGCGGTGCGGTCATCCGGGGCCACCACGAAGGTGTCACCGGCGCGCGGCACCGAGGAGAGACCGAGCACCTGGACCGGGCGGGACGGGGTGGCCTCGGTGACATTGTTGCCGTGCTCGTCGAGCATGGCGCGGACGCGGCCGTAGGAGGACCCGGTGACGATGGCGTCACCGACGTGGAGCGTGCCGCTCTGGATGAGCACCGTCGCCGTCGCACCGCGACCCTTGTCGAGGTTGGCCTCGATCGCGACACCACGGGCGTCACGGTCGGGGTTCGCCCGCAGGTCGAGGGCGGCGTCGGCGGTGAGCAGCACGGCCTCGAGCAGCTCGTTGATGTTGGTCCCCTGCTTGGCAGAGACATCGACGAACATCGTCTCGCCGCCGTACTCCTCGGCGACGAGGTTGTACTCAGTGAGCTGCTGACGGATCTTGCTCGGGTTGGCACCCTCGACGTCGATCTTGTTCACCGCGACCACGATCGGCACGTCGGCTGCCTGGGCGTGGTTGAGCGCCTCAATGGTCTGCGGCATGACGCCGTCATCCGCGGCGACCACGAGGATCGCGATGTCGGTCACCTTGGCACCACGGGCACGCATGGCCGTGAAGGCCTCGTGACCGGGGGTGTCGATGAACGTGATCGCCCGGTCGATGCCCTCGTGCTCCTTGTGGATCTGGTAGGCACCGATGTGCTGGGTGATGCCACCGTGCTCGCTGCCACCGACGTTCTCGTTCCGGATGGCGTCGAGGAGGCGGGTCTTTCCGTGGTCGACGTGACCCATGACGGTGACGACCGGCGGACGGGCCGCGAGGTCGTCCTCGTCCTCGCTGTCGACACCGATCTCGAGGTCGATGTTGAACGAGTCGAAGAGCTCCTTCTCCTCCTCCTCCGGCGAGACCATGCGGATGTCGTAGCCGAGTTCGGCACCGAGGAGCTTGAAGGTGTCCTCGTCGAGACTCTGGGTGGCCGTGGCCATCTCACCGAGGTGGAAGAGCACCGTCACCAGCGAGGCGGGGTTGGCGTTGATCTTGTCGGCGAAGTCGCTCAGGGATGCACCCTGACGGACCTGGACGATCGTCTTGCCGTCACCGCGAGGAACGCTCACACCACCGATGGTCGGCGCCTGCATCTCCTCGAACTCCATGCGCTTCGCGCGCTTGGACTTCCGGCCACGCTGCGGCTTGCCACCGCCACGGCCGAAGGCACCCTGCGTGCCGCCGCGACCACCGGGGCCGCCACCGGGACGGCCGCCGAAGCCACCGCCACCACCGGGGCGACCACCGAAGCCGGCACCACCGGCGCCGGCACGACCGGGTGCACCAGGACGACCCGGTGCCCCACCCCGCCCACCGGGACGCTCGCCCGGGCGGGCGACCGCCGAGCGGCCGGGCATCATGCCCGGGCTCGGACGAGGACCACCGGGGCGCGGACCAGCCGCACCCGGAGCGCCCGTGCGGGGACCGGGAGCGCCACGACCGGCCGGCGGACGCGGCATGCCCTGACTGGCGGCGAAGGGGTTGTTGCCGGGACGGGGTGCCCCACCGGGAGCGCCACCATCACGCGGCTCGCGCGGAGGGCGACCCATGCCCTGGCTCGCGGCGAACGGATTGTTGCCCGGACGGGGCTGGCCCGGGCGAGTCGCCGGACGCGGCGCCGGAGCACCAGCCTGACCATCCTCGCGCGTCGGCGCCGCCGGGGTGGCCGCCGCAGCGGGAGCAGCCGGGGCCGGAGCCGACGGCGTCGCCGGTGCGGGGGCAGCCGGACGGGCTGGGCCGGGACTCGGGGCGGACGGCGCAGCAGCGGGTGCAGGTGCCGAAGCACTCGGTGCCGCGGCGGCCGGCGCCGCCGGGGCTGGCGCTGCGGGTGCGGCCGGTGCCGGGGAAGCCGACTTGGCCGCGGCTGGCTTGGCAGGAGCAGCCTTGACCGGCGCCGCTTCAGCGGGCTGGCTGGGGAACTTCTCCTTGACGCGCCGGACCACCGGCGCCTCGACTGTCGAGCTGGCGCTCTTGACGTACTCGCCCATCTCGTTCAGTCGCTCCAGGAGCACCTTGCTGGTGACTCCGAGCTCCTTGGCGAGTGCGCTCACACGGACCTTGGACAAAATTTCTCCTATCAGGGTCCGTGCCAGGGCGGCGCGGACCGATTACGGCTGGGAAGTGCTCATTGCTGAGTACTCATCGGGTGCTCATCAGCGTCAAACCCGCTTTCGGTTCCCTTGGGACGGTCGGTTGGTCTTGCGTTGTCGTGCTCACTTGCGTTGGTGCGGTGTTGCGTGAGGTCGATGACGTATGCCGTGAGCGCCGCGGTCTCCATGGGGGCCTGCACGCGCAGGGCCCGGGCGAAGGCCCGACGGCGAACGGCGAGATCGCAGCACTCCCTCGTCGGATGCAGCCATGCGCCGCGCCCGGCGAGAGAAGCGCCGGGATCGGGGATCACCGGCACCCTGAGGCCCGGGCGGGACTCGTCGGAGCCGGCGGCCGAACCAGCGACCACTCGCAGCAGTGCTGACCGGCTATCCCTCCCGCGACACCCGATGCAGGTCCGAATCGGCCCCTCGAGGGCCCGATCGGGATCCACGCTCGCGCGCCGGGGCTGGAGTCCAGACCGGTCGAGCGGCTCCACTCTACCCGCTCTCAGTGCGCAGCCGCGTCCCCGGAGTCATCCGGGGCGGCGTCGTGACCACGGGTGGCGACTGCCCCGCTCGGCTCGACATCGGGTCGAATGTCGATCCGCCAGCCCGTGAGCTTGGCCGTGAGGCGGGCGTTCTGCCCCTCGCGTCCGATGGCCAGGGACAACTTGTAGTCGGGCACGATGACCCGCGCCGCGCGGAGCTTGAGGTCGACGATCTCGACCGAGTTGGCGGTGGCAGGGCTGAGCGCGCTGGCAATGAAGGTCGCAGGGTCGTCGCTGTAGTCGACGATGTCGATCTTCTCCCCGTGCAACTCCGACATGACTGCGCGGACGCGAGCACCCATCGGTCCGATGCAGGCGCCCTTGGCGGACAGGCCGGGAACCTTGGCCCGCACGGCGATCTTGGTGCGGTGGCCGGACTCACGCGCGAGCGCCATGATCTCGACGCTGCCGTCGGCGATCTCGGGCACCTCGAGTGCGAAGAGTTTGCGGACGAGGTTGGGGTGGGTGCGCGAGAGACCGATCTGCGGTCCCTTGGGCCCGCGCTTGACGCTGACCACGAAACAACGGAGCCGCTCCCCGTGGACGTACTTCTCCCCCGGCACCTGCTCGGCCAGCGGGAGGATGCCCTCGACGGTGCCGAAGTCCACCATGACGTCGCGCGGGTTCGACCCCTGCTGGATGATGCCCGAGACGATGTCACCCTCGCGGCCGCGGAAGTCGCCCAGAATCGCTTCGTCCTCCAGGTCGCGCAGCCGCTGCACGATGACCTGTCGCGCGGTCGCCGCCGCGACCCGGCCGAAGTCACTGGGGGTGTCGTCGAACTCCGGACCCAGTTCGCGGCGGAAGCGCGGCGCCTCTGGCACCTCGGTAGGCGCGCGCTCCTCGTCCTCGTGAACATCTGGGGACGATTCGGTCGCCGACGCGGAGTCGAGGTCGGGCACGCCGGTCGAACCGGAAGGGTCGGCAGGCGCTGAAGTGGGCTCGATCGGCACCTCGAACTCCTCGCGGGCCCAGATCACCACATGCCCGGTCTTGCGATCGAGTTCTGCGCGCGAGTGCCGGTAAGCACCGTCGGTGCGCTGGTAGGCCAAGAGGAGGGCCTGCTCGATCGCGGGCACGAGGACGTCGAGGGAGATGTCCCGCTCCCGCTCGAGGGCTCGCAGAGCGGCGAGGTCGATGTCCATGTCAGTTCTCCTCGGTCTGGTCGCTGGAGTCGTCGCTGTCGCTGAGGTTGTCCTGCAGGTCGGCCCGGTTGAACTCGATCTGCACCTCGCCGCGCGTGATGTCCGCATGACGGAGGGTGACCTCCCCGCCCGGCTCCTTCTTGGTCGCGGGCACGTCGAGCACGAACAAGTCCTCACCGGCGCGTACGAGACGTCCGGTCGTCGACGAACCCGGCCCGACTGCCGCGACCAGGCGACCGATGTTGCGGCGGAAGTGGCGAGGGAGCGTCAGTGGGCGCGAGACGCCGGGCGACGAGACCTCCAATGTGTACGGCGCCTCCCCCATCACATCGTCATCGTCGAGGGCGGTGCTGACCAGTCGCGTGGCGTCTGCGACGTCATCGAGGGACAGCGGCGCGGACGGCTCCGTGGTGTCCGCCACCTCGCCACCGTTGCCCGCAAGGGCTCGATCCACGATCACTCGGACCACCGAACGGCGGCCTGCGGCGGTGACCGTGAGGTCCTCGAGGAGGAAGGGAGAGGACTGCAGTGCTGCCTCAAGGAGCGGCTTGAGCCGATCTGGGGTGGCCATGATGAGTCCTCTCTGCAGTTGGACCCCGCTGGTGAAGCCGGGACCCTCAACCATAGGTCACCCGGAGGCCGGCTGGGCATCCCCAGATGGGGATGCCCGTCCCTGGGCGGACCACATGACAAGATGCCGCACATGGTCGAGTCACCCAGGAGACCGCTCGGCGTCTCCAGGCGATCGGTGACTCGAGGTCTCGGCGGGCTGGCGCTGATCGGTATCTCCAGCGCGACCGCAGGCTGCGGAGTGCGCTTGGAAGAGAACGCGCCCGACATCCCGTTCATCCCGCGCCGGTCCAAGGTGGCTGGCGAGGACCTGCTCATTGGTCTCGTCGACAAGACCGCGACCCTGTCAGCCCTGGCGAGTGCTGCCGCAGGCACCGATCCAACGGCGCGCCTGCTCGTTGACCTGCACCAGACCCAGGTCCGCGTGCTGCACGACCGGCTGCGGGCGACGGGCGTCCCCACGGCGGTGCTCGGCCCCGAGCCCAGTCCCACCTTCCCGGCGGACGCAACGACCGTTCGCCTACGAGAGGCCGAAACTGCTGCGGCGGCAGAAGCAGAGACGTATGCCGGGGTGGACCCTTCGTTCGGCCCCCTCGTCCTGGCGATGATGGCCCAGCGCCAGGCCGCGGCCCTCGCACTCACTCCGACGGACATTGCCCCCGCGGAGCCCAGCGTCACCCAGCCATCCGACCAGGCGGGCAGCCTGCTGTCTCCCGAAGCCCTCACCTCACTGGGTGAGGTGAGCTACCTGCTCGACGTGATCCTCCCGCACGCCGCCGAGGCCGAGCACGCTCTCGCCCTCGCCACCAAGGCTGCCCTTCAGGCGCTGACCGAGCGTGGCCTGACCGCGTTGCACGCAGCTCCGCCGCCCCCTGTCCTCGGCGTCCCCCATCCCACCGACATCGACTCGTCCGAGAGCCAACGACAAGCCATCGCCGCAGCCTTGGCCGGAACCGTGGCTGCCTACGGACGGGCTCTGGCCGGGCTCGCCAAGACCAGGTCTCGCGATGCCATGACCACGGTCCCCCACGAGCTCGGTGGGCTCGTCGACTGGCATCGGCAATGGGGTGGAACGCTCACCCCCTTCCCGGGCCTGAAGTGACGCCAGCACGGTCTCCCGGACGCCCGGTCGCCCTACCTCCGAATTGGGTCCAACGCGTGACGGGCCATGCGGCCGATGGCGGACCGAGCGGCGCCGACTGGGTGAGGACGGTTCCGACCCTGATCACTCACGCCCTCGAGCGATGGGGCCTCGTCGTCGACGGCGAGCCGCGCACCGGCTGGACCGCGATCGTGATCCCTGTCCTGCGCGGCACGGAGGCCTTGGCCCTCAAGGTCACGTGGCCACACCCAGAAGGCAGGCACGAACACCTCGCCCTGCGGCTGTGGGATGGCCACGCCGCAGTCCGGATGGTGGCGGCCGACCCGGGCGCCGGCACCCTGCTGCTCGAGCGACTCGATGCCGACACGGACCTGACGACGATGCCGCCAGAGCACGGCTGCACCGTGGTGGGAGGCCTGCTCGGTGAGCTCGGCATTCCCGCACCGGCAGCGGTCGCCGACCTCACGGCATACCTGCTCCCCCATCTTGAGCGAATGGCGAGCCGACCGGAGGTACCCCGGCGGATCGCCGAGCGCACCATCTCACTCTTCGACGAACTGGCCGCAGAGACACAACCCACGACGCTCCTGCACACGGACCTTCACTACGAGAACGTTCTCCGAGGACGGGAACCCGGCCGTGACCGGTGGTTGGCCATCGACCCCAAACCAGTGCGCGGGCACCCCGGCTTCGATGTGCTTCCTCTCCTCTGGAACCGCCCTGACGAGCTCGAGGGCCATTCCTTCCGCACGGCCATGCGCCGTCGGCTGGAGATCACCGCGGAGGCCGCGGGCATCGACGTGGACATGGCCTACGCCTGGTCGCTGGTCCGGGCTGGCGTCGAAGTGAGTTGGTCCACCGCCCTCGAGGAGGCAGAGCAACGCACCACACTCATTGCTCTGACCAAAGCTCTCGACGACTGACGATCGATGCTCGGCGCCCCACTCAAGAACTCCCGAATTTGATTGTGCTGTAAGCGAACTCGACACGATTAGCACTTGTGTTCGAACCAGTTTCGGGAGACAATAGGACATGAACACGACGAGCAACACCACACGGCTGGCGGAAAACCGCTGCCCGAACTCGTCGCCGAACTCGCCCACCACACCAGCCTCATCAACGCCTCGCGGGCGCGTCAGGTGGAGCTGGTCGCCGCCATCACCCACACCCACACCATCGCAGCCGAAGACGGCACCCTGCTGCACCTGCCGATGAGCGACACCTACGCCCGGTTGGACGCCGCCGCCCTCGTCGCTGGGTCGTTGGGTGTGTCGCAGCAGGCCGCGCAGCATTGGGTGGACCGCG
>DAOLRO010000144.1:0-7230 GCA_035418665.1 Phycicoccus sp.
ATGAGCGGACCGTATGCCGTCCGCTCACCTCGCGTCCGCCCAACGAGTTGGTCACAACTCACCTCCCATTGCTGGCCGTTGTCGGCGACCCCCAATAGGTTGGGCTCTGATCCCCTGGGCTCGCCGACTCTGGCGCGCCCTCAGTCGTGAGCGAACAAGCCCAACACATTGGGCGAGGAGCGCAGTCTCAGTGTCAGTGCCAGCGTCGGCCACGCCGGTCGGTCAGTCCGAGGGGACCCCGCAGCCCGGTGTCTCACAACAGCCCGTCGTCAAGCGCAAGCTCATCGAGGTGGCGCTCCCGCTGGAGGCGATCAACCGGGAGGCCGAGCGGGATACCCCGAAGCGGAAGAACCACCCGTGGCGCCTTCACTACTGGTGGGCGCGACGAAAGCTGGCTGTGGCTCGGGCGGTCCTGTTCGCTCAACTCGTCGATGATCCCAGTTCCCAACCGGATCGTTTCCCGACCGAGGAGGAGCAACGGGTCGAGCGCGAGCGGTTGCACGGCATCATCGAGCGCATCGTTGCGTGGGAGAACGTCCGCGACGAGGGCCTGCTCACCGAGGCGCGCGCCGAGATCATGGCCTCGACGGGCAACAATCCGCCGCCGATCCTCGACCCGTTCGCCGGTGGCGGCACGATTCCATTGGAGGCGCAGCGGCTAGGACTCGAAGCCCACGCCTCTGACCTCAACCCGGTCGCGGTGCTCATCAACAAGGCGCTCATCGAGATCCCGCCGAAGTTCCGCGACCGGCCCCCGGTCCACCCGTCGCTCCAGTCCAAGCTGGTCGAGGCGCGTGGTGCCGAGGGGCTGGCTGCGGATGTGCGGGCATATGGGCAGTGGATGCGCGACGAGGCCGAGCGACGGATCGGCCACCTCTATCCCAAGGCTGATCTGCCCGATGGGTCGAAGGCCACGGTCATTGCGTGGATCTGGGCGCGCACCGTCAGCTGCCCGAACCCGGCCTGCGGCATCGAGATGCCGCTCGTCCGGTCCTGGTGGCTCGGTAAGAAGAAGGGTAAGGAGGCCTTCGTCGTCCCGCGCGTCATCGGCGACCCGACCCACCCGAGCGGGCTCAAGGTCACGTTCGAGATCGGCCACGACCCGGCCACAGCCCCGACCGCCGACACCGACGGCACCATGTCGGGTCGCACCGGCGCAACGTGCGTGGCCTGCGCGACTGGGGTGTCCGTGAACCACGTTCGCTCCGAGGCGATGGCTGGGCGGCTTGGCCAAGCGCTCATGTCCGTTGTCGCCGAGGGCAACCGTCAGCGGGTCTATTGCGCTCCTTCTGACGATCAAGTCGCTGCTGCACAAGTGGTTCGTCCCGACGACACCCTCCCCGGTGAACTGGCTGACAATCCGCGCTGGTTCAGCCCGCCCGCCTATGGGCTGACGCGCTTCGAAGACCTGTTCACGAATCGGCAGTTGGTCGCGCTGACGACCTTCAGTGACCTCGTCCTCGAGGCCCGAGACCGCGTCTTGGCGGATGCCCTCGCCACCGGCCAGCCCGAGGGCGAACGGCTCGAGGCCGGTGGCGCCGACGCGTCGGCGTACGCCGACGCTGTCGCCACCTACCTCGGGATGGCGTTGAGCCGGGCCAGTGACTACAACGCGAGCATCACCACGTGGCACTTCCAGAATGAGCAGATTCGGAACGTCTTCGCCAGACAGGCGATCCCGATGGCCTGGGACTTCCTCGAAGTGAACCCGCTTGCCGCAACGTCAGGCGCCTGGCCCTCGCAGTTCGAGCTCGCAGCCCAAGCATTAGAAGGACTGCAATGCGACGTACCTGCGGTGGCAGCCCAGGGAGATGCACAGCGTGCTCCCTTCCAAGGGGCCCTGATCTCGACAGATCCGCCTTACTACGACAACGTCGGCTACAGCGACCTCTCCGACTTCTTCTACGTCTGGCTGAGGGGCGCTCTCAGGTCGGTGCATCCGGCCCTCTTGTCCACCATGCTCGTCCCAAAGGCCGAGGAACTTGTAGCGAATCCGTACCGACATGACGGGAAGGACGGAGCCAAGAAGTTCTTCGAGGATGGCTTCCGGGAGATCTTCACGCTCGCGCGCACGGTGGCACTTCCAGAGTTTCCGATCACGGTCTACTACGCGTTCAAGCAGTCGGATAGCTCTGACGACGGGACTTCCTCGTCAGGCTGGGAGACCTTGCTCGACGGCATGGTCCGGTCGGGATGGTCCATCACGTCGACGTGGCCATTCCGGACTGAGACTGCTTCTCGGATGATCGCCCAAGGAACGAATGCGCTCGCGTCGTCCATCGTCTTGTCCCTGCGGCCGCGGCCGGATGATGCGCCCACCACCGATCGGCGGGGCTTCATCCAGGCCCTCCACGCCGAACTTCCCGACGCACTGCGCAAACTCCAGCAGGGCGCGATCGCGCCGGTTGACCTGCCGCAGGCCGCGATCGGGCCGGGGATGGCGGTCTTCTCGCGCTACTCGGCGGTGCTCGAGCCGGACGGTTCGGCGATGACGGTCCGCTCGGCGCTGGCGCGGATCAACGAGATCCTCGACGCCGTCCTCTCCGAGCAGGAGGGTGACTACGACGACACGACCCGCTTCGCGCTCGCCTGGTATCGCCAATACGGCTACGCGACAGGCCCGTTCGGTGACGCCGACAACCTCGCCCGCGCCCGCAACACCGCCGTCGACCGCCTCGACCGCGACCAGATCCTCACCTCTCGCGCCGGGAAGGTGACCCTCCTCAAGCCAACTGACCTGCCCACGGCATACGACGTCGTTTTGGACGACCACACGAGTGCGTGGGAGGCCCTCCACCACCTCATCCGCATCCTGGGCAGCGACGGCGTGCCGGCGGCCGGTGCCTTCCTCGCCGCCGCGCTCAGCCGGCCCGATGGCGCGGTCGAGGCCGATGCGGTCAAGGAGCTCGCGTTCCTGCTCTTCTCGATCGCGGAGAAGAACGGCGCGACCAAGGACGCACTCGCCTTCAACACCCTCGCCACCAGTTGGCCCGACATCGTCGACGCCTCCCGCGCCACCCCCGGCCCGACGGACCGACAAGCCGCCTTCGACTTCGACGACGAGGACTGACCCATGGCCCTGAGCAATCGTGACCGGATCGACCGGATGTTCCAGGTGCTGGCGCCAGCGTTGGACGACTTCATCTCGTCCGTCATCGGGCAAGCCAGTCCGGCGCTCGGGGCCAACTGGACCCAACTCGTCCAGGGCAAGGACGTCAAGAACGGTGCTCCTGCCACCAAGCTCTACGACCCGCAGGACCCACAGGTGCAGTTCCGGATGCTCACCGAGCGCGGCATCACGAGCGGTTACAAGCCCGGTTGGTATCCCTTCGACCAGTCGGTCGGCAAGGCTGGCGAGGCCTTCGCCAATGAGCTGCGTCAGGTCCGCAACGACTGGGCTCACAACGCCAAGACCTTCACGGACGACGACGCCTATCGCGCGCTCGACACCGGCGAGCGACTGCTGAAACTCATCGGAGCCGCGGCCGAGGCCGACGAGGTCCGCGCGATCCGCCTCAACCTGCGCCGAGTCACCGCCGACAAGGACGACAAGAAGGTCCTCAAGGCGGCGGCGAGCAACCCCGAGGCGACCGGTCTCATGCCGTGGCGGCAGGTGTTGCAGCCGCACGAGGACGTGGCGACAGGAAACTTCCATGCTGCCGAATTCGCCGCTGACCTCTATAAGGTGGCGAGCGGTGGCGAAGCTGATGCCGACTACGCCGACCCCGTCGAGTTCTTCAAGCGCACCTATCTCACCGAAGGCCTGCGTGACCTCATCGGGCGTGCCGTCCGACGCCTCGCCGGTGACGACAACGCCTCGCCGGTGACCAACCTGCAGACCAACTTCGGTGGCGGCAAGACCCACTCGATGCTCGCCCTCTGGCACCTCGCCGCCGGCCTACCGGTGGGCGCCTTCCCGCAAGAGACCCAAGAACTCCTCACCGCCAGCGGCTACACCGGTCAAAAGGTCAATCGGGTCGCCATCGTCGGGAACGAGTTGCAACCCTCCGGCAGCGACAAGGACGACGGGACTCACGTCAACACGATCTGGGGAGAACTCGCGTGGCAACTTGGGGGTTCTGCGGCATACGAGATCGTCAGTGAAGCGGACCGCCAGCGCACACATCCCGGAGCTGCGCTGCACACTCTGCTCGCGGCGTACTCCCCGGCCGTGATCCTCATCGATGAGTGGGTTGCCTACGCCCGGGCCCTCGTCGGGCGTGATGACCTCGCGGGTGGGACCTTCGACGATCAGTTCACTTTCGCCCAGACCCTCACCGAAGCAGCCAAGGGGACGAGCGGGGTCATGCTCGCGATCTCGATCCCTGCGTCGAACACCGGCGCGGTGGACGAGTACACCGCGGGAAGTGCCGAGGAAGTGGGCGGTACCCACGGCCTCGAAGCGCTGCGGCGACTTCAACGAGTCGTCAGCCGGGTGGCGGACCAGTGGCACCCGGCAAAGGCCGACGAGTCGTATCACATCGTCAAGCAGCGCCTCTTCGCCCTGCCGGATGCGACGGCACTCGCTCAAATCGCGGCGACGGCAAAGGCCTATGTCGAGATGTATCGCAAATACACCGACGACTTCCCCCGCGAGGCACGCGACCCGGCCTATGAGGGACGTATACGACTGACTTACCCCATCCACCCCGAGCTCTTCGACACCCTCTATGAAGACTGGTCGAGCCTGGAGCGATTCCAGCGGACTCGCGGGGTCCTGCGGTTGATGTCGACCGTGATCCACGCACTGTGGATGGGGGAGGACTCGGCGCCGCTCATCATGCCTGGTTCGATCCCGATCGCGGCCGCGAACGTCAACAGCGAGTTGGCGCACTACCTACCTGACTCGTGGAAGGCGATCATCGACGCCGACGTCGACGGGCCGAACTCCGAGCCGGTGCGGATCGATCAGGAGAAGCCTCTGTTCGGCCAGCGGTCGCTGACGAAGCGGCTGGCGCGGACGGTCTTCTTCGGGGCGGCCCCGACGATCGCGCCGGGCTCGACCCACAAGGGCATTGGGACGCAGCGGGTCTTCCTCGGGACGGCCGTGCCGGGTGATGTGCCGGGCAACTTCCACTCGGCGCTGGCGACGCTCGGGGATCGGGCGACCTACTTCTATTCGGGCCAGGGCAAGTATTGGTACGACGTCCAACCCAACATCACGCGCTCGGCCAAGGACCAGGCCGAGCGGCTGCACCGCGAGGACGTGTGGGCCGAGATCCTGCGGCGGCTCGCCGATCAGGGCAAGGTGCGGGGTGGATTTGCTGGCGTGCATGTCGGGCCCGAGGACCACGCCGACATCCCCGACACCGAGGAGGCGCGGCTGGTCATCCTGCATCCGCGCTTTGTGCATCGGTCCAAGCGCGGGGTGGCACCGTCGGGGTCCGCTGCCTCGGAGTTTGTGACGGCTGCCCTGGAGCACCGGGGCACGGCGTCGCGGACCAACCGCAACATGCTCGTCTTCCTGGCGCCGGACGAGGCCCAGATGGAGTCGCTCGAGGCGGCTGTCCGTGACTATCTGGGGTGGTCCTATGTGCTCGGGTCAGCCGACCTCGACCTGACCGACAACCAGAAGGCGCAGGCCGCCGAGAAGAAGTCAGCCGCTGACTCGACGGTCGGGTTGCGCTTGCTCGGGACCTTCCAGTGGGCTCTGCACCCAAAACACTTGGACGGTGTGAAGTCGCCGGCGACCCTGACCGAGAGCAAGGTCGAAGGCGTCGCGACGAGCCTGGCCGAGCGGGTGACCTCGCGGCTGGCACGCGACGGTGATCTGGCGACCCAGCACTCGCCGACGATGGTGCGCCTGGCGATCGACTCGGTGCCGACGATCTGGTCAGACGGCCATGTATCGATCGGGGACTTGTGGGAGCTCTACGCCCGCTACCCCTACATGCCGCGCCTGCGTGATCGTGACGTGCTTGCCGATGCGCTGGGGGTCGGGCACGACCTTGTCTGGCAGGTCCGGGGCTTCGCCTTGGCCGAGGGTTTCGATGGCGACGCCGATGCCGCAAGCCGGTATGCCGGGTTGTGGCTCCCCGAGGACCGCTCGCCTGCACCGGCAGGTCGGGACTCGATGCTCATCGTCAAGCCGGACCTGGCGCAAGCCCAGCGCGCGGCCGAGTTGGCCGCGATCACCCCGCCGCCCGGCACGGATCCCGGCCCGGGGCCCGAGCCAGGCCCTGGTCCCGGACCCGGTCCTGGTCCGATGCCGTCGTCGGACCCGCCGCCTGGACCGGTGGGCCCGACCCGCTTCTTCGGCTCGATCGAGTTGAACCCGGCGCGATACACCCTCGACTTCAAGCAGGTGGCCGACGAGATCCTCGCCCATCTGGCGCGGACCGGGGTCGATCTCTCGGTGCGCATCGAGATCGAGGCCGTCAAGCCCGACGGCTTCGAGGAGTCGACGATCCGCACGGTCCGCGAGAACGCCACGGTCCTCAACTTCGATCAGTCGGGCTTCGAGACCTCCTGACTCTTCTCACTGGCCAAGCGCATCCACCCGCTGTGCGTCGAAATCGGCTTGAGCGGCTGCAACAAACGCGGCGAGCGCTTGACGAAAGCCCGCCTCGAAGTCGATCTGACCGGGAATGGATGTCCCGCGCCCTGATCTGTGCGCGTCATACAGCTGGTCATGAACCGAGCGCAAGTACTCGGCCAACTGGTCGCTCGCACTCAAGGTGTCCTGAGAAGCCAAGAGCTCTGTGGTCGACCGACGGATGAGGAAGGCAACCCGTGCGTCGTTAGCAATTCGCCCTGCCGCACCTGCCTCGTCAGAACCCTTGCTCATGAATTGTCGCCACTTCATCAAAGCGCCCCAAAGGAGATGTGCGTGCGCCACCTCATCCGCATACGCAGTCAGTCTGGCTTGCTCGACGCTTGTCCTGTGTTGGTAGCGCCATTGATTCCGCGCACTTCGGATCGTGACCCAGGCCCCAATGAGGGCGCCGAACAGGGCAGACACGCTTCCGATCAGCGCACTCGTGATCTCCGTGCCCACCGCTGTTGCCAAACTTGTCACCCCATCGTTCTCTCACGTTTTGCTTCGAAGTTCGTGTTGGACGGTCGGAGTGTCAGCCGTTGAGGAGGCCGCCGAGCATGCCACCGGAACTCTGCGATCCGCCCTGGTGCCCGCCGCCCTTGACGGACTCACTCGGCTGCACCACGACATACCCCTGCCCGCCGAAGGCCATCTGCAACATCTCGCCGGTCCCGCCACGGATCATCGACCCG
>DAOLRO010000145.1:0-1615 GCA_035418665.1 Phycicoccus sp.
GGCGTCAAGGCCAACGTGCTCTTCTTCGACAAGAAGGTCGCCCGGCCCGGTCAGCCGTGGACCGAGAAGCTGTGGGTCTACGACCTGCGCACCAACAAGCACTTCACCCTCAAGCAGAACCCACTCCGGCGAGCCGACCTCGACGACTTCGTTGCTGCATACGAGCCGGGACGGCGCGACCGGCGCGACGAGAGCGAGCGCTGGAAGCCCTTCACCTACGACGAGATCACGGCGCGAGACAAGGCCAACCTCGACATCACTTGGCTGCGTGACGAGTCCCTCGAGGACCTCGACAACTTGCCGTCACCGGATGTCCTGGCGCGCGAGATCGTCGAGGACCTCACTGCTGCGCTTGAAGAGTTCGAAGCAGTCGCGACCGCGTTGGAGGAGCAGTTTGGCCGACCGGTCGAGTAGGCCCTTCCCAACCGCTCCACATACCGGTATGTTCACAAACCGGTAAGCCACAACGGGATCTTCGATAGATCGAACGTGGCCCGGACGGACCTGACCACCCCGGCCGGCAAGCAACGGGCTATCACCCTCTGGCCCCAGCTTCGTTGAAGTTGGAGTGCCGGAGGAAGACATGGTCGCCAAGCAACCCATCAAGGCCCGACGTGGGCGTCCCCGGCTTCGCGCCATCTCCACTGACTGCCCAGTCCGTGTCGAGTTGCGGCTCACCCCCGAACTGGCACGACGCCTCTTCGCCGCCGCCGACGACACAGGACGCACGGTGAGTGCAGTCGGCGAAGCCGCCCTTCAGGAGGTCCTCCTCAAGGAGCAGGCCATGTGACGCGACCCGGGCACTTCTGGGAGCCCGTCATCCCCCAGACACGACGAAAGCCGGGCGGCAACCCGGCTTCGACGCGAAACGCGGCAGAACCGCGCTCAAGTTCATTCAACCCGAAACCCCTTGGGGGCTCGCTGCTGCCATTGTGGCGACCCGACGTGCCCGCGTCAACGGTGAGCCTCTGGACGAGAGGAAACCCTTCATGCGCAAACGCCACTCCGCGGTCCCTCACAGACTCGGCCGACGGACCAACTTCATCCCCTCACTCGAAGGACATCCCGCGAAGTGGGCGGAGGCCATTGACGTCGCTGGCGACGCCGCCGAGCGGGCGAAGGTGGCCTCAGCCGCCTCGGCGACACTCCTGACGATCGACACCGACTGCCTGCCCATGGTCGCGACCGCCGACGTCAACTCCTTGATGTCGATGGTGCCGGACCAGCTGCTGCCGGTCCGCCGGCCGGCTTCTCACAAGGGAATGAAGAACTACATAACCAGAGTGGTCGTCCCGACCGAGGCCCACGAGTGCCGGGCGGTGTGGTGCGAGAGCTTCAACGAGCTCACCCATCTCCGCGACCTGTTGATCTCTCGACAACCGACCCAAGTGGCTACACAGCCCTTTCGGCTGGAGTGGATCATGACGACTGGAGTCCGGGGACACGTCCCCGACTTCCTCCTCCGCGACGCTGACGGGCGTGCGCTCTTAGTCGACGTGACCACGCGGACCAAGCTCGACGATCCAAGATTGAAGGCCGTCCTCCAGCTCACGGCGGCGACCGCTGAGGCCCTGGGGTGGGAGTACCAGGTGCGGACCGAGCTCCCCGCCCAGCG
>DAOLRO010000145.1:1715-7215 GCA_035418665.1 Phycicoccus sp.
CCGCTGAGGCCCTGGGGTGGGAGTACCAGGTGCGGACCGAGCTCCCCGCCCAGCGCGTGCGGAACATCAACTTCCTCCATGCCGGACGCAATGACACCGATCAAGACCGAGCCGGCGCGTCACGGCTCTTGCGCCAAACACCAGGCTCGATCGACGTCCAGCGTGCAAGCGACCTTCTTGGGGGAGGGGCACAAGGCTTCGTCCGTCTGTGGGATCTCATCGCGCACGGCTACGTGCAGATCAACCTGGACTCCGTGATGGAGCTGGACAGCACCGTTGCGTTCCAGGCAACGGGGGGAGGTGCGCCGTGGCTGCACACCATGTGACCGCTGCTCATCGCCGTCGGCCTATCGGTGCTGGACACCCGGTCGACGAGCTGCCAGATGCGGGCACGGTCATCGGGATCACCCGCGATGAGGACGGCAGGGTCGTTGTCGTCGTGGACCATGGTGACCATCGAACGCGAGTGACGTGGATGGCGCTGGTCAAGGCGTCACTGACCTGCAAGCCTGCACCACCCGTGGATGTCCTCGAGCAGCATCCAGCACCCATGCTGGCGGAACTGGGCGAAGAAGAGCGCGCGGCCGTCTCGAAGCGCTACCGCGACCTGGTGCAGATCAAGACGGGATCCCTGCGAGGGAACCCGGAGGCCGACCGCCGTGCTGGAATCCTCAACCCGGCCTACGACCCGAAGTCCACCACCTCAGCAGAGCGCCTGATCACGAAGAGCCTCGAGCTAAGAGCCCTCGGCGAGGTGGGCGCCTCCCGAGCCTCGCTCTACCGCCAAGTTGGTCGCATCGGCGAGGGGCCCGACTTCCTGATCCACGGGAACCGCCGGACTCTGACCCAGCGGCTTGATGAGTTCGATCCGGCCGTCGTTGAGATCGTCCGCGAGGAAGTCGCGGCCGAGAGTCAAAGGCCACGAAAGAGCCAGCGCAAGCTGCTTGTCCGGATCAGAAGCAGGCTCGATCGGGCCGCCGTGGCGGACGAGGTCACGCGCCATCAGTTGGGCGTCCTGGTCGGGGAGGTCTCTCGCGGGCGCGGCCTTCACCACGTGGCGAAGACTCGTCGTTCTGAGTCCAGCCGGCCTCTCGCCGTCTACGGGGCTCAACGCGTCAGTCGCCCCGGTGAACTGGTTCAGGTCGATGCCACCCCCACGACGGTGGCCATCCTTGGTCCCCAAGGCGTGTTGGTGCCAGCGGTCATCCTCAGTGCGATCGACGTCTACACACGCTGGTTCGTCGCGCTTCGCGTCTGCGTCGGCGCAGCCACATCACGTGACGTGTGCGCGTTGATCGCGCAAATGGGCCGCCCGACGGTGACCAGAGCCGGCTATCCCTACGAACTGGAGATGTGGCACGGCATACCGAAGCTCGTCGCGCTCAACGATGACCCGGAGGGTGAGAAGACGACCATCCAGAAGGTCATCGGCCGCAAGCCCGCGATCCATTCCAGCACCCTGGTGTTCGACCACGGCACGGAGAATGCCAGCGACCACACCTTGGGGTTCGCGGCCGAGTGCGGCATCGACGTTGTCTTCTGTCCGCCGCGACAAGGGCACGCCAAAGGCGTCGTCGAAGCCATCCACAGAGTCATCGCCGATGTCGAGAGCACCCTGCCGATCCACAAGGGCCAGAACGTCCTGAACCGGCCGAACGACCTTGAGCTCGCCGTGCCCATTAAGCCGCAGGATCTCCAAGACATGCTCTGGGAGTACGCCATCGACGTCTACGCGAACGAGCCCCACCGCAACCTCACCGAGGCACACGGATCTCCGACACCCCTCAGCCCAGCCATGGTGTGGGCCGACTACGTGACGTCATTCGGTGAGCTCGACCGCCCCGCCGATCCATGGCTCTACCTCAAGGGCCTCCAGCGCGCCGAGCGCCTGCTGAGCCCGGAGGGAATCCGCCTGCACACGGTCACCTACAACTCCAGTGAGCTCCAGCAACTGCGATCAGTCGTGATGCGCGGCATCGGAGTCAAGGCCCGTCCCCTCACGATCTTCTACGACCGCCTCGACACGACTCGGATCTTCTTGATCCACCCCGTCGAGCGCCACTGGATGATGGTCCCCCGCGCCATCGACCGAAACGGCAGCGTCGCTCCGATGAGCTCGCTGGTCCGCACCCATGCCCTCCGCGACATGGATCAGGACACCCGGCGCGTGCTCACGGAGACCGAGATCCACCGGCTGGAGGCAGCGCTCCTGACCCGTTGGATTGATGGCGTCTTCACCGACCGCCAAGACGGGCGGTATGCCGCCATTGAAGGCGGTCACCAACGCACCTACGCACATGACCTGGAGCAGGCCAGCGACGAGGTCCTCTCGCTCGCGTTCCCCAAGCCCGAGGCAGAGCCGGCGGCCGAGCCAGCATTGCAGGAGTACCCCGACACCCGCGATGACGACGAAGAGTTCGACTACACCGAGGAGATCGAGTTCGACGACGACCTCTCCGACTCCTTGGTCGAGGACGAGTCGGGATGGGGGACGTCATGACCGAGCTGACCATTCACCGGCGCCTCATGCCCCAGGACATCGACGACTGGAAGCACTTGGTCATGAACCAGAACCCGCGTCCCGAGCTGGGCGGTCCCGTCACGGACACGCTGCGGGAGCGGGTCGACGCGTACAACCAACGCATCGGCACGATCGTGACCCGCGACACGAAAGCCGTAGCTGAAGCCATCCGACGAGCGCACTTCGAGAACGACCACTCGGCATATGGCAGCGCCACCTGCGTCATCATCAGTGGTCCTCCGATGAGCGGCAAGACACACGCAGCCCTCACCTGCGCGTTCAGTGAGACCCGCGACATCTGGGGCCGGTTGGGGCGCGAGCCAGACGCCGAAGGATTCGACCGGAGCGTGCCGTGGGCCTACGTCGAAGTGCCCAAGCTCGCCCGCGGACTGTCGGTCCTCAAATCGCTTTGGACATTCATCGGCCCACCAGAGCTAGCGCCCCGCGCCACCGCCGCCGACTACCTACACGCCCTGCGCAAACTCGCGCCGTCCATTGGCCTGCGGGGCATCGTCATCGACGACAGCCACGGCGTCGGGCAGAGGCAGAACGAAGACTCTCGCCTGCTCGCCGACATCCTCAAGGGCATCATCACCGGCCTGCCCGCAACCATCGTCCTGGTCGGGACCGGCTTCGACGAGTCAGGGGTCCTCCGCGGCTCAGCGGGAGATCAGGTCCGGCTCCGCGGGGCCCGCTGGATCGACGTCGGCAAGTGGCACCCTCCAAGTGCCACCGGGATCGGAGACTGGGAGCTGCTCGGCAAGAACTTGAGCGAACGCCTGATCCTGCCGAACCCAGGAACATCGATCCGGCTCACCACCCGCGGGACGATTCGCTACCTGCATGAGGGAAGCCGCGGACGACCAGGCCTCGCGGTGGAGTGGGCCAAACGCGCCGCATCGTATGCCGTGTGGCACGACGTCGACCTCGACGCGACTGCGCTGGCTGCAACCCTCGCCGAGCCTTCATTCGGGGAGGCGCCGTGACCACACGCTTTCCCCTACGGATAGAGCCGCTGCCCGGCGAGTGGTGGCGCAGCTACCTGCAACGGGTCGCCGCGAGATACAGGGTCCACCCATTCGCTGTCCTAGAGCGGGTCTACGGCATCGATCGTCCAGAGCGTCGCCACCTCCGCTGGTCCGGAATCGTCATGTCGGATGCGGCCGTCGCCCACTCCGCCAGGGTCGTGAATCTCGCACCCGACGAGATCCGAGCTATGCACTTGAAGTTGCTCGACGGCTCCGCGCTGGACTTCACCGGCCGCGATCTCGACGAGTTCAATCCCGCAGCCTCCCTGTCCGCCACTCGTCTCCACCTCCGCCATGTAGGGCCACTCGTCCACGCCGCCACCGATCGTGTCTGCCCAAGCTGCGTTGAGGGCTCTCCGTTGTATCGGGCCACCAGTTGGCGCCTCCAAGTGCACCTCGTGTGCACCCGCCATCGACTCCCCCTCTCGCATCACCTTGAGGCCGCGGCGGATACCGAAATCGACGACGAGGTGTGCGCTGCCCAGCAGACAGTTCTGGATCGGCTATCCCCCACGGCCGAGAACGCAGCCTTCTTCAAGGATCTCTATGCCCAACTCGGTCCCTACCTGAAGCGTCCGGCGCCGAGCCTGGATCAAGCCTTAACCGTGTCAACGGAACCAACACTCGAGTCGTTTCGTGAAGCTGTGCACCGGGCGCTTGCCTACGGTTACCCCCACTACCAGGGATTCGACGGATGGCCCTTCGCTCGAGCAGCCAGCCACCTGCGGCCTCCCCACGAAGTCGTGATCCATGACAACAGGTCAGTCCGGTGCTTCCCTCATCTACTCCCGATGCACCTCTTCGCACCGGGACTGTCAGATCTCCTTCACCGCGCGCAGATCCGGCCGGCACGGGCCATCGGCGCGGCAGGTGCAGCAATGTGCGTCGGCGCCCGCTCCCTGAGCCAATCGCTAGAGCTATTCCCGCCGGGTCGCAGGAACACCACCGCCAGACTGGTGATGACCCACCTGCTGAACCTCGAGCGCGAAGGGCGTGCTGAGCAGTTCTGGCAACTGTGCGCTTCTGCGGCTCTGCAACTCCTCAAAGAGAACGTCGACTACAGACAGCGTGAACAGGTCTGCGATCGCGATCAGACCTACGACGTCGCAACCTCGGCCGAACCATCCGCATACCCCCGAACCGTCCGGACGTGGCTCGTGGACCAATGGGCCTGCACCTACACCTCGAGCAACGTCCGACCCAGCGTGCGTGACGGGAGTATCGAACACTTCGACCGTCTCTATGGTCCCGGAATGCGCGCGGCGCTGAACGCACACCTTCGAGAGTGCGCAGCGTGACGCGACTACCCCTGGCGCTCAAGCCACTGACGGGGGAGACCTGGTCTTCCTACCTGACACGACGCGCAGCACAGCACGGCGTCACCCTCGCCGCGATGGGTAGCCATTTGGGACTTCGAGACGAACGCGGTAGATGGCCCGGACGGTTCGGCGTCAGTCTCGCACCCGACGACGTGCAGCGCGTCTCCGCGATCCTCGGCCTCGTGCCAGTGGAAATCGAGAGGATGCAGCTGTCGTCATACGACCAGCTGGCCTTCGACCTCACTGGACTCGCCAACGACAGCCCGATCGCCGGCACACGCGCAACGGCCCACGCAGCGTGGGTCTGGCTCGCCGGTTCCACGTTCTGCCCCTGCTGCTTGGCCGAAGACGACGGTGTGTGGCGCTTGAGCTGGCGCATCCCGTGGATCACAGCGTGCCTGCGCCACGGGGTCGCGTTGCGGGGCTCCTGTGCCGTCTGCGGTGGAGTGCCCGGACTGGGCAACCGCCTCCACGGGTCAGCACCGCCTCGAGTGGCAGCCGCACCGGATGGGCGCCTATGTCCACACCCCGAGCCCGGTGGGGCGGTATGCAGCGCTGACCTCGTTACGCAGCGGACGGTACTGGCTGATTCGACACGCCTGGCTCGAGCACACCTGATGGTCGAGCTGACC
>DAOLRO010000146.1:0-2567 GCA_035418665.1 Phycicoccus sp.
TGGCTTTTGGGCTCTGACCTGCGGAAACGCGGTCAGGGCCCTTCTGTTTCTCCCGGCCCCTCGGCCACGGGGTAGGGTCCCGAGACGTGTCTCTTCCTTCACTTCCCCGGGTCGATGACGCCGACCGGCGAGCATGGACCGAGCCCACGGCTGAGCTCGTCGCACCCGGCATCCACCGGATCCCTCTCCCCCTGCCCCAGGACGGGCTGCGGGCTGTCAACGTCTATGCGATCGAGGACGGCGACCGGCTCACCCTGATCGATGGAGGCTGGGCCATCCCGGCCGCCACCGAGACCTTCGCGGCGTCACTCGACCTGATCGGCCACGGGATCGCCGACATCGACCGCTTCCTCGTGACCCATGTCCACCGGGACCACTACACCAATGCCTGTGCGACGCGTTGCCTCAACGGAGCCCACATCGGACTGGGCTCGCCCGAGAAGACCAACCTGGACTGGATGCACGAGGCGATGGCCAGTCCGGCGCCGATCCCCATCCCGGAGATCACTGCCCTGCGGCAGGCCGGCGCTGCTCAACTGGCGAAAGTCCTGAGCGCGATGGATCGGCCGAACTTCGTGGCCGCGGACTGGGCCGCACCGGACGCCTGGCTGGCCGATCGCTCGAGCATCGAGATCACGGGACGCACCGTGGAGGCGATCCACACCCCAGGTCACACCCGCGGCCACTTCGTCTATCGCGATGCCGTCGCTGGGGTGCTCTTCGCCGGGGACCACGTGCTCCCGCACATCACGCCCTCGATCGGCTTCGAGCCGGTCCGCGTGGCCTCACCCCTACGCGACTACCTGGCCTCGCTCAGCCTGATCCGCGAGATGCCTGACACCCTGCTCCTGCCCGCTCACGGCCCGGCGACGGCCAGCGTGCATGAGCGCGTCGACCAGTTGCTGCACCACCACGCGGAGCGACTCGACCTCACGCTCACCGCATTGGCGCACGGCGCGACGACCGCGCATGACGTGGCCCACCAACTTCTCTGGACCAGCCGGGGCACCCGCCTGGCGGACATGGACCTCTTCAACGCCATGCTGGCCGTCCTCGAGACGGCAGCGCACCTCGACGTCCTCGTCGAGCGGCAGCTCGCGACCGTCACCGAGGACGAAGGCGTGCGCCACTACGTGGCGGCCTGAGCGTGACTGATCAGACCTCGACGTGCACGAGGATCGCCTGGCCGAGCCCGACCCCGATACAGGCGGCCGCCACGCCGTAGCCGCCGCCGCGACGGCGCAGCTCACGGCACAGGTCGACGACCACGCGAGGTGCAGACGCACCCAGAGGGTGCCCGATGGCGATGGCCCCACCGTTGACGTTGAGCAGCTCCTGAGGCAGCCAGGGTGCTTGGGCCACACAGGCGAGGACCACGGCCGCGAAGGCCTCGTTGATCTCCCAGAGGGCGATCTCGCTTGCTTCTACACCGGTGCGGGCCAACAACTTCTCGATGGCGGGCACCGGGGCGATGGCAAACCTGTCGGGCGCCACACCGACGGCGGCGGACGCGACGATCCGACCCAGCGGTTGGACCCCGAGCCGCTCGACCGCCTCGGCGGTCCCGATGAAGGCCGCCAGGGCGCCGTCGTTGATCGGGGACGCGTTGCCCGCGGTCACCGACCCGTCCTTGGAGAAGGCGGACGGCAACTTGCGAGCCCCTCGGCCGTCGTCCCGACCCGCAGGGACTCATCCCGCTCCAAACCAGCCAGCGGCGCGACGAAGCCGTCGTGACAACCCCGGTCGTATGCTGCAGCCACCCGCCCGTGGGACCGCGCGGCATACGCATCCATCGCCTCCCGATCGATCCCGAGTTCTTCGGCCACGGACTGCGCGCAGGCTCCGAGGGATCGGGTCCACGCGTCGGGGAAGGCCGGATTGACCAGCCGCCAGCCGACCGTGGTCTGATGCAACTCCATCGACCGCGGCAGGCCCTCGTCCGGTTTGGGCAGCACATAGGGGGCGCGACTCATCCCCTCGACGCCGCCGGCGATGTGGAGGTCACCGTTGCCCACGGAGACCGCCTGCGCTGCTTGCACGAAGGCCTCCCCGCCGCTGGCGCACAACCGGTTGACGGTCACTCCGGGCACGGTGTCCGGCAGACCGGCGAGCAGGGCAGCCATGCGGCCGACATTGCGGTTCTCCTCGCCGGCGCCGTTGGTGTTGCCGTAGTGCACGTCCTCGATGCTCGCGGGGTCCAACGAGGGATGACGGCTCAGCAACTCACGGATGGGCACCGCCCCGAGGTCATCGGTTCGGATGCCGGAGAGTGCGCCGCGATTCTTGCCGAAGGGCGTGCGCACCGCATCGATGAGCCAGGCCGGGGTCAGCGACGTCATATGTTGCATTGTTGACGATCGTCAGACGAACTGGCAAGGTCGAGCGCATGTCACAACCGGTTGCGCTCGTCACCGGCGGGGGTCGTGGGATCGGCCGGGCCGTCGCGGTCGCCCTCTCCGACAATGGGTATGCCGTGGCGCTCACCGCTCGCTCCCGGGCGGAGCTCGACGAGACAGCCGCCGCTTGCTCCGGGCCCACCCTCGTGCACGAGGGCGACATCACCGACG
>DAOLRO010000146.1:2667-7215 GCA_035418665.1 Phycicoccus sp.
GCGGCGAAGATCGGCGAGCCCTACATCGCCGCCTACACCGCGAGCAAGCACGGCGTGCTCGGGATGGTGCGCTCAGCGGCCACGGAGGTCGCGACCAAAGGCGTGACGGTCAACGCAGTGTGCCCCGGCTATGTCGACACCCCGATGACCGCCCACACCATTGACCAGATCGTGGCCAAGACCGGCCGCACCAGCGAGGAGGCTCGCGCGACACTGGCCGCCAAGCAGCCCAACGGCCGCTTGGTGACCGTCGATGAAGTCGCGGAAGCAGTGATCGCCTGCGTGCGCAACGGCGCGATCAATGGCCAGGGCATCAACATCGATGGCGGCGGGACCACCGCCTGAGAGCACGCGCCGGTGTCGCTGCACGCTCAGATCTCGGTGCGGATCCGACTCACGAAGCGGTGCGACGGATCCACCAGGCGCCGCTGGAGCCCGTGGAAGAGGTCTGACGCGGCGACACCCTGCCAGTCACTGCTCAACACCTCGGGCGGGAGACCCGGGTCGAGATAGGGCAACCGACGCCAGGACGTGAGGACACGGACGTAGTCGGCAAAGGCCGCGGCCTCGTCATCCTTCCCCCGACGGCGTCGCCAGGCGTCCTGCATGGGCGTGAACTCCCGGAGGAAGGACTCGTAGAGGGTCGCCAGAGCGTCCAGATCCCACCATCGGGCGACCTCGTCGACGAGTTGGCCGAAGCCGATGTAGGAGGAGTCGAACAGGTCGACGTATTCGAGCAGCCCATCACGGGTCAGCGCGTCCCGCGTTTCAGCGGCCGCGTGCGCCGGAGCGATCCACACGCCCGGCCCCACGGTGCCGAAGCCCAGCCAGGTGAGGCGGGAGCGGAGTGCGTGACGCTTGCGCCGCTCGGACTCGGGGACCGAGAAGACCGCGAGCACCCAGCCATCGGCGAGGGTGGCGCGCGGCCGCGAGAAGATGCGGCGGTCACCGAGATCGAGAATCCCGCGCGCCTGGGCGGTGAGCGCGTAACCGGCGTGACCGTCATAGCGCTCGGGCTCGAGGATGCCGCCGCGCTTCAGACGGGAGATCGACGAACGGACAGCGGGCCCCTCGACCTCGAGGGCATGCATCAGTTTGATCAGGGAGGAGATGCTGATCCAACCGCCCACCTCACGCGCATACAGCCCGTAAATGGTCACGATGAGCGATCGGGGTCGCTGACCGGGCAGGTCGCTCCCGTCGTCGATCTCCTGATTCACCGTCGTCACGACACGAGAACATAGCGTGACCGGGCCGAGTCCTCATCCGCAGGGTGCCGTGGAGCAGGACCGATCTGGATCACGGTGGCGTGACGAACAGATCGGCGAGGGTCGACCGCTCCGAAGACATGCGCGCGGCACGGCCTCACCCGGCTCACCACCTGTCGCCACATTGACTGTCGCCACCTACCCGGCATACTTCACGGAAAGGACGCGCGCGCGAAGGGAACCACCTGTGAGTCTCAGCCACATCAATCCGCCCGAGCTCGGCACACCCTCGGGCTTCTCCCACGCGGTGGTGGGTGAGGGGCGAATCGTCTTCCTCGCGGGCCAGACCGCGCTCTCCCCGGAGGGCGTCATCGTCGGGGACGGCGTGGTCGAGCAGTTCGAGCGCGCGTTGACCTCCCTACTCGCCTCCCTCCGAGCCGCCGGAGGCCGCCCGGAGCACTTGGCCAGCCTGACGATCTACATCGTCGACATGGAGGACTACAAGTCCCACGGTCGCGAGATCGGAGCCGTCTGGCGGCGCCTCATCGGGAAGAACTACCCCGCCATGGCCGGGATCGGCGTGAGTCGGCTCTGGGACATCGAGGCGCTCGTCGAGGTCCAGGGCTTCGCCGTCATTCCACCGGCGGCCGACTCGGTCTGAGGGACTCTGCTGCCGGTTGGACGGCACCGGAGGCACTCCTCGGCGTCAGCTGCGGACGCCCCGTGCCCGACGCTCCGCCGCACCGGCCCGACCCGCAAGCGCGCCGGCCTGACCTGCCCGTCGCGGTCTTCGCCTCGGTGAAGTGCTCCACACAGACCGTTGATGCCGGCTCCAATGACGATGCTCGGACGGTCCGTTCCGGGGCCAGCCATGGCTCACCCTTGCAATATGCCGCTTCAATGACGTTCGCAATCCTTGCGCCATGATGTCGGACATGCGAGGCTCGCTCCATGGATCAGACCGACGCCGTCATCATCGGGAGCGGGATCAACGGTCTCGTCGCCGCCGCCCTGCTCTCTCGCGCCGGCTGGAAGGTCGTGGTCTGCGAACGCAACGACGAGCCCGGCGGGGCGATCCGGACCCGCAGCGACGTCTTCGAGGGCTACACCGTCGAGACGCTCTCCTCGTGGCACCCGCTCTTCGTCGGCGGCCCGGCATACGCCGCTCTCAAGGACGACCTGGAGGCGCACGGCCTCGTCTACGCCAACACCACCCGGCCGACCGGCGTCGCCACCCCTGACGGCACGCTCGTCATCTCCACCGAACCCGAGGTGGCGCGCGCCGAGTTCGAGCGTTTCGGTGACGGTGCCGCGTGGGAGGCCATGCTCGCCGACTTCGGCGGACGCATCGATCTGGCCTTCGGCCTGCTCGGCACTGACTTCTGGCGACCGAAGTCGGCATCCTTGGGATGGAGCGCCTTCCGCCGTCTCGGCCGACAGGGCCTCCTGACGGCCGGCGCGGAGATGCTCGAGCCGGCGACCCCCTGGCTCGAGCGAACCTTCTCGAGCGAGGTGTCCCGCGCCGCCCTCGCACCGTGGGCCCTGCACAACGGTCTCGGTCCCGACGACGCGAGCAGTGCCTTCATCACCAAGGTCATCGGGGCGGCCGTGGCCATGGGCGGGATGCCGGTGCCTGTGGGCGGCGGGATCGCCCTCGTGCGAGCCCTTGTCGCGATCATCGAAAGCCACGGCGGGTCGGTGATCACCGGCGCCGACGTGACGGTCATCGACACCACCTCCTCCGCCCAGGGGACTCGGGCCACCGGAGTCCAGTTGGCCGATGGACGACGGATCACGGCTCGTCGAGCCGTCGTGGCGAGCACCACCCCGCGCGCCCTCTATCACGACCTCCTCCCCCGGGAGGTCGTGGCTGATGACCGCCATACGGCGGCAGCCGCCTATCGCCACGGGCGGGCCGCGATGCAGATCCACCTGGCCCTCTCGGCGCCCGCGCGATGGGCTGACTCGCGCCTCGACGACGTCGCCCTCGTCCACGTCCTCGATGGTGTCGATTCCCTGAGCGAGGCCGTCAACCAGGCTTGGCGCGGCCTGCTGCCTGCGCGGCCCACGGTGGCCGTGGGGCAGCCGCTCACCATGGACCCCAGCCGCGCTCCCGAAGGCCGCGGCCTGCTCTGGCTCCAACTCCAGGAGTTGCCGCGCGAACTCCGCGGGGATGCGGCCGGCACCATCGCGAGCGCTGCCGACGGCTGGAGCGATGAGGTCGTCCAGGCCTATGCCGATCGCGTCATCGACCGGGTCGCCCAGCAGATCCCTGGACTGCGTGACCTCATCACCGATCGCCTCGTTCTGGGCCCTCGGGAACTCGAGTCGCTCAACGCCAATCTGGTCGGTGGCGATCCCTATGGCGGCGACTGCCGCGTCGACCAATATGTCGTATGGCGCCCGCTCACCACCGCGACCGGCCACGACACCGGCGTGCACGGCCTCTACCAGATCGGCGCGTCGACCCACCCCGGGCCCGGCCTGGGCGGTGGTTCCGGCTACCTCGTGGCGGACCGCCTCCTGGCCATGCAGGACAGCCCGATGACGAAGATGGTCAAGCGCGTGACCCGCCGCTGAGTCACGGACAACAGAGTCGCCAGCGCCGCCTCATGATGTGACTACCTATTGACGATCGTCACCACAGCGAGATAGAAAGGAACACCCCTGAGAGCGGGGGTGATCCTGCGCACCCCGAGGAGAGTCATGGCCGAACGGTCCTTCGCCACCGAGGTCCTCCAGTTGCGCCACGGGGCAGGCACCGTCTTCCACGGCGAGGGGATCCTGGCGGTCACCAAGGCCCTCCTCCAGAGTGGGGTGGCCTATGTCGGCGGCTACCAGGGCGCGCCCATCTCCCACCTGATGGATGTTCTCGGCGATGCGCACGAGATCCTCGAGGAACTCGACGTCTATTTCGAGAACTCCGCGAGCGAGGCGACCGCCGCGGCCATGCTGGCGGCCTCGGTCCACTACCCACTGCGGGGAGCAATCACCTTCAAGTCCACCGTCGGCACCAATGTGGCCTCGGACGCGTTGGCCAACCTCTCGAGCGGTGGGGTCACGGGCGGGGCGCTCATCATCGTCGGTGAGGACTACGGCGAGGGCTCGAGCATCATGCAGGAGCGCAGCCACGCCTTCGCGATGAAGTCGCAGATCTGGCTGCTCGACCCCCGCCCCAACATCACGGCCATCGTCAACGCCGTCGAGGCCGGCTTCGAGTTGTCCGAGGTGAGCCGCACCCCGGTCATGCTCGAGTTGCGACTGCGCTCGTGTCACCTCACCGGGTCCTTCATCGCCAAGGACAACAAACGTCCGCCGATGACGGTCACCGAGGCGGTGG
>DAOLRO010000147.1:0-7137 GCA_035418665.1 Phycicoccus sp.
GCGCTCCGCCATGTGCGGAGGGTCAAAGCATTTCGGCACATAGCACCAGTCGCATGGCGCAATGTCATGCGTTCACCTGAGCGGCGCAATGCCGGTCTGGAGTTGATCGATATGGCTCGTGGAGGACACGCGAGGTCTGGCCCACCCCCGGACCCAAACTCTGAACGTTCGGATCTGCGCGGCATCAAGTTCACAGCGTTGCCGTCCGAGGGCTACTCGGGTCCGGTGCCTGACTTTCCCCTGCCGCGCAGGCTGGCGTACTTCGTCACCGAGAAGGTGCGGACGCTCGACGAGGACACCACGGAGATGGTCGCTGACCGCGAGGCCGAGTTGTGGGCGTGGGCGTGGTCTCAGCCTCAGGCGTGGGCGTGGTCGCAGGCGTCTGAGTCGTGGCGTGTGCCGACGATCGCCATGTGGGTTCGGACCTACGTGCTGTGTGAGTCGAGCGAGGCGACGGCGGCCGACAAAGGCAGCCTCCACCGTTTCCAGGACCAGATCGGGCTGTCTCCGGCTGGCCTGAAGGAGAACGGTTGGGCGATCGCCAAGGACGAGGTTGGCGCGAAGCGTGCCGAGTCGAAGCCTGCCCCGTCGAAGGCGGCACCAAAGCGCCGGATGCGGGTCGTGTCCGGTGGCTCTGCCTGAGTATGTCGTCGACTTCCCGACCCTCGGTGACTTGTGGTCGTCGTGGATCGAGCAGCACTGCCATGTGCCTGACCGGCATGAGCGGGGCGCGCCTTTCCGCGAGTACGACTATCAGTTCTGGTGCACTGCGAACATCGGGCGCATCCGTGAGGGCGTCACGTTTGACCCTGCGAGTCCGCCTCTGAATCAGGCGTTCACCTACCGTCGCTGGCAGGTGATCGCGCCGCAGAAGGCTGGCAAGGGTCCGTGGACCGCGGCTCGGGCGATCCTCGCGGCGGTCGGACCGGTGGAGTTCGCCGGCTGGGCTGTCGAGGGCGACGCCTACCGGTGCGAGGACTTCGGCTGCGGTTGCGGCTGGACATACGCCTACCTGGCTGGCGAGCCGATGGGGATGCGTCATCCGTCGCCTCTGATCCAGATCGCGGCGACGAGTGACGATCAGGTGATGAACATCTGGCGTCCGCTGATGTCGATGATCGCGTTGGGTCCGTTCGATGACCTGCTGTTGCCGCGGGGCGAGTTCGTGCGGATCGTGGGCACGTCGGGCGACCGGAACATGGACCGGATTGACCGCGTGACGGCGAGTGCACAGTCCCGGCTCGGTGCCCCGATTTCGGAGGCGCTGCTCGATGAGACCGGGTTGTTCCTGAAGTCGAACAAGCTCATCGAGGTCGGGGAGACCATGCGGCGGGGCGCGGCTGGCATGGGTGGCCGTTCGGGTGAGACGACGAACATGTTCGACCCGTCGCAAGGCTCGTATGCGCAGCGCACGCATGAGGCTTCCGCGAAGGACATCTTCAAGTTCTGGCGCGATCCTCGACTGCTGACGCACCGGGACGGGTCGGCAATGAACTTCAAGGACAAGCGGGACCGTCGCCGGGTCCTCGCGCACGTCTACGGCGGAATCACGCACATCTCCCTCGGGTCGATCGAGGCTGAGTGCAACGACCTGATGACGGTGGATCCGGCGCAGGCGGCGCGGTTCTTCGGGAACCTGCCAGAGCGTGGCCAAGGCGCGTGGATGCCGGACGGGTTGTGGGAGGGCGCATATGGCGCGCCCCTGGCTTCCTGAGCCGCCACCGGGCACGCAAGTCGCGCTCGGGTTCGACGGTTCGGACGTGGACGACTGGACGGCGTTGCGGGCTGAGACTCGTGACGGATTTCAGTTCACGCCGCGGTTCGGGCCGGCCAAGATGCCGACGATCTGGAAGCCGTCGCTGTCGGGCGGTCGGGTTCCTCGCGCCGAAGTGACGTTGGCGGTGCGGGAAGTGTTCGCCCGGTTCGACGTGGCGCTCATGTACGCGGACCCTCCCCGGTGGGAGACCGACGTCGACCAGTGGGCGATCGAGCATGGGGAGAAGGTCGTCCTCGAGTGGGCGACCTACCGGCCCAAGCAGATGCATGAAGCCCTCGAGCGGTTCCTGACCGACCTGCAGGCCGGACGTATCCGGCACGACGGGTGCCCCGACACCGACCAGGCCATGGCGAACGCTCGCAAGGTCGCCCGAACCTCTGACCGCTACATCCTGTCCAAGCCTTCGCAGGTGCAGAAGATCGACCCCGCGATGGCGTCCGTGCTCGCCCATGAGGCCGCTGCCGAAGCGCGTGCGGACGGCTGGGCTGACGCACCGTCTTACGTCTACGTGTCCTGACCGGAAGGAGGCCGCTCGTGGCATTGACCGCCCAAGAGGCCGCGCAGAAGGTCGGGGAACTGCTCAAGGAGCTCGGTCGTCGTCGGCCGGACGTGGACAAGCGGGATCGCTACTTCGAGGGTGAGCAGCCGCTCGCCTACGCCTCGGACGAGTTCAAGAAGTTTCACGGGTCACGGTTCGCGGGATGGTCGGACAACTGGTGCAGTGTGGTCGGTTCGGCTGCTGCGGAGTTGACCGAGTTTGCGGCGATCCGTCTCGGGGATGACGTGACCGCCCTTGACGCTGAGGAGCGGTCGCTTCTGCTGGACTGGCAGCGCCTCGACGGCCCGGCCTTGCAGGCTCAAGGGCTCCTGTCGAGTGCGGTGACGTCTCGTTCGTTCGCGCTCGTGTGGGGCGACCGGGACGGCGAGCCGCTGTTGACGTGGGAGCACGCCTCCCAGGCGATCGTGGACTACGACCCGGAGACGCGGCGCGCTGTGGCTGGGTTGAAGGCGTGGCGAGACGACAAGCGCGAGCACGCGACGCTCTACACCGACGACGAGGTGTGGAAGTTCGAGCGCGACCTGAGTGTGTCCACGGACAGCGGCCTGATCCTGCCGTATTCGCTGCCCGGTGGGTGGCGGTTGCGGGAGACCAGCGAGCCGAACCCGATGCGCAACCCGCTCGGGGTGATGCCGCTCGTCGAGTTCGGGAACCGCCCGGTGTTGGGCAAGGGCCCCGTGAGCGACATCGCGGGGACGATGGCCATGCAGGACGCGATCAACCTCATGTGGGCGTACCTGTTCGGCGCGGCTGACTATGCGTCGATGCCGGCGCGGGTCGTGATGGGTCAGGAGCCGCCGAAGGTTCCGATCCTCAACGAGCAGGGCCAGAAGGTCGGCGAGCAGACCGTTGACCTCGAGCAGTTGAAGAAGGGCCGGCTGCTGTGGCTGACAGGTCAGGGCACCACGATCGGGCAGTGGGACTCGGCCAAGTTGGACGTGTTCACTGAGGTCATCAAGGTGATGGTGAAGCACACGGCGTCGCAGACGAAGACGCCCGTCAACTACATCACTGGCGAGATGAACAACGTCAACGGCGAGGCGCTGACAGCGTTGCGGCTGCCGTTGGTGATGAAGGTCCGTGACGGTCACAAGCATCTGCGTTCGCCGCAGCGTGAAGTGTTCCGACGCATCGCGCTGGTACGCGGCGATGCCGCCGTGGCTGAGGCGTGCCGGACCGCTGACATTGGCTGGACTAACCCGGAGACCTCGAGCGACTCCCAGACCTCTGACGCGGCGTTGAAGGACAAGCAGATCGGGTGGTCCGCTGCGGGCATCCTCGAGCGCCGCTACGGGATGAACCAGACCGAGATAGATCGTGAGTTGGCGCGCCGGATCGACGAGGCCAACGACCCGCTCCTGGCTGACTTGCTGCGTCCTCCGGTGGCTGCCGGTGTTGGCGTCGGCTGAGGCGCATTACGTCCGTCAGCAGCGGATCACGGCTGCCGCGCTCACGGCGGCTCGTCGGGCACGGTTTGGGTCGCTGGATCGGCTGGTCGCGGTCGTGGCTGCGGGGCAGGTGTTGGCGGCGCGGGATTCTGCCGCGTCAGTGCCTCTGATGCTGGCGGAGCAGGGCATCGAGACAGACGTTGCCGGGGTGGTGTCGGCTCGGGCTCTGGCTGGGTCGGCCTCGGATGGTCGCGGCCTGCGTGGGCTGTTGGACTTCACACGGGATCCGCGAGTGACGGACTATCTGTTCGGGTTGATCGTCTCGACCCAGTTGCAGGACGCGGCCCGTGGGGCAGCGTCGGTGGCGATCGCTGCCCGTCCGAAGGTGACCGGCTACGTGCGGATGCTCAACCCGCCGTCATGCTCACGCTGTGCGGTCCTCGCGGGTCGCCGGTATCGGTGGAACGCGGGCTTCGAGCGGCACCCGAAGTGTGACTGCCGGCATGTCCCGGCGAGCGAGGACACCGCTGGCGACCTGACGACGAACCCGCACGCCTACTTCGAGTCGCTGTCGAAGGCTGAGCAGGACAGCGCGTTCACGAAGGCTGGGGCGCAGGCGATCCGCGACGGTGCCGATGCGGGGCAAGTCGTCAATGCTCGCCGCGGGATGGAGACCGCCCAGAGGGGCCGGCTCACCCGAACGAAGGCATTCGGGCAGGACCTGTACGTGACCAGCGAGGGCATGACCAAGCGTGGGACTGCCTATGCGGCTCGTGGCGGCAAGAAGGTCCGCCTGATGCCCGAGTCGATCTATGAACTCGCCGAGGACCGGGCGGACGCGATCCGCCTGTTGAAGGCGCACGGCTACATCACGTAGCCCACATGAGCCACCCTGCCGCGCAAAGCGGACGGGCCAACCCGCAAGGGGAACCTGATGAGCACGACACCGACCGCTCCCGCCGCTCAGTCGACTGGCGACGGCAGCACGCCCACCCCGCAGGCACCCGCCGCACAGGCCACTCCTGCGGAACCCACGTCCACGTCCCCTGCTGCCGACGAGGCTGCGCTCGGGGATGCGGGCAAGAAGGCGCTCGACGCCATGAAGGACAAGTGGCACGCATCACGCGACGAGGCGGCGAAGTTCAAGGCCGACCTCGAGGAGTTGCGGGCCAAGGTCGACGGCAAGGAGAAGGAACTCGCGTCGGAGCGGGAGCGTGCAGCCGTGGAGGCTGCGGCGCTGTCCAAGGCGAACGAGCGGATCCTTGCCGCCGAGATTCGAGCAGCCGCAGCGGGGAAGTTGAACGACCCGGCTGATGCGCTGCGCTACCTGGACACCGCGAAGTTCGAGGTGTCCGACGACGGGTCTGTGGACTCTGCCGCCATCGCGGCGGCGATCACGGACCTCACCAGTTCCAAGCCCTACCTGGCCGTGCAAGACGGGACGAGGTTCCAGGGCGGCGCTGACGGTGGACCTCGCAACGGGGTCACGCCACTGACGGCCTCCGAGCAGATCAGCGCAGCCGAGGCGGCTGGCGACTGGACAACGGCTCGGCAGCTGAAGGCGGCGAGTCTGGCCAACCTCAAAGACAACCAGTCAGCCAACGGCTGACTCTTCCCTGAAGGAGAAACACCATGGCATCTGTTGCCGGGCAGGGCACCACGTACAACCTGCCGAACTACACGGGCGAACTGTTCCAGATCAGCCCGTCCGACACCCCGTTCCTCGCCGCGATTGGTGGCCTCAACGGGGCCGCGACGACGTCCTCGACCGAGTTCGAGTGGCAGACCGCGGACATTCGTGCGACCAGCGCGGGGAACACTCAGGTGGAGGGTGCCGACGCGCCCACCGCCAACGAGCAGTCCCGTGCCAATGTCACGAACGTCGTCGAGATCCACCAGTCTCAGGTCAACGTGTCGTACAGCAAGCAGGCTGCCCGTGGCCTGAAGGCGGGCTCGAACAACGACCTGACGGACCCGGTCACCGACGAACTCGGCTACCAGATCGACCAGGAACTCATGGCGATGGCGGTCGACGTCGAGAAGTCGTTCGTGTCGGGCGTCTACGCGAAGCCTGCGAACAACTCCACTGCCCGGAAGACCCGCGGCATCCTGTCGGCCATCTCGACCAACGTGTCCGCGAACGGCGGCACGGGCCGGGCTCTGTCGAAGACGATCGTCGACACCTTCCTTGCGACGATGTTCACCAACGGGTCTCCGCTGCGGCAGGCGACGACCGTGTTCATGGTCGGCTCGGGGCAGAAGATTGCCCTGTCCAACCTGTACTCGACCGCCGTGCTCAACGCCCCGACTCAGACCCGCAATCTCGGTGGCGTGGCGATCGACACGATCATCACAGACTTCGGCACCTTCGGCGTGATGCTCAACCGGTGGATGCCCGCCGGGCAGATTGCCGTCGTTGACCTCGGCGTCTGTCAGCCGGTGTTCCTCGAGGTCCCCGGCAAGGGTCGCCTGTTCGTCGAGCCGCTGGCGAAGACGGGCGCGTCGGACAAGTACCAGCTCTACGGCGAGGTTGGCCTGAAGTACGGGCCGGAGATCTACCACGGTCTCATCAAGGACCTGACCTGATGGCTGAGTTCAAGTCCCCTCACGCTTTCCTGATCCTGCAGGACGAGGACGGCGTGTGGGGGCAGTTCGTGGACGGCTCGCTGGTCACGGACGACCCGGCCATAATCAAGCGCCTGGAGTCGGCTGAGGGCGTGGAGCGGGTCGACGCTCCCGCCCGCAAGCAGGCGGCGAAGAAGTGACGAGGGGAGGTCGGTCATGGCTCTGACTCCGTTGGCTGGTATGTCCGACCTCCTCGCGCACGCTCCTGCAGGGTTCTCCCCCGACATGTCGAAGGCGTTTGCCAAGTTGGATGCCGCGTCCGACGCGGTGCGGGATGCTGCCGGGTCGCCGATCACGCAGGCCGAGTCGACGGTGAGGATCGTTGCTGCGGGCTGCGGGTCGTGGCTGGACCTGCCGGGTAAGCCGGTCGTGTCGGTGTCGTCGGTGACGATCGAAGGCGAGCCGGTCACCGGGTGGCGGCTGCTCGGGTCGCGCCTGTATCGGGCGGGTGAGTGGGCGCATGGTGGCCCGGTCGAGGTTCAGGTCACGATGGTGCACGGCTTCGCGGAAGCGCCCGCTGACGTTGTTGCGCTCGTGTGCGACTTCGCCATTGCGGCGCTGTTGAACGAGTCGGGTGCTCGGGCTGGTGTCACTTCGCAGGGCTACTCGATCGACGACTACCGGGAGAATCTGGCATTCGACCAGGGCCCGCACGGGACGTCCTCGGTGATCGAGATTCCTGCCGGGACGCGGGCGATGCTGCGACAACGCTTCGGTGCTGCCGCGTTCGTCACGGGCGCGTCATGACTTTGCTGGCGCGTGGCCGCAGTCGCGCTGAGTCGCGCATG
>DAOLRO010000148.1:0-7132 GCA_035418665.1 Phycicoccus sp.
CGCGGCATAGGTGCCGCCCGATGCGAGGGCGGCAGCAAGTGACGCCACCACGGCCAATTCCGTGAGGCGCCGGCCTCGACCCGGTCCCGCTGACTCCCCGGGAGTCGGTGCGGAGGAGGGTTGATTCCCGGGCGGTGCCGGGGTCGAGGCCATGCCATACCAGGTCGTCGCGGAGGTCGCCCCCGACGTGCCATCCGTGCCCGTGGGGGGAGCGGGCGGAAGGTGGTCGATGCTCATCGGGACTCCTGATCTGGTGTGACATCAACCAGTCAAGACCGCCAGCCTCAACGCTCCATGGGCGCAGCCTGAGAATCCCCTGTGGGCAGGTGGATGACCACGGTCGTGCCTCCCCCGGGTGTCTCGGCGAGGCCGACGCGCCCACCGTGGGCCTGAACGATCGCGGCCACGATCGCCAGGCCGAGCCCGGTGCCGCCACCACCGGAGGCCCGCCCGCGGGACTTGTCGGCGCGCACGAAACGCTCGAAGACCTTCTGGCGATCCTCGACGGGGATGCCCGGACCGTGGTCGATGACCTCGAGGACGGCCTCGTCGCCGGTGACGCTGGAGACGGTGCCGACGCGGACCTCCACGGGCGTGCCGTCGGGGGTGTGGGCGAGGGCGTTGGCCACGACATTGGTGACGACCTGCCGGATTCGCGCCTCAGTGGCCCAGACGAGCGTGGCACTGAGTTCATCGGAGACGCCCGTCAGGCGGATCACGCGCTCCGGCGCGCGAGCCCGTGCATCCGCAACCGCGTCAGCGGCGAGCACCGTGAGATCGACCTCGGTGCGAACCGTCTGGGGCTCCTCGTCGAGGCGAGCCAGCGTGAGCAGGTCCTCGACGAGGCCGGCCATGCGCGTCGCCTCGGCCTCGATCCGACCAAAGGCTGCCGTCGTGGCCTCGTCGTTCGGGAGGGCTCCTTGACGGTGCAACTCGGAGTAGCCACGCACCGTCGCCAAGGGCGTGCGCAACTCGTGCGAGGCGTCAGAGACGAACTGCCGCATGCGTTCTCGCGACGCCTCACGCACTTCGAAGGAGTCCTCGATGTGGGCGAGCATCACGTTGAGGCTCTCGCCCAGCGACGCGATTTCGTCGTCCGCAGGCGAGACCGGGACGCGACGCGTGAGGTCGCCCTTGGCGATCTGGGCAGCCGTGTCCTCGATCTGTCGGAGGGGGCGGAAAGCCCGTGTCACGGCATACCAACCGATGAGGGCGCACAGCGCGAGGACGGCCGCGCTGATCAGGCCGGATGTGAAGAGCAGCCGCACGACGGTGCTCTGCACCGAGCGGAGGGGGAGGCCGAGGGCGAAGGTGCCCGCCGCCTTGTCCACCCGGCCCGCGACGAAGCGCCACTGGAGGTCTCCGTCGGTGGAGCGGACGGTGAAGGGTTCGCCGGTGCGGACGCGCTCATCGGTCAGGGTGATCGGGGGCAGAGCCGGATGGAGGTCCTCGCCGGTCGGATTGACGACATGCACTGGGGTCCCGTCGGGGAGCATCAGTGCGAACGCGTATCCCGTCGGCAGGGTGCTGGTGTCCCCGTTGTTGCCCAGATCGTCCAGTGCTGCTTGAGCGACAGGCGCTGCGACAGAACGCAATTCGGCGTCGATGCCGCTCAGGAGATCACGCTGGGTGAGGTATGCCGTGGTGAGGCTGAGCAGGAGCAGGGCGATGGTGAGCAGGCCGAGGAGGATCGCGACGAGCCGGATCCGCAGGGGGAGGGCGTGCAGGCGCGTGTGGAGTGACTGGCGCCCTCGCGCGACGACGGTCATGTGGCGTCGGGCCCGTCAGCCCTGGGGCGGCAGTTTGAGGACGTAGCCGACGCCTCGCTTGGTGTGGATGAGGGGCGGGACCCCATCGACGTCGATCTTGCGGCGAAGGTAGGAGATGTAGGACTCGACGATCCCGGACTCCCCACGGAAGTCGTAGTCCCAGACGTGGTCGAGGATCTGTGCCTTGGACAGGACCCGGTTCGGGTTGAGCATGAGATAGCGCAGGAGCTTGAATTCGGTCGGGCTGGTCTCGATGACCCGCCCGGCGCGCCGCACCTCGTGACTGTCCTCGTCGAGCTCGAGGTCCTCGAAGGTCAAGGCCGACGAGTCCTCGCGCTCGCCATGGGTGCGGCGCAGGACCGCCCGGATGCGGGCGATGACCTCGTCGAGGCTGAAGGGCTTGGTCACGTAGTCGTCGCCGCCGACGGTGAGGCCCTTGATCTTGTCGTCGAGGCTGTCACGGGCCGTGACGAAGACGATCGGCAGATGGGCACCGCTCTCACGGATGCGTCTGGTGACGGTGAAGCCGTCCATGTCGGGGAGCATGACGTCGAGGACGACGAGGTCCGGATGTTCCTTCTCGGCGAGCGCGATCGCGTCACCGCCATTTGCTGCGGTGTGGACGGCAAAGCCCGCGAAACGCAGGGAGGTGGCGAGCAACTCGCGGATGTTGGGCTCGTCCTCGACGACGAGGAGCGTGGCCTCGGGGGTGGCCGCGGGAGGAGCAGGTGTTGCCGGGGAGGTCGCCATGGTCACCATCGTCCGGGCACAGGCTGGGAGTTTCCTGTATGCCGTCTGGACGCGCCTGGCCCTTGGGCGCCCGCTACGGCGCAGTAGGTGTCGCTGGAGCAGCACATACTGCGCCGTAGCTCGTGGTGGGTGGCAGCGTCAGAGGTCGTCGCTGTCGATGATCCGGTAGGCGTAGCCCTGCTCGGCCAGGAAACGCTGCCGGTGCGCCGCGAACTCCGCATCCACGGTGTCCCGCGTGACGATCGTGTAGAAGTGCGCGGTCCGGCCATCGCCCTTGGGTCGCAGCACGCGACCGAGTCGCTGGGCCTCCTCCTGGCGCGACCCGAAGGTCCCTGACACCTGGATGGCCACGCTGGCCTCGGGCAGGTCGATCGAGAAGTTCGCGACCTTGGAGACCACGAGCAGGGAGATCTCCCCGGTCCGGAAGGCTGCGAAGAGCCGCTGCCGCTCGGCCACCCGCGTCTCGCCGGTGATGATGTCGGCGTCGAGTCTGGCCGCCAATTCGTCCAGTTGGTCGAGGTATTGGCCGATCACGAGGGTGGGTTCGCCGGTATGCCGTGCCACGAGTTTCTCGACGACACTCACCTTCCGCGGTGAGCACGACGCGAGGCGATAGCGGTCCTCGGGCTCGGCCACGGCATACGCCATCCGCTCCGACTCCGACGACGTGACCCGCACTTCGACGCAATCCGCGGGAGCGATCCACCCTTGGTTCTCGATGTCCTTCCACGGCGCGTCGTAGCGTTTCGGTCCGATGAGGGAGAAGACATCGGCCTCGCGCCCGTCCTCGCGCACGAGCGTCGCGGTGAGGCCCAACCGGCGTCGGGCCTGGAGGTCTGCGGTCATCCGGAAGATCGGCGCGGGGAGCAGGTGCACCTCGTCGTAGACGATGAGTCCCCAGTCGCGGGCGTCGAGCAGGTCGAGGTGCATGTAGGCACCCTTGCGCTTGGTCGTGAGCACTTGGTAGGTCGCAATGGTGACGGGGCGAATCTCCTTGCGGGAGCCCGAATATTCACCGATCTCGTCCTCGGTCAACGAGGTCCGACGGAGCAACTCGTCCTTCCACTGACGGGCGCTCACCGTGTTGGTGACGAGGATCAGGGTCGTCGTCGAGGACCGGGCCATCGCCCCGGCGCCCACCAGGGTCTTGCCCGCACCGCAGGGCAACACGACCACGCCGGAGCCGCCGTGCCAGAAGCCGTCGACGGCCTGCTGCTGATAGGGCCGCAGGTCCCACCCGTTCGTGTCCAGGGTGATCGGGTGCGCCTCGCCGTCGACATAACCGGCCTCGTCCTCGGCAGGCCAGCCGACCTTGAGCAACTCCTGCTTGAGGTGGCCTCGCTCGCTCGGGTGGACCAAGACTGTGTCCGCGTCGACGCGATCGCCGATGAGGGGAGCGATCCGCTTGTGCCGCAACACTTCTGCCAGCACCGCGGGGTCGGTCGTGCGCAGAACCAGGCGACTGTCGGCGTCCTTGGTCAGGGTGAGCCGTCCATAGCGAGCCATCGTCTCGGCGACGTCGACGAGCAAGGCGTGCGGCACGGCATACCGGCTGTGGGTGACGAGCGCGTCGACCACCTGCTCGGCGTCATGACCCGCGGCGCGTGCGTTCCACAAACCCAGAGGAGTCACGCGGTAGGTGTGGACGTGCTCGGGGGCACGCTCGAGCTCGGCGAAGGGAGCGATGGCCCGACGAGCCACCTCGGCCTGCGGGTGATCGACCTCCAGGAGGAGGGTCTTGTCGCTCTGGACGATGAGCGGTCCGTCGTGGGCCAAGGTCAGTTGTAACTCGAACTCGTGGAGTCACCGATGATGACGGCCCCGATGAAGGCGATGAAGGCCAGGACACAGATCGCGCCCACGATGGCCATGGTGATCCAGCCGATCCGGGCGAGCCGGCGCGAGCCCTCCCAGTCGGTGTTCTGCTTGGTCATGGCGATGATCCCGAGGATGAGCGGGGCAATGCCGACGAGAGTGAAGTAGCAGGACAGCGTCATGATCCCCGAGACGATGAGCAACACGAGGGCCGAAGTGTTCGTCTGGGGGTAGGCCGGCTGCGGGCCTGCGTAACCGACGGGTGGGATCCACTGCTGGGGAAGAGCCGACGGTGGCGGGGCCTGATTGACCTGACCGTAGGCGGGTTGGCCGTACGAAGGTTGGCCGAAAGTGGGCTGGGTGTGGGCCGGGTGGCCGTACGCCTGCGACGAGCCCGGGTATGCCGTGGGCTGGGCCGGTGGGGGAGTCGTCGGTGGCTGGGGGGCGGAGTAGGTGGGCGCGGGAGGTGCCGGGTAGGGGGTGGGCGCTTGCGTGCCGTACGGATAGCCCGGGGCCTGCCACTCGGGGAGCGCCTCGGTGGAGCCTTGGGGGATGGCCTCAGTCGGGGACGTCGGGTCGTGCTCGGGCTGGTCTGAACTCATCGGGTCCCCCTGGGAAGCTGCGTCATGGTGCACGGCAAATGTAATCGCTGTGTGAGGATCGGATGGTGAGCATGCGAGCACCCCAGGTCGAGCGTGACGAGAGCCTGCCCGCGCGGATCAGGATCCACGAGGTGGGCGCCCGCGACGGACTCCAGAACGAGAAGTCCGTCGTGCCCACCGAGGTCAAGGCCGAGTTCATCCGGCGGCTGGCCACGAGCGGGCTGCAGACGATCGAGACGACGTCCTTCGTCAACCCCCAGTGGGTCCCCCAGTTGGCCGACGCTGCAGACCTGCTCGCGATGCTCGGCGATGAGGGTCGCGGTCCCGACCGGCCCGTCCTCGTCCCCAACGAGCGCGGTCTGGATCGTGCTCTGGAGGCTGGGGTCGGCGCGGTGGCGATCTTCGGCAGTGCCACCGAAACCTTCGCTCGCAAGAACCTCAACCGAACCGTTGCGGAGTCAATCGAGATGTTCCGGCCCGTGGTGACCCGTTCCCTCGACGCCGGCCTCACCGTCCGCGCCTATGTCTCGATGTGTTTCGGGGACCCCTGGGAGGGGCCCGTGCCCATCGGTCAGGTCGCGGATGTCTGCGTCGCCCTGATGGACCTCGGTGCCCACGAACTCTCCCTCGGCGACACGATCGGCGTCGGCACGCCCGGCCACGTGCGCGCCCTGCTCGCCGAGCTCGATCTTCGGGGAGTGGCACGTGCGGCGACGGCGGTGCACTTCCACGACACCTACGGACAAGCCCTGGCGAACACCCTCACGGCCCTTCGCGAGGGAGTGACCATCGTCGACTCCTCGGCGGGAGGCCTGGGGGGCTGTCCCTACGCCGAGAGTGCGACCGGCAACTTGGCGACCGAGGACCTGGTGTGGGCGCTGGAGGGCGCGGGCGTCGAGACCGGCATCGACCTCGAGTCGCTCGTCGCGACGTCGACGTGGATGGCGGCGCAGTTGGGACGACCCTCGCCCTCGCGCGTGGTCACGGCGCTCACGTGACCGAACCGGCAGCGACCTCGGGCATCCGGTCCTTGGCCGACGATCTCCGACGTCGCACCGACGACCAGCTCCGAGACCTGTTGCTCGAGCGCCCGGACCTGGCGAGGCCGGCGCCGAGTGACCTCACCGCTCTCGCGGCGCGCAGCACCACGCGGGCCAGTACCCAGCGCGCCGTCGACGGACTCGACCACGCCGCCCTCGACGTGCTCACCGTCTGTGTGGCCCTCGATGTGGCCTTGACCCCTGGTCTCGTCGCGGACGGATTGGGAGCTGAGGGGTCGGATCGCCTCGTCGTCGCCGACCTCATGGGTCGCCTCTGGCGACTCGGACTGCTCTGGGGCGAGGAGCCGTGGCAGGTGTCGCGCACCGTGGCCGAGATCCTTGGCCCATACCCTGCTGGACTGGGCCCATCCCGTGCCCAGTTGCGCCTCCCGGCCATCGCGCCTCCCGGCCATCGCGCACACGAGGGCATGCCGGGGGCCGCCTCCGTCGTCCTCGATTCCTTGACGTGGGGTCCGCCCGTGGCCGTCACCGAGGCGGGAACGCGCGCACATGAGGCGGCTCTGTGGCTCGCCGAGCACGGGTGGTGCGGGTTGGATGGAGATCGGCTCATCCTGCCCAGAGAGGTGGCCCTGGAGCGGCGAGGCGGACGCGTCCTCCGGTCCGCGTCCCTGGTCGCACCTCGGCCCGCAGGGACCCAACGGTCACTCGAGTCGGTCGATCGCACGGGCGCCGGCTCGGCCAGCGAGAGTCTGGCCTTGCTCGAGGAGTTGCTGTCGACGTGGTCCTCGCGCCCACCCAGGGTGCTCAAGGCCGGCGGGTTGGCGGTGCGTGACTTGCAAGCCACGGCTCGGGCGTTGGAGGTCGAGCCGTCACGCGCGGCCTTCCTCGTCGAAGTCGGTCACGCTTCGGGACTGATCGCGGAGGACGACGAGGACGAACCGCAGTGGGTGCCGACCGCCGACTACGACGACTGGCTGGACCAGCCGGGGGGAAGCCGCTGGTCACGTCTGGTGTCGGCGTGGTGGGAGAGCACGCGCGATGCGGCGTTGGTCGGGAGCCACCGGGACGGCAAGCCGATCGCGGCCCTGTCGCCGGGTGTCCATCGACCGTGGGTGCGGGGCCTGCGGCATGAGATCCTCTCCATCGTGGCGACAGCCGGGCCGGGTCAGGCGGTGGGCCAGGACGCCGTGCTCGA
>DAOLRO010000149.1:0-7105 GCA_035418665.1 Phycicoccus sp.
GGCAGGCCGGTGGTCAGGTCGGTGGCGCCGGTCAGGGCATGGGTTCGCGCGGACCTGGTGAGACCAAGATCGAACTCGACCGGCGCCGGATCAACACGCGCGTGGCCAAATTGCGCCGCGAGATCAAGGAGATGAAGACCGTCCGCGACACCAAGCGCGGCAGTCGTCATGCCAACCAGATCCCGAGCGTGGCCATCGCTGGCTACACCAACGCTGGCAAGTCCTCGCTGCTCAACCGGCTCACCGGCGCCGGCGTGCTCGTCCAGAACCAACTCTTCGCCACCCTCGACCCCACCGTGCGTCGGGCCGAGACCCCCGACGGTCGCGAATACACGCTCGCCGACACCGTGGGTTTCGTCCGGCAGCTCCCGACCCAACTCGTCGAGGCCTTCCGCTCCACGCTGGAGGAAGTCGGTGACGCCGACCTTCTCCTGCACGTCGTCGACGGGTCGCACCCCGACCCCGAGGGCCAGATCTCGGCTGTGCGCGCCGTGCTCGCCGATGTCGACGCGGCTGATGTCAAGGAGGTCATCGTTGTCAACAAAGCGGACATCGCCGACCCCGAGGTCATCGACCGCCTGCTGCGCCACGAGAAGCACTCGATCGCGGTCTCGGCCCACACCGGAATGGGCTTCGAGGCGCTCGTCGACCTCATTGCCGAGGAGTTGCCCCGTCCGGACATCGACGTCCAGGTGCTCATCCCCTATGACCGGGGTGACCTCGTCAGCCGACTCCACCAACACGGCGAGATCCTCCACAGTGAGCACGTCGCCGAAGGGACCCGCGTCGACGCCCGGGTCAACCCCGAATTGGCCGGTGAGCTCACGGCATACGCCGTCTGATGCGGGTCAGAGGCGGCGGAGGCCGGCGCTGCGGAGCACGAGTTCGCCCACCGCGTCGGTGGCGTCGAGATCGACCTCGGCGTCGATGACCCAATCGTGGTGCTCCTCCGGATCGGCGAGGGTCTGGCGCACCTGCCAGATCCGCGCGCTCTCGGGATCCGAGGCGATCGTGAGGTGGCGCGGTCCACGGGCGTTGGCGTCGAGCAGGATCTCGGAGTGCTCCTCCCAGTAGCCAGCCAGCGCCTCGTCCCACGCCGAACGATCCATGACGACCTCACCCGGCGGATCAGTGAGATCGGCGCTCGCCTGCTCCACGGCATACAGGCCGGAGAGATCGTCGCGCGCGGCCAACTCCACCCGCCGCCACATCGCCTTGCGGATCATCGTGCGCAGCGCGGCTTCGTTGGCGGACAACGGGCGCACGGGCGCGGCGGCGATGCCGGTGTGGACCGTGGGGTTGCCCGGGTGGGTCATCGACTCCCACTCGTCGAGAAGGGAGGAGTCGGTCTGACGGATCGTCTCACCGAGCCAGGTCATGATCTCGTCGAGGTCGGGGGTGTGGTGGCTCGCGGGGACGGTTTGGCGCAGGGTGCGATAGGCGTCGGAGAGATAGCGCAGCACGACGCCCTCAGAGCGGGCCAGGCCGTAGCGACCGATGAGGTCGGTGAAGGACAGCCCGGTCTCCCACATCTCGCGGAGCACTGACTTGGGGGAGAGTGCGTCGTCCGGCAGCCATGGGTGGTGCGTGCGATAGGCCTCATAGGCGGGTTCGAGGAGATCGGCGAGCGGCTTGGGCCACGTGATCTCGTCGAGCGCCTCCATGCGTTCCTCGTATTCGACGCCATCGGCCTTCATCTCCGCGACCGCCTCGCCCCGCGCGACCCATTGCTGCTGGAGGAGGACCGGCATCGGGTTGTCGAGCACGGACTCGATGACCGAGATGACGTCGAGGGCGCGGGTGGGGGAGTCGGGGTCGACGAGTTCGAGTGCGGCAAGGGCGAAGTGGGCGAGCGGCTGGTTGAGCGCGAAGTCCTCGGGCAGGTCGACAGCGAGGTCGATCGTGCGGCCGTCTGGACCAGGGGTGGGGAGACGGCGGACGACTCCGCTGTCGAGGAGAGACCGAAGGAGGCGTATGCCGCGGCGCGCCATGGCGGCCTGCCGCACCGGGGTTTCGTGGTTGTCTCGGACGAGCCGGGACAGGGCACGGATCGGGTCGCCCGGGCGGGCGATGACGTTGAGGATCATCGCGTTGTCGATGCGCATCCTCGACTGGAGTTGCTCCGGTGTGGCGCCGACGAGCTTGTCGAAGGTCGCCTCGGTCCAGACGATTTGGCCGGGCGCGGGTTTGACGCGCTGGACCCGCTTGATCTTGATCGGGTCGTCGCCGGCCTTGGCGAGGCGCCGGGCGTTCTCGACCAAGTGCTCAGGTGCCTGGACGACGACCTCGCCACTGGTGTCGTAGCCCGCACGCCCGGCCCGCCCGGCGATCTGGTGGAACTCGCGCGCCTTGAGGATGCGCTCCTTGGTGCCGTCGAACTTGGCGAGTTGGGTGAAGAGCACGGTCCGGATCGGGACGTTGATGCCGACGCCGAGGGTGTCGGTGCCGCAGATGACCTTGAGCAGTCCGGCCTGCGCCAGTTGCTCGACCGTGCGGCGATAGCGGGGGAGCATGCCGGCGTGGTGGACCCCGATCCCCTTGCGCAGCAAGCCATTGAGCGTCTTGCCGAAGCCGGCAGCGAAGCGGACGGTCGCCAGTCGGTCGGCGATCGCGACCTTCTCCTGAGGCGTGAGGAGCTTCATCGAGTGGAGGGACTTGGCGTGCTCGGCGGCAGCGGCCTGGCTCGGGTGGACGACATAGACCGGGGCCCGGTGGGTGCTGACGATCTCCTCGAGAGTGTCGGTCAGCGGATCGACCGACCAGGTGAACGTCAGGGGGATGGGCCGCTCGGCGGTGGTGACGAGGGCGACGTCCCGGCCGGTCCGTGAGGTGAGGTCGGCAGTGATGCCCCTCATGTCGCCGAGGGTCGCGGACATGAGGACGAGCTGGGTGTCGGTGAGCTCGAGCAGAGGGACCTGCCAGGCCCAACCGCGCTGCGGATCGGCGTAGTAGTGGAACTCGTCCATGACCACCAGGCCGACGTCGGCCGAGGAGCCCTCTCGCAGAGCGATGTTGGCGAGGACCTCGGCGGTGCAGCAGATGATCGGGGCATCGGCGTTGACGCTCGCGTCGCCGGTGAGCAGACCGACCTGGTCGGCGCCGAAGACGTCGCACAGGGCGAAGAACTTCTCGTTGACGAGGGCCTTGATGGGCGCGGTGTAGAAGCTGACGCGGTCGGCAGCCAGCGCCGCGAAGTGGGCGGCCGTGGCCACGAGGGACTTGCCTGACCCCGTCGGGGTGGCAAGGACGACATGACGACCCGAGAGCACTTCGATGATGGCCTCGTCCTGATGCGGATAGAGGGCCAGCCCCTGCCCGTCCGCCCACGTGGTGAACGCCTCGTAGAGCTCGTCGGCGTCGTCGGTGACCGGGCCCAGCGCGAGCGCCGTGAGCGGGTGCTCAGGGCTCGTCGAGGTCGCTGCGGCGGTGTCGGTCACGGCTGCCATGATGCCCTGTGTGGCAGACACCCCCTTCCCCGAGGATCTCCAGACAGCGCGTTTGACCCTGCGCCGACCGGTCGAGAGCGACCGCGACTTCTGGGTCAGGGTCCACCGCGACCCGCGCACCTATGAGCATGCGCCCCACGCGATGGCCGCGACCGATGAGGCCGCCAGCGCCGACTTCGACAAGGTCCTGGGTCACTGGGCCGAGCGTGGCTTCGGCTATCACGTCGTCGAGATGCCGAGCAGCCCCGATGGTGCGCCCGTCGGCGTGGGTGGATTGAAACTCAGCCCCGCCACCGACGACATTCCAGCCGAGCTCAACCTCTACTACCGACTGGTCCCCGAGGTGCACGGCCAGGGCCTGGCGCGGGAGGCTTCGAGGGCCTGGGCGGCCTGGGGCATCGAGTGGCTGCCGGCTGACCTGCCGATCATCGCGGCGGCCAAGGCGACCAACCCGCGCTCGATCGCCACGGCCAGGTCGGCCGGGTTGACCGAGGTCGGCACACGTCTCCTGCCGGGGGATCCGCCCGAGTTCGGTGAGTCGGCCATCCTGCAGGCGCCCACCGTCGAGGTGGTTCGGGAGCAGGCCTTCGATGGCGACACCCGCGACGAAGTGCTCGACCTGTGGTGCGCGACCAACGACGCCGGAGCAGCGGTGGGATTTCTCCCCGGTGCCCCGCGCGCCGACGTCGCGAGAGCGCTCGCGGCCCACGAGCAGGGCATGCGCGCCGGCGACGTGACGGCTGTTCTGCTCCGCTCACCCGCTGGCGGATTGCTCGGTTTGGCCTTCTGGCAACGCCCGGCGAACCCTCTCCTCCACCATCGCCGCACGGCATACCGGGTGATGACCGACCCGATCCACCGCGGACGCAACCTCGGCCGCCTCCTCATGGCGGCGATGCATCGAGTCGCCCGCGAGGACGGGGTGGAGATCGTCGAGCTCGGTGTGCGCAGTGGCTATGGCACGGAGGACTTCTACGCCGGGTTGGGCTATGAGGAGATCGGGCGGCTCAAGGGTGGGATCCGGATCGCCCCCGGAGATGAGCGCGACGACATCCACATGGCTCGCAGGCTGGACCAATAACCTCACTACGTGACGACGGACGAGCACGAGCGACTGCGCGAGTCGCCCGGAGATGACGACCCCTGGCGCCTCTGGGGTCCCTACCTGTCGGGACGTCAGTGGGGGACGGTGCGCGAGGACTACTCCGCGGATGGCAACGCGTGGGACTTCTTTCCGTTCGACCACGCCCACGCGCGCACCTATCGCTGGGGCGAGGATGGCATCGCCGGACTCACCGATCGCTTCGGCTTCCTCAACCTGGCCATCGCCATGTGGAACGGTCAGGACGACCGGCTCAAGGAGCGCTACTTCGGCCTGACCAACGCCGAGGGCAATCACGGCGAGGACGCCAAGGAGTACTGGTGGGCGCTCGACGCGACCCCTACCCATGCCTGGGGGCAGTCGCTCTATCGCTATCCCCAAGCGGCCTTCCCCTATCAGCGTCTCCGTGAGGAGAACGCCCGGCGAGGCACTGATCAGCCGGAATTCCGGCTCGCGGACACCGGGATCCTCGAGGGCGATCGCTTCTTCGACGTCGTCACCACCCACGCCAAGGTCGCCCCCGACGACATCTGCATCACCTACGAAGCCACCAATCATGGGCCCGACCCCGCACCGCTGGACCTCGTGCCGCAGCTGTGGTTCCGCAACACGTGGTCGTGGGGTGTCGACCCCCGCCGACCGACGCTGCGGCTGCTCCCCGAGCGCGACATTCGCGCCGTCGGGACCACGGTCATCGAGGCCACCCACGGCTGGCTCGGGCGCTACCACCTCATCGCCGAGGGATCTCCGGCCGTGCTCTTCTGCGACAACGAGACCAATCCACGCGTCTTCGGTGAGGTGCCCGCGGAAGCCAACCACCCGGCATACCCGAAGGACGCCATCAACGACGCGATCGTGCGCGGCGACGAGAGGCGGCTCAACCCCGCCCTGACCGGGACGAAGGTCGGGCTGCGCTACCGCTTCGATGCGGTGGGGCCCGGGGAGACCGTCACGGTGCGGCTGCGGTTGCGCGGCGATCACCAGGTCGAGCGACCTTTCGGGAGCACGTATGCCGAGGTGCTGGCCAATCGTCGCGCCGAGGCCGACGCCTTCCACCGGGCCGTCGTGCCCGAGGGCGTGTCAGAGGTCGATCGGGAAATCGCGCGGCGTGCCTTTGCGGGGTTGTGCTGGGGCAAGCAGCTGTATCGCTACTCCGTGCGCGAGTGGCTCGACGGGGACCCGGGCCAGCCGCCTCCGCCACCCGAGCGCCGGCTGCGCAACGGCCGCAACAACGGCTGGCGTCATCTGGCGTTGGCCGATGTGATCTCGATGCCGGACGAGTGGGAGTACCCCTGGTTCGCGACGTGGGACCTGGCCTTCCACTGCGTCGCGATGGCGCGCATCGACCCGGCGTTCGCCAAGGGGCAACTGCTGCTCCTCGTGCGCGAATGGGCCCAACACCCCAACGGGCAGTTGCCTGCCTACGAGTGGGACTTCGGCGACGTCAACCCGCCGGTGCATGCGTGGGCGGCCTGGCAGGTCTATCTGCTCGACGGTGCCCGCGACCAGGGCTTCCTCGTGCGGGTGCTCACCAAACTGCTCATCAACTTCTCGTGGTGGCTCAATCGCAAGGACTCCGATGGGTCGAACCTCTTCGAGGGCGGCTTCCTCGGGATGGACAACATCTCGGTCTTCGACCGCTCGCGGGACGTGCCGGCCGGGTGGCGGCTGGAGCAGTCCGATGCGACGAGCTGGATGGCCTTCTCGTCGCTGACGATGCTGCGGATCGCGCTCGAGTTGAGCCGGGTGGACAAGGCCTGGGACGGGATCGCGACGACGTTCTTGGAGCACTTCTTCGCGATCGCAGAGGCCATGGAGCGCTTCGGCACCGACGACGTGTCGCTGTGGGATGACACGGACGGCTTCTTCTATGACGTGCTCGTGGGTCCTGACGGGCGGTCCGAGCCGGTGCGGGTGCGCTCGCTCGTCGGGCTGCTACCGCTCGTGGCCATCGCCAACGTGCCGGGCTGGGTCTTCGAGGACCTCACCGACTTCACCGCGCGGTTGCGCTGGCTGCAGCGGCGGCGACCCGAGTTGACCGATGCCCTCGTCAAGAGCGGCAGCCGGCGTGACGTCGTTCGGACCCTCTCACCGCTCACTCCCGAACGCGAGGCCCGCCTGCACGAGCGGATCTTCGACGAGGCCGAGTTCCTCGGGCCACACGGCATCCGGTCGTTGTCGGCGTCCTATCGCGACGGGGTGAGCCTCGATGTCGCCGGTGTGACGATGGATCTTCGCTATGACCCGGGGGAGTCCTCGACGCGCATGTTCGGGGGCAACTCCAACTGGCGCGGCCCGGTGTGGTTCCCCGTCAACGTGCTTCTGCTCCACGCCATGCGGACCCATGCGCGAGCGGCCGGGCCGGACCACGAGGTCGAGTTCCCGACGGGTTCGGGTCGGCGATTTCCGTTGGAGCAAGCTGCCCTTGAGGTCGAGCAGCGACTCATCGCGCTCTTCCGGCCCGGGCCGGACGGCCGACGTCCCGGCACGCCGCGGGATCATCCGAGCGGGCCGCTGTGGGACGTGCACCCGACCTTCGCCGAATACTTCGACGGCG
>DAOLRO010000150.1:0-7077 GCA_035418665.1 Phycicoccus sp.
ATCGGCGTGCATCCGTCGGGTCGGCGTCAAGGACACGGGTCGCGCCTGCTCAATGCCTCCGCGGATCACCTGCGGTCGTTGGGTGCCGGGTCGATGAGTGCGTGGGTCCTGGTTGACGACGAAGAGACTCGTGCCTTCCTGCGGGCAGCTGGGCTGGAGCCGGACGGAGCGCATCGCGATCGGGTCGTCTCACCGGATGGTTCGACGCTGCGCGAAGTCCGCTTGTCGTGTCTGCTGGGGCCGTGAGCGACTCGACCCTGGCGCCGGAGCGGCGGCGTGATGTCCTGCGCCAGTCCTGGTCGGTGGGAATCGCGACGGGTGCCTACGGGATCAGCTTTGGGGCCCTGGCCGTCGCGGCGGGGTTGAACGTCTGGCAGACCCAGGCACTGTCGGCGCTGATGTTCACCGGCGGATCCCAGTTCGCCTTCGTGGGGATCATCGCGGCTGGCGGCTTGGCGGCGGCACCCGCAGCGATCGCGACCGCCGGTCTGCTCGGCCTGCGCAACGGCCTCTATGCCATCCAGAACGCCCTCTTCCTCGGCGTCCGGGGGCTCCGGCGGATCGGCGCTGCGCACCTCACGATCGACGAGTCGACGGCCGTCGGGATCGCGCAGGAGGAGCCCGCGGCGCAGCGATTGGGTTTCTGGCACACCGGGATCGCCGTCTTCATCTTCTGGAACCTCGCGACCCTGGTGGGCGCGCTGCTCGGCAATGCGCTGGGCGACCCGAAGACGTGGGGGCTCGACGCCGCGGCGGCTGGGGCCTTCTGTGCCTTGTTGTGGCCGCGCTTGCGGGGAGGGGACGCGATCGCGACGGCCGTGCTCGCGGCCTTCATCGCCTGTGTGGCCTCGCCGCTGGTTCCTGCTGGCGTGCCGGTCATCCTGGCTGCTGCGGCAGCCCTGATCGTCGGGCTGGGGCGACACGGGCCCAAGGGAGATCCGCCCACGAGTGACGGTCACGGTCACCTCGTTGGAGAGGATCCGCTGCCATGACGATGTGGATGGCCGTGCTGCTCGCCTGTGGGGCGTGCTTCATCCTCAAGCTCGTGGGCTATCTCGTGCCCGAGTCCTGGGTCTCCGGGCCGCGGATCAGCAGGGTCACGACGCTGCTGCCGATCGCGCTGCTCGCGGGTCTGGTCGTGGCTCAGACGGTGGTCGGCGATGGCGGCGCGTTGGTGATCGATGCCCGCTTGGCCGCGGTCGCCGTGGCGCTCGTGCTCCTGCTGCTCCGCGCGAACTTCATCGTCGTCGTGGTCGTCGCCGCCGCGGTGGCGGCAGGCCTCAGAGCCCTCGGCTGGGGCTGACCAAGTCCGGCTACGCGACACATTTCACGTTGCCACTGCTGTCGCCCGACTGCCCTGCCTGCTTGGTGGCGAGGACACAGGTCTGGCCAGCAATGGTGATCGACAGTGTGTAGGTCGTCGTCGAGCCGCCGTCCTTGGCCTTGCTGAAGGAGCCCGCGAATTGCAGGCTCGTGTTCGCGGCCAAAGGGTTCGCGGTCACCGTCCACACTTGTGAGGACCAGTTCGTGCCGGGAGTCGACGTGCTGAGGCCCGTCGAGGTGTTGCTGAAGGAACCCGGGAAGGTCGTCGATGTGCCAAAGACGTCGCGGGTGATCGTGATGGTGGCATCCTTGGGAACAGGCGTCGAACTTGACATCGTGAAGGTGATCCCCGCGCCATTGCCCGCTTCCACGCAGGAAGCCGCTGCGGTGAAGACGGAGCAGTCCAGAGTCACGGCAAAGGAGGGGGCTGCCGAGGCGACGGCGATCGCCGGGACCGTCCACGCAGCGGCACGCGTCAGGGTGCGGCGCGTGGGCGCATGCAGCGTGGTGGTGGCGGGGCGTGTCATGACCGTCCTTGGCAGGGCGTCAGGAACTGTGCGGCGCCCTGACCGATCCACCAATGTAGTGGAGAATTCAACTCCCCGCGAGTCGAGGAGACCTTGCTGCGGTGAACGTCAGGTGACCAACCACGTCGCCGTCAGAGGCCGAGGTAGTGCTCCAAGCCCACGGTCACGCCCGGGTGGTCTCCCACGGCCCGCACGGCCGCGATCACTCCGGGCATGAACGAACTCCGGTCGAAGGAGTCGTGCCGGATCGTCAACACCTCGCCGACTCCCCCGAAGAGCACCTCCTGATGCGCCACCAGCCCCCGCAGGCGCACCGAATGAACGGGTATGCCGTGTGCCCGCCCTCCGCGGGCACCGCCGGGATCGTGGGTGGTGGCGTCCGGCACTGGCCCCAGGCCCGCCTGATCACGTGCCGCGCCGATCAGGTCGGCCGTCCGGGCCGCGGTGCCGCTCGGAGCATCGACCTTGTCCGGGTGATGGAGTTCGACCACCTCGACCGACTCATAGAAGCGAGCCGCCTTCTCGGCGAAGGCCATCATGAGGATGGCCCCGATGGCGAAGTTGGGCGCAATGAGCACCCCCTGACCGGGGTGGGCTTCGAGGGCGGCCTCCAGCGCTGCCACCTTGTCGGCATCCCAGCCCGTTGTGCCCACGACGACACTGGCGCCACGCGACAAGGCTGCTCGGACATTGCCGGGCGAGGCATCGGGGACCGAGAACTCGACCACCACCTGGGCGCCGCCGAGGTCGCCGAGATCGTCGCCCATGTCGTAACGGCCGACCAACGCGAGATCGGATGCACCCTCCACGGCCGCGCAGACGGTGGATCCCATCCGGCCGCGTGCCCCGATCACCGCGACCTTCAGCGGCCGCTCCGCCTGAGGGTCGGGCAAGGCGGGAGTCGATGCATCGGTCACGCGGACGAGCCTATCGGGCTCAGGGTGGACCGCCGTGGCCAATTCGTGACCGACGGGCACGCCGGGTTGTTCACCTGCTGTTCACCTTTGGGTTACTCTTAGGTGAACGCAACATGAACGAACGCATCGTCGCGTTCGAAGGAAGGAGGAGCCGTGAAGAAGAAGCAAGCTCCCGTCGGCCCCGCCGCCCTGACCCTCTTCTGGGTCCCCGTCACGACGGCCGATGGCCGGACCCGCATGGAGATGCGCTGGCGCTCGCCGCGGGTCGTCCAGAAGGCCAGCGCCGCCTGAGGCAACGCACCCGTAGGAAGGGCCCCGACCCACACCGAGTCGGGGCCCTTCCTCGTGCCGCGGTGGTCGATGCCCGGATTCACTTCACCGGCAGGTTGAGCCCCGTCGAACCCATCATGGTCACAGCGCCCGAGGGGTCAATCCGGAGAAGCACGAAGAAGAGGAAGCCATAGTGCAACTCCTCGCGTGGGCCCGTCTCCCCCGACGCCTCGGCGAAGTCTTGGCCGTGCTCGATCGTGCGCCCCGCCTTCGCAGTGAAGACTGCTTGGTTGCGCAGGCCAGCGACGGCCAGGACACTGCCGTCGGCTGCCACGACGATCTGGGTGCTGCCTCGTTCGGTGCCCTGATCCTCGAGCGCCCCTGCGTAGGGCTCGGTGGTCATGGACATGCTCTCGGCGTCCAGCCCAGAGAGGTCGAAGGTGTTGAGACGGTTGTGGTGGTTGGCCAAACCACCGACCACCGGGAAGGGTGACACCTCCGGTGTCTCGACGTGCGCGATCACGTCAGCGATCGCCTTCTGGACCGCGGCGACCTGAGCCGAGGTCGGTGTCGAGGCCTGTCCCGGCGCCGCCGGCTCGGGCAGGGTCCCCTCGAATTCCACCCAGGAGTCGTTGAGCCATGGACCTGACGACCCCGAACGCGTGTAGCCCTTGAGCGAGGGCGAATCCTGGAAGGTGCTGCGCACGATGAGCCACGGCTGCTCCACGGGGCTCAGGGGGATGTAGCCCACGGGGTCGGTGTGCGTATAGGTCTTCCCGTCAGGAGCCCGCTCCTGCGCCTTGGCCAGCGCCGTGCTGAACACATCGGACTCCAGGAGACCGCCGGTGTCGGCCGTGGCCCACAGGTCGGCGTTGAAGTCGGCGTCCGCGGCCAGAGAGGCCGCGTTGTTACGGGTGTCGTAGTCCGTCATGAGGGCGGCTACTTCGTCGGCCGCGAGCGCCTGCGCCATGCTCGGCGACGGGGAGGGGGACGCCGACGCCGATGAGGCTGCCGGAGTCGATCCGTTCGTGGCCGTCCCCGACCCGTCTCCGCCCGTGGTGCCACAGGCACTCAGGCTCAGGAACCCCACCAAGACCGGGCTCACGAGCCCTCGCGACCAGTTCTTCCGCATCCCACTCCCTGTCCCCGCTCCCAGCATCCCCGCCCCCCCATCGCCAGATCTCGCCTCAGGCTCAAGCCCTCGCTCGGTCCCAGTGCGGACCCTGCCGCGTCAGCAACACCAAGACGCACGGGATGAGCAGGATCACCCACAGGCCCAGTGAGGTCAGCCCCTGCCAGGCTTCTGCGAAAAAGGCAGCGATCGTCAGCAGGAGAGCCGCGACGACCAGGGCAAGGAGCGGGCGGGCAGCCTTGCGAGCCTCGGCGCCCCCCACCCGATGGCTGGCGAGCCCCCGGTTCAGTAGCGCCAGCCACACGCACACGATCGTCGCGAGCGCTGCCAAGGTCGCCCCGCCGACGAACAGGACCGGTGCCGCCCCTGATGTCAGGGCGGTGACCAGCAACCCGATCGCCACCACGGCACATACACCTGCGCAGAACCACGACGCCATGGCCCGCATCCGCGCCCCACTGTCCTCAGCCGAAGGATGCCCACTCATCTGATCCACCCTAGCCAAAGGTCGGCCAGGCGCCGTTGGGGAAGGACGAGAGATTGTGACGGGCTCCACTGATGTCACCCTTGGCCATGAGCGTGAGCGTCAGGAGCGCGCCCGTCCCCACCAAGAGAGCCGTCGAGAAGGCGCCCCAACCAATGGCGACCGCCGGGGGCGTGACCGGCGCACCACAGATCGTGCACGCGGCACCGGCGGCGATCACGAGACAGACCACCAGCGTCACGATGGCCGCGACAATGGCGATCCACCAGGTGATGATCCCAGCAGCCACCTTCGTGCACGCGGCCGCGATCGCCTCGGCAAATTGGCTCGACACCGACTTCAGCGCGGTCTCCTGCTGACCGAGCCGCTGCTTGTAGGCTCCAGCCGCGCGCCCGCTCCAGTTGTCATCCGCCTCGAGCTGGCCGGCCGTCGCCAGTCCCGCCCGACCGGTCACCGGCGCGCCCACCTGTTCTCGCCATTCACTGGCCAGGGCGAAGAGTGTCCACGGTTCACCGAAGACGTTCCAGTGTTCCTTCATCCAGTCGACGCATTTGGTCCAGAGCGGCACCACCTTGTCGTTCCAGAACTGGACAGCCTTCTCGGCAATCCAGCCAGCGAACTTGGCGATCAACTGCATGGTCTTGTTGAAGGCCTCGAGGACTTCCTCCGCCTTCTTGCAGGCTTCGTCCCACTTGGTGCGCAACTCTTGCAAGATCTGTTCTGGTGTCATTGGTGCATCCCCCTAGGAAATCGGTGTCCACTCGGCGCCGATCGAGGCCTGCGCCGCTGCATCGTCGGTTTCATACTGCCTCGCGACGGAACGCAGCGTGGTCGCCATCTTCGTGGTCGCATTGTCGCCCTGACGCAAGATCTGCGCCGCAAGGTCAACAAGTTCATTGGCGACGGTGTCAAAGTCCGCGAGTTGCCCCACGATCGAGACGGCATTCGCCGGCACACGTGCTCCCGACGCGGTCGTGGCAGCACTCGACAGGACCTTCGCGGTGTCCTCCCAAATCGTCGCATCGGCGCGAAGCGCCGCGATCTGTACTTCGTATCCCATGATTTCCCTCCCTGTTCGTGACCGGCTCAGGCCAGTTCCTGTCCTTGGGTCAGCTCGTGTCGCTGCTCAGACGTCGAGACCGATACGCCGCATGAGGACGGTCGGGTCCGTGAACTTTGACAAGCCCGACACAGCGGCGTCGGACGCGGACTGGAGTCGCTCCATGTCCTCGAAGGCCTGCTGCTGAGCCTCTTGCAAGGTCGTGAGGATGACTCGCCCGATGTTGGCGACGTGCGTGCGCCCCAGCCATGCCTCGTTGAGCTCGATGGAGCCGACGGCGCCGCCGACGAGCACGGTGACCGCCACTTCGCCACCGTGCGTGCGGGAGTGAAAGGTTCGCTCCGCGAAGCCCTCCACGGAGGCCTGTGCGTAATCCATCTCGGCGATCGCTTCCGACCACAACTGCGAGATGCGCTCCAGCACCACAGCCTCGGTCACCGGCTCATCGGGTGGGAGGGTGGCGAGGTAGTCCTCGATGTTCTGCGGCATCGGCCGGGTCTGGGGCTCGGGCAACTCGGACTGGACCTCGAGGTTCTCGACCCAGTCCTCCGCCGTGCCGACCGTCGCCTGCATGACGGCCTCGGCCACCGCCGTGCCGAGGTCACCGGGCTGCACGCGCAGATCCCAGTCCGGCGCAATGAGGATGCCCCGAATGCCGCCCTTGCTGTCCACGTTGACCGAGACCGCGCCGAGCGAATCCTCGCCCTCATGATCTCGCGCGGCCGGCGTCGCGCGCTCGAAGAACTGTTGGACCCGATCGGCCTCCTCACGGATCTCGTGCAGCTGTTCTCGTGGCTCCGTCATCGCTCCCCCTCGCTCGTGTGCCCCCACCCTTCCATCCCTCGTCCGCCTCGGCCAATGGGGAGAACTCCCCGGCCACGTCGACGAACAGCCGACGGGCCGGCATACCAATCATTTGGTATGCCGGCCCGCTGGGTTGGTGAGGTGAGGCCTCAGCTCTCGCTGTGGTCGCCTCCACCGTGGCCACCGTTGTCGCCACGGTCGCCACGACCACGGCCACCACCGCGACGGCGGTTGCGCTGACGGCGCTCGCCGCCCTCGCGACGTTCGCCACCGTTGTCGTCGCCGTGACCCTGCCCATCGGAGCCGTGGTCGTCGGAACCGTGCTCGTCCGAGCCTGCCTCGGAGTGGCTCTCGCCGCCCTCTCCGGAGTCAGCGCCCTCGGCCGTGACCGCTGCGAGGGAGAGCTTGCCGCGCGGGTCGATCTCCTTGAGCTCGACCTGGACCTTCTGGCCCACGGAGAGGACGTCCTCGACCGCGTCAATGCGCTTGCCGCCGACCATCTTGCGGATCTCGGAGATGTGCAGCAGGCCGTCCTTGCCCGGGAGCAGGGAGACGAACGC
>DAOLRO010000151.1:0-7072 GCA_035418665.1 Phycicoccus sp.
CCTCGGACATCTGCACGCCCCGCAGCGGGATGTAGGAGCCCTCGTAGACCGTGTGACCCATGCTCGGGACGAACCACAGCGTGAGGAAGGCCCCGGAGAGCAGGGCGATGATCATCGAGTACATCGCGATCTCGCCGAGCATGAAGGACCAGTGGTCGGGGAAGACCTTCTTCATGAGGTAGCCGACGCCCTTGGCAGCGCCCGTGCGGTCATCGACCCAGCCGGCGACACCGCCGATCTTGCGGGCCGCCGCGCTGGGCGCGACCTCAGCGGGCTGGTCGCCGGCGCGCAGAGCGTCGGCGGGTCGGGTGTTGGTGGTCATCAGCCACGCTCCCAGAAGCTCGGGCCGACCGCTTCAGCGAACGGCTTCTCAGAGACGAGGTAACCCGCGTCGTCGACGGTGATCTTCAACTGCGGCAGCGCACGCTTGGCCGGGCCGAAGATGACCTTGCAGTCGTCGGTCACGTCGAAGGTCGACTGGTGGCACGGGCAGAGCAGGTGGTGGGTCTGCTGCTCGTAGAGGCCGACGGGGCAACCGACGTGGGTGCAGATCTTGGAGTAGGCGACGATGCCCTGGTGGCCCCAGTCGAGTTCCTTCTGGGATTTGATGTCCTTGGGGTCCAGGCGCATGAGCAGGACGGCCGCCTTGCCCTTCTCCTCGAGGACTCCGTGCTCGAGGTCGAGCAGCCCCTCGGGGAGGACGTGGAAGACCGAGCCGATGGTGACGTCGGAGGCCTTGATCGGGGTGTTCTCCGGGTCGCGCATGAGGCGCATCGGCTTGAACGTCGGCTCCTCGCCGGGGCCGCTGGGCCCGCCGTTCCAGAAGGTGAGCGAAAGGCTCTTCTGGGGCATCGGGCCGAGGCCGCCCAGGACGGGCAGGAGGAGAGGGACCGCGAAGAGGCCCATGGCCCCGCCGAGGGTGTACTTGATGAGGGGACGACGGTTGATCTGGGCGTCCTCACCACCGTCCTTGAGGATCTGCACGACGGCGGCGCGGTCCTTGTCGGAGCTGCGCATCTCGTGGCGCATCTCGATGACCTCTTCGTCGGGCATCAGGGTCTTGGCCCAGTGGACGGCGCCGAAGCCGATGCCGAGCAGAGCGAGGGTCATGCCGAGGCCGAGCAGGACGTGCTGGCGGCCCATGTCGCCGATGCCCGGGATGTACGTGATCTCGCGGATGTCCACCGCGAAGTAGGCCACGATGAAGATGAGCGTGCCCAGGATGGAGAGGCCGAAGAGAGCCGCGACCTGCTTCTCGGCGCGCTTGGCGGCCGCCTCGCTGAGGTCCGTGCCCCGCGGGATGTGCGGGGGGAGTCCCGGGTTGGCGAACCGCTCCGGGATGCCGCCGTGGCCCTCGACATGGCCCTCGTCGAGACGCACCGCGTCGCGACCGAAGTCGTGCGCCGTCGCGACCTCGCCGGACGCGCCACTCGCAGGGGTTTCGTGCTCGTTCATCGGGTCTTCGATCCTGTTCGACGACGGGGCGAAATGACGGTCATGGCTCACGCAGCCTTGTTGCCGAGCCAGACGGCGCAGCCGATGAGGATACCGAGGCCGAAGATCCAGGCGAACATGCCTTCACTCACGGGACCGAGGGATCCGAGGGTGAGCCCACCGGGGCTCTCGGACTTGTCGAGCGTGGTGAGGAAGGCGATGATGTCACGCTTGCCCTCGGGGGAAATGTTGGTGTCGTTGAAGACGGGCATGCTCTGCGGGCCGGTCTCCATCGCCTGGTAGATGTCCTTGGGGGCCACACCCATCAGGGTGGGCGCGTACTTGCCGCGGGTCAGCGCGCCGCCGGAGCCGGACGAGTTGTGACACATCGCGCAGTTGACGCGGTAGAGATCGCCGCCCTTGGCGGGGTCACCCTTGGTCGGGTCGACCATTTCCTCGCTCGGGACCGCCGGTCCGGGAGCCAGGGAGGCCACGTAGGCCGCGACCGCGTCGATCTGCTCCTGGGAGAACTTGATCGTCTCGCTGCGTGGTGCCTGAGCCGTGGGGGCACGCATGGGCATGCGGCCCGTGCCCATCTGGAAGTCGACCGCGGCGGCTCCGACTCCGGCCAGGGCGGGGCCGGCGACATTGTCGCCGAAGCCGGTCGCGCGCCCCTCGGCATTGATGCCGTGGCAGGAGGCGCAGTTGGCCAAGAAGAGTTGCTTGCCCTCGTCGACCTTGTCAGCGGTCACGGTTGCGGCCTCGGCCGGTCGCGGCGCGAACGCGGAGTAGACAGCCCCCGTCAGGAAGAGCCCGACCATGAGGAGGATCGCGATCGCCGCCGGGTGTCGGCGGCGGGCGGCCAATGCGTTCACGATGCGTGTCTTTCGTCTCGAGGATGCGGTCCGTGCGGGTGCCCGATCTGGGGCGACATCAACACTTCAGATCACTTCAGCAGGTAGATCATGGCGAACAGGGCGATCCACACGACGTCGACGAAGTGCCAGTAGTACGAGGTGACGACAGCGCCCGCCTCCTGCATGCGCGAGTAGCGCCGCGTCGTGAAGGTCCGGCCGATGATGAGCAGGAAGGCGATGAGGCCACCGGTGACGTGCAGGCCGTGGAAGCCGGTCGTCAGGTAGAAGACCGAGCCATAGGCGTCGCTGGCCAAGGTCACGCCCTCCTCGATGAGGTGGGCATATTCATAGACCTGCCCGGCGACGAAGATCGCGCCGAAGATGTACGTGAGGACATACCACTCGCGCATGCCCCACTTGCCGACCTCGAAGAGCCCTCCGGTGCGGGCGGCTTGGCCGTGCTCAGCCTTGTGCACGCCCAATTGGCACCACACCGACGAGATGACGAGGATCGTGGTGTTCGCGGCGGCGAAGGGGACGTTGAGGATGGCGGTGCGCTCGGCCCACAGGCCCGGCTCGTGACCACGGATGGTGAAGTAGAAGGCAAAGAGCGCGGCGAAGAACATGAGTTCGCTGGAGAGCCAGACCATGGTTCCGACGGCGACCATGTTCGGCCGGGTCGCCGGACCGTGTCCGGGGATGCTCGGAACTGCGCCGCTCGGGTTCTGGATCACTGCTGCATTCGCCACGCGCGCCATTATGGCCTGTATTGGCCAGCATTGCTCCCCCGACCCCCCGTTTGGGGGTGTCTCATCAGATTTGCTGCACGGGTACGATCACGACATGACCTCCACGTCCTCGACCACGGGCCCCGCCGCTGCTCCTCGCGCGGGCGTCACGCAGGTCTCGGTGCTCCTCTACAGCGACGACATCACGACCCGCGACGCCGTGCGCGCGGCTGCTGGTCGCCGACCCGCTCGTGATGTCGAGATCGTCCGGTGGCACGAGTGCGCCACGGGTCCTGCGGTCAGCGAGGCCCTCGATGCCGGTGGCTTCGACGTGGTGGTGCTCGATGGTGAAGCCGTGCCCGCCGGTGGCCTCGGTCTCTGCCGCGAACTCAAGAACGAGATCTACAACTGCCCGCCGATCCTCGTGCTCACCGGCCGCCCTCAGGACGGTTGGTTGGCTGGTTGGTCGCATGCCGATGGTGCGGTCTCGCACCCGCTCGACCCGATCCAGGTCGCTGACGCGATCGCGGAGTTGGCGCGGGCAGCCCGGCCCGCGGTCACTCCGTCGGCCTGAGCATCCACTTGATGAGCGCTCCCATGCCGGCCCACACGTGGCCGGAGGTGCTCAGTGCCCTGATCGCCGGTCAGGACCTCGAGCAGGAGACCGCCGAATGGGCGATGGGCGAGATCTTCGGTGGTGATGCCACCCCGGTCCAAGTTGCTGGCTTCCTCATTGCGCTACGGGCCAAGGGCGAGACGGTGGCCGAACTCCACGGGCTCGCCGACGTCATGCTTCGACACGCACATCGGATCGAGGTGCCGGGGGAGACCATCGACATCGTGGGCACCGGCGGTGATCGGCACAACACGGTCAACATCTCGACCATGTCGGCCATCGTCCTGGCGGCCTCCGGCCTGACACTCGTCAAGCACGGCAACCGTGCCGCCTCGTCAGCCTCTGGATCGGCGGACGTTCTCGAGGCGCTCGGAGTCGCGCTCACCCTCACTCCAGCGCAGGTCGCCGAGGTGGCGCACCGCGCCGGGGTCACCTTCTGTTTTGCCCAGTCCTTCCATCCGGCCATGCGTCACGCAGCAGGCGCCCGGCGTGAGCTCGGCGTCGCCACCGCCTTCAACATGTTGGGCCCGCTCACCAACCCCGCCCAACCTCGGTACGCCGCGGTGGGAGTTGCGGATGCACGTGTGGCTCCGCTGATCGCGGGGGTCTTCGCCGCTCGTGGCCGCCCAGCTGTCGTCGTCCGCGGCGGGGACGGTCTGGACGAGGTCACCCTCTCGACCCACACCGACGTGTGGTGGGTCCAGCATGGCGAGGTGTTCACCCTTGAGGTGACGCCAGAGGAACTGGGGCTCGCACGGGCGCCGCTGGAAGCCCTGCGTGGCGGGGATGCTGCTCACAATGCCGCTGTCGCGCGCCGGGTGCTGACCGGTGGGACCGGTCCGGTGCGTGATGCCGTGTTGGCCAATACCGCTGTTGCCCTCGCGTTGGCCGAGACGGCGGGAGGCCCCGCGCTGACGAGAGAAGGGATCGTCGCGGCGATGCGACGAGGCATCGACCGGGCCGCTCAGGTCATCGACTCAGGAGCAGCCACGACCAAACTCAGCGAGTGGGCACAGGTGTCGAGCGAGATCGCCCAGTCCTGAGGGCCGTGCCTCGCGAGGGTCTCAGGACTCCAGACCGAGGCTGAAGGCGCTCTCGAGATCGTGCTTGCTGTAGGTGCGGAAGGCGATGTGGGTGGCCGTGCCCGTGACACCCTCGACCTTGTTGAGACGGTCAGCGATGACATCGGCGAGCTGCTCGTGCTCACGGACGCGCACCATGGCGATCAGGTCGGCATCCCCGGCCACCGAATACACCTCGGTGACCCCGTCGAGATCAGCGATCCCTTGCGCGACCTCCGGAATGCGGTCGACGTCGGCGGAGATGAGGACGATGGCAGTGATCACCGGGCCAGCCTAATGGGCTCGGTGCGACTCATCCCTCACGCAATGGCGGCGAAGCCAGGCGTCCTGGCCCGCGACAGCGCCAGTGGTTCGAGTTCTTCGCGCGCCCCGGCCGCACCACCGATCGGGCAGGACCAGATCCCTTCGACGTCCACGACCCGGACGCCGGGGGACTCCAGCCACCGGAGAATCTTCTCGGTCTCCTCGGGATGCGCTGCTGTCGCTGGCGCGAGCGGTGACTGCACCACCTCGGCGCTTGCTCTCAAGGCGTCCACGTAAGGCAGGGGATCAGCACCTCGCGGGGAGCGCGAGGCGCCGGCCAGCCGACCGTGCCGAATGCAGGCCAACTCCCAGCCGCCCTGGACCGGGCATCGTCGGGCCGCGATGAACTCGGGGATCCGGGCGAGTGGCGCCATGCGTTGGGCGCGTGCGGCGCCCCGGACGAGGCTGAGCGTGCGGTCGCGCACGGTGCTCGCGTCCTCGAAGCGCTCCTGGGCCGCCAGTGTCGCCATGCGGTCCCTGAGGGCATCGACCACAGGTCGGCTGTTGCCGCTGAGGAGGTCAGCTGCGCGAGCGGCCACCACGGCATACGACTCCACCGACTGCGCCCCGATGCATGGGGCGCCGCACCGGCCCATCTCCGCGAGGGCGCAGGCCGAACCCGTCGTCGTCCGTGTCGAGAGTCGTCCCGTGCACTGCCGCAGCGGGAGCACCTCGTGGACGGCGGCCACGGCGTCCTCCGCAGCCGAACGCGAAGCGAACGGACCGGCATACGTGGCATTGTCCTGTGCCACCTTGCGGACGATCGAGAGCCGCGGGAAGGTCTCGTCGGTCAACTTGAGCCAGACGGCCTTCTCGGGGTGGCGAGAACGACGGTTGTAACGCGGCTTGAGCTCGGCGATGAGGCGCAACTCGCGGACCTCGGCCTCGAGGGGAGTGGCGCAGACGATCGGTGTCACGCTCTGGGCCAGGCGCACCATCTCGGCCATCCGGCGGCGGCCCTCGGAGGCGGTGAAGTAGGAGCGCACGCGGGAACGGATGGAGACCGACGTGCCGACGTAGAGAGCCTGGCCGTGCTCGTCCTTGAAGACATACACGCCCGGGGCGTCGGGGAGCCCGTCGGCGAGGTGACGCTTGCGCCGCGTCGCAGCCGGCACGCGCCGGCTGTAGGCGGTCAACTCCTCGAGACTGTGCACCCCCAGGGAGCCCACCCGGCCGATGAGGCCGTGGAGGACATCGACGGTCGCGCGGGCGTCATGGAGAGCCCGGTGGTCCGGGGTGGTGGGGCTCGCGAAGAGCCGGGCGAGCGAGGCGAGACGATGGTTGGGCGCCTCGTCGCGGGTCACGAGTTGTCGCGCGAGGTGGACCGTGTCGAGGACGGGGAAGCCGGGCCAGTCGTGTCCGGTCTGCTTCGCCGCGGCCTTGAGGAAAGAGATGTCGAAGCCAGCATTGTGTGCGACGAGGACTGCGCCAGAAGCGAATTCGAGGAATGAGGACAGAGCGGGGGCCAGGCGGGGGGCCGTGGACACCATGGCGTCGGTGATGCCGGTGAGCACCTGGATGAAGGCGGGGATCGGGTGACCGGGGTGGACGAGAGTCTGGAACTCGCCGAGCACCTCACCACCGCGGACCTTGACCGCGCCGATCTCGGTGATGCCGCACTCGGCCGGGCTGCCCCCCGTGGTCTCGAGGTCGACGACGACAAAGGTGACGCCGGCGAGCGGCGTCCCCAGGTCATCGAGTGTCCCCTGAACCATCGGCATGGTGCTGACGCTAGGAGGAGGGTGTGACAACGCCCGGTTCCGCCACGCGCGAAAGGGCGTTGTCGGTGGTCACCTCTAGCGTTTCTGCATCGGAGGACTTCCCCCTCCGCACCGAAACGAAAGGGGTGAGCTCGATGGCTTCCCACTGGCGAGCACCCGCCGACACCGCGGACGATCGGCCGCGTCGACGGGTCCCGCACCCGCTTCTCGCACCGAGCCTGACGATCAGTTGTGAGGGGTGCCCGGTCCGGGGCACCGGGTGTGACGATTGCATGGTCACGACGATGCTCTCGTGGCCGGCGCCCCGCGCCTACGACGAGGACGACTGGGA
>DAOLRO010000152.1:0-7049 GCA_035418665.1 Phycicoccus sp.
AGGCCGGGCTGCCGCGGGTCGTCCTGGTCCACTCCCACGACCAACTGGTGGCCGGCCTTCAGCACCTGCCGGGTGGTGCCCTCCTCGACGATCCAAGGGTTCCACCAGTTGGACTCATCGGAGATGAACCACAGCCGCCCGCTCGGGTCATAGGTGGGCTGCGCCACCGAGATGCCCGGACCGCCGGCCACCACGTGGGTGGTCGAGCCGCCGGGTTCAGCCAGGAGGGCATCGATCGATGCCTCGTGGAGCGCGGTGGAATCCCACGGCATGTCCGGGTGGTTCCAGGACACCCACGCCACGCGGGTCCCGTCGCCGGAAACGGTCGGTCGTGAGACGAAGTCGGTCCCGGTGGCGATCACCGACCCGAAGTCCTCGTTGGTGTCACCCTCGCCCCGGAGCACGAGACGCACCAGTTCATTGACCGGCTCGCGGGAGTCATCGCGATGGTCCTCGCGGACGGCATACACGTGATCGCCGTGCACGACGAGACCGCCGAAGCGCACATCGCCTTCGGGCGTGATGGCCACGGGGTCATTGGCCCCAGGGTCGAGCCGCCGAAGCCGGCCATCCGCGAAGTGGCTGAAGACCACGGTCCCGGACGACACGGCATACGGGCCGCCGCCGTACTCATGGACACGGGAGCGGACGTTCCACGGCTCTGGGAGCACATCGGCGACCTCGCCTGTCGTGCCGTCGTGGCGGACCAAGACGGAGCGTCCGCGCTCCCACGGGCGACCCTCGAGCCAATAGGTGTCGGCCCCATCCATGGCGACCTCGTCCAGCTTGGCCTGGGCTCCGGTGAGGGTCGCGGGCGTGATCGGTGAAGGCCAGGTTCCGTAGGGGAGGGTCGTCGTCTGTGGCGCCATGCCCCCACCGTATGCCGTCACCGCCGACGTCGATCTCCGTCTCCTGGGGGAGGGGGCCGGGGCAGGAGTTCAGCCTCGCGCAGGAGGCGGCACCGGGCCGGTCGGCCTAACGTCGAGGTCATGACGAACACCCTGATCAGCGACTTCTTCCTGGCGGTGCTCGACCCGGCCAAGGGCAAGCCAGTCATTGACGGCCAGAAGTTCAAGGTGGCCATGGCGGGCACGGCGATCCTCGAGTTGGTGCGTCGTGAAGTGCTCACTCTTGTGCCCGAGGGCAGCCCTCTGGGGAAGCCCGGGCGACTCGTGCGCACTGGGGGAGGTGCCGACGCGGGAGGCGGGTCCAATCTGCCTCTCGATCCTGCGCTGCAGGATGTGGTCGACCGATCAGACGGGCGCAAGCCGAAGGACGCCATCGCGCGCATCGGTGGCAGTCAGACCTGGAAGGATCGGGTCACTGCGCTGCGGGATCTGGCGGCCGCACCCCTCACCGCCGAGGGTGTGCTGCACCGGGTTGACAGTGAGGTCATGCGGGTCTTCCCCACGGTGCGCTTCGAGGTGAGCAACCCACTGATCCGGGACCAACTCATCCGACGACTCGCTGCGATTCTGCGCGAGGAGGTGCCCGTCAACGACCACGACGCGAGCGTGCTCTCGGTCCTGCATGCCGCGGACGCGTTGCCGAAGGTCTTCCCCGGCGAGGACAAGAAACTGCTCAAGGCCCGAGGCAAGGCCATCTCCGAGGGTGACTGGGCGAGCGAGGGTGTGCGCAAGGCGATTCAGGAGATGAACGCGACGATGATCGCCGCCATTGCTGCGGGCGGTGCCGTGGCCGCTGGCTCCTCGTGAGACACGACGCGCTGGCTCAGACAGCCGAATTCAGACAGTCGAGAACAGCCGCAGGTCCGGCTGGAGCTGCTCGATGCGGTCCGGAGACAACTATCGACTGGCTGTGAAGAGGTCGGTGAGTTCGGGGATGCGCGAGCGGTAGCCGTCGAGGAGCGTGGCGGCCGTGGTTGCCGAGTCAACCAGCGGGTGGAGCGCAAAAGCCTTGTGCGCCAGTCGGGCTGAGCGCTGGGACGCAGCAGCGATGACGAGTTCGTCGACGGCCTTGACCTGTTGGGCCAGGCCGAGCATTGCGCCGTCGAGACGTGCTGTTGATCGGGCGCGAGGTCCCCGCGAGTCGACATCGCAGGGCACCTCCACGACTGCGTCGGACGGCAAGTCGGGGATCGTGGACCCGTTGCGAACGTTGAGGATCAGCGAGGCCGGCTCGTTGCGCGCGATGGCGGCCATGACGGCTAGGGCGACGCCTTCGTAGCCACCGGAGAGATCCTCTTCTTCTCGTTCCTCGCCGTCGGCACGGGTTTCGGCCATGTAGGTCTCCTCGCGCTGCCGACGGGCGGCCAACCAGAGGTCATGACCCCCCTGAGGGTGGGCCCGAACGGCGTTGTAGAAGGCGTGCTGCTGGTCCAGCAGGTATTCGCCGCGCGTCTGCGCCGAGCCCTTGATCGACGCGATGGCCTCGCGGGTGAAGTAGTAGTAGTAGAGATATTCGTTCGGAATGGCTCCCAACTCCTGGAGCCACTCAGGGCCGAAGAGGCGCCCCTCCTCGGTGGTGAGCAGGGCGTCGGGGCTGGCCAGGAGTGCCGGTAACCGATCAGTGCCATCGACCGTCAGGTGACGGAGCCAGCCGAGGTGATTGAGCCCGGCATACCCGAAGGCCTCGGCGCCCGTGCCGGACGGTGCACCGATCGCTTTGGCGGCCCGGCGACCCAGACCGATGGGGGAATCGCAGATTCCCAGGACGCGGTCGCCGAGGACCCCCTGCATGACCTGAGTGATCATTCCGGCCGGGTTGGTGAAGTTGATCGTCCACGCGTCGGGTGCTCGGGTGTGGATGCGCTCGGCGACTCGGACGGCCACCGGGAGCGTCCGCAGCCCGTAGGCGATCCCTCCCGGCCCGACCGTCTCCTGACCCAGGCATCCCGCGTCGAGCGCGACCCGTTCGTCCTGCGTGCGACCTCGGGCGCCTCCGACACGCATGGCGGAGAAGACGAAATCGGCTCCGTCGAGGGCCTGATCCAGATCGGTCGTCGTGGACACGCGAAGCGTCCGATGGCCAAGGCCCTGTTGAGCGAGGGTCGCCGCCATGACATCGAGGCGGCTTTGGTCGATGTCATGGAGGACGAGGTCATCGACCCGCTGGGGACCTTCGTCGGCAAGCAGTGAGCCGTGGAGCAGGGGGACACGGAAACCGCCCCCGCCGAGAATGGTCAGTCGCACACACGCTCCGATCTCACGACACGACTCTGGCAGGGATCTGGCCGAAAGGCCCGTGATTGGCCCACTCGACCGACCAGCGGTCGAGTGCCCTGCGAATGGGCCCTGGGCGATATCCCGGTGAGCTGCCACCGCCCTGAGCGTTAGCCTTGGACGGCGCGCCAGGTATGCGCGTCGCCCGATGGCGTCATCGATCCTCAGGAGTCCTGCATGTCTGCCCAGATCACCGTCCACATCGCCGGAGACGAGCGATCGGTGGGGGAGCAGACGACTGCGGCCGACGTGTTCGGCGAGGACCGCGCGGTCGTCGTGGCGCGGGTGAATGGTGACCTCGTGGACCTGGCCCACGTCCTCTCCGACGGCGATGTCGTCGAGCCGGTGCGCATCGACGAACCCGATGGCCTCATGGTGCTGCGGCACTCGACCGCCCACGTCCTGGCCCAGGCCGTCCAGCAGGTCAACCCCGACGCCAAACTCGGCATCGGACCGCCCATCCGTGACGGCTTCTACTACGACTTCGACGTCAAGATCCCGTTCACCCCCGACGACCTCAAGAACCTCGACAAGGTGATGCAGAGGATCATCAACGAGGGCCAGACCTTCCACCGGCGTGAGGTGACCGATGGTGAGGCGCTGCGGGAGTTGGCGGGGGAGCCCTACAAGTGTGAGTTGGTGGGCCTGAAGTCCAACGCCGAGGATGCCGGCGAGGGTGCGTCGGCCGAGGTCGGCGAGGGTGGCCTCACCATCTACGACAACCTCCGCAAGGACGGCACCCGCGCCTGGGGCGACCTCTGTCGCGGCCCGCACATCCCCAACTCCAAGCTGATCGGTAACGCCTACAAGGTGATGCGCTCTGCCGCGGCCTACTGGCGGGGCGACCAGGCCAACCCGCAACTCCAGCGGGTCTACGGCACCGCCTGGCCCACGAAAGCCGACCTCACGGCATACCTTGACCGTCTTGCCGAAGCCGAGAAGCGCGACCACCGGAAGTTGGGAGCGGAGCTCGACCTCTTCTCCTTCCCCGACGAGTTGGGCTCTGGGCTCGCGGTCTTCCATCCCAAGGGCGGTGTGCTCAAGCGGGAGATGGAGGACTACGTCCGGCGGCGGCACCTCGAGGAGGGCTTCGAATACGTCGGCACCCCTCACATCTCCAAGGACGGGCTCTTCCACACGTCGGGGCACCTGCCCTACTACGCCGACACGATGTTTCCGCCGATGGAGTTCGAGGGTGCCAACTATCGCCTCAAGGCGATGAACTGCCCGATGCACAACCTGATCTTCCGGTCGCGCGGTCGGTCCTATCGCGAATTGCCGCTCCGGCTCTTCGAATTCGGCTCGGTCTATCGCTACGAGAAGTCGGGTGTGGTGCACGGCCTGACCCGCGTACGCGGGATGACGCAGGACGACTCGCACTCCTACATCACGCCCGAGCAGGCGCCGGCGGAGATCAAGCACCTGCTGAACTTCTGTCTGGGGCTCTTCCGCGACTTCGGGCTCGAGGACTTCTATCTCGAGTTGTCGACGCGCGACGACAAGCACAAGGACAAGTTCGTCGGGAGCGACGAGGACTGGGCGATCGCGACCAAGGTGCTCGAGGACGCGTGTCTCGAGTCGGGTCTCGAGCTCGTGCCCGACCCCGGTGGTGCGGCCTTCTACGGGCCCAAGGTGTCGGTGCAGGCACGTGACGCCATCGGGCGCACTTGGCAGTTGTCGACGATCCAGTACGACTTCAACCAGCCCAAGGGCTTCCAGTTGGAATACACCGCGGCCGACGGCTCGCGCCAGCAGCCGGTCATGATCCACTCGGCCAAGTTCGGCTCGATCGAGCGCTTCATCGGGGTGCTCACCGAGCACTACGCCGGCGCCTTCCCGCCCTGGCTCTCCCCGGTGCAGGTCTTGGGGATCCCGGTTGCCGACGACTTCAACGACTACCTCTGGGATGTCCTGACGCAGATGAAGAAGCAGGGCATCCGGGTCGAATTGGACGACTCGGACGACCGCTTCCCGAAGAAGATCCGCAATGCCTCCAAGTCCAAGGTGCCCTTCATCCTCATCGCGGGTGCCGAGGACCAGGCGGCCGGCGCGGTGTCCTTCCGCTACCGCGACGGCTCGCAGAAGAACGGCGTGCCGGTGGCCGAGGCGATCGACGAGGTGCTGTCGGCGATCCGGGAGAAGCGCCAGGTCTGACTGGCTGGTGGGGGTTGCTGGTCGGCGGCTGTCCGCATGGTGGACACCACAACCGGTGTATGCCGTCTCGCTGGCCACCGTCGTCACACCGGTCCCGCGACACGCCGGGGACACGCCAGAGCCGGAAACTGGTCGCGAGCTTCTTCGCGAAAAGTGTTGCGGCTGGCTCGGATCCCGATTAGAAATAACCCACTCGATCACTTCGGTGAGAGAGGGACCGAGAGGAACACGGTCCGCAGCAGAACCGGGAAACCGGGGAAGCAACCAGCCGGTGATGCGGCAGGGCGGAGCGAAGGAGTCTCGCGAGACGAGGAGCATCACGCCGAGTCAACTCGAGGCCCCGGGAACTCATACTTCCCGGGGCCTCACCCTTTGCCCGAAGAATGGGCCGCTAGGTGGGGAGCCTGGCCGGGCGCGCAGAGGGTTGGAGGCGGGCCATAGGGCAAAGGTGTGTCTGGTGTCGGGCGTGTCATGACAGACCGGCCCAGCCCTCTGCGGAGCCAGAGGCCTTCGGCGGTGAGTCCGGCTGCCGAAACACCCCTCAGCCAGACACACATTCTTGGCCTAATCATTCGGTAGGCCCTGTGCGGGCTTCCGTGGGCCCCGGTCGTGCGGGGTGAGCACCCCGAGCAGGACGAGCACGAGGGTGAGTTGGGCGACGCCAAGGCCACCCCAGAGTGCGTGTGGCCAGATGAAGGAGTCCATGACCAGGCATTCGCCGGCGATCCAGCCGATCATGACCAGTCCGGCGGTGGTGTGCCCCAGTGGAAGCCAGCGCGGGGCCCGGATGTGGACGGCAGCAGCGGCCCACTGGAAGCCACCGACGACGACGCCGAGGAGGAGCGCGGCGAGCACGTAGCGGCCCTCGAAGAGGGTGCCGTCGAGCATGAACGCGTAGCTCTCGGGGATGGTCAGGAGGGTCACGAATCCGAGGACCGTGCTGAGAATCTGGACGATGGCGATGCCGAGGAGCGCACCCCGGACCGTCCTCATGGGGACCATCATCCCGCCAGCGACCGCCGCTGTCTGTGGCCTGAGTCTCGGACGGTGAGCCGGGCCGGCCCTGACGACCCTCGCCCGGCCGGTGCCCTCCACGCGGCGGCTTTCACGTGGTCACATCACTGTCAGGCCAGGACCTTTCCGCGGTGTGAAGCGATCAGGACGCACTCGCGTGAAGACATCAGATCCCGTCGAGTTGAACCTCGTCGTACACCTCGCACGTCACGAGGACTTGAGGTTCGATGCTCCAACACCACGCGTGAGGACCGCGGAACGGACGCGCCGACGCGGCACCGCTGCGGGCCTGGTTCAGGGTACGAGCAGCCGGGCGAGGAAGGTTGAGAACACCGCCCCTCGGGTCAGGTCCGTGCGGGCCTTGACCAGCGAGGCGCCGCAGCCGGTACACCGCGATCATGTCCGGCCCGCGGTCGTGGTGCCGTTGCGCTTGAGATCAGCGCCGCATGGAGCACACGCACCGGGACGTCCACCACCACATCCAGCCATCCCCCCCTCGGAATGACGGAACCCGAAGGCCGTGCCCAGCTGCCGAAACCCCCCAGCCAGACACACTCTTTGGCCCGCGGCCCGCGGCCCGGAGCCCGGAGCCTGGCCGAGCGTGCTTGAGGGTTGTAGCCGTCGCTTGACGGCTGCCGTGAGCGCCGCTGTCGGTGGCTCGTGGTAGAAGTAGAAGAGTTGCAGGACAATCGAATTGGT
>DAOLRO010000153.1:0-7041 GCA_035418665.1 Phycicoccus sp.
GGTCGCCTTGGAGAATCTCGGCCTGGCCGCGCAGGCTGCCGGTCGCATCGGTGCGACCGTGCTCGTCGAGCCGGTGAGCGGCCCCAAGCCCTACCCCTTGCGCAGCGCGAACGACGCCACCGCGGTGGTTCGGGCCGTGCGCGAGGCCGGGCACGCCAACGTCGGCTTTCTGTGCGACCTCTTCCACCTGGCCAACAACGGCGACGACCCGCAGGCCGCTGTGGCCCAGCACGGTGACCTGATCGCCCACGTCCAGGTCGCCGACTGGCCAGGGCGCGGCGAGCCCGGCAGCGCCGAACTCGATCTGGACGGCCTGCTCACCCAGATCGCTGCCACTGGCTACGACGGCTTCGTCGGCCTCGAATACAAGCCCACGACCACCACCAGCGAGAGCCTGGCCTGGCTGCCCATCAGCCGCCGCGCCTGACCCTCAGCCGCCAAGACCTTCAACCACAGACCCAGGAGAACAGACATGGCACGCATCGCCTTCATCGGCCTCGGAATCATGGGCAGCCCCATGGCGGTCCACCTGCAGAATGCCGGCAACGAGGTCATCGGGGTCAACCTCGACCCCGCCAAGGCCGCTCCCCTCATCGCGGCCGGCGGCTCCTCCGCCTCGAGCATCACCGAGGCCGTCGCCGACGTCGACGTCGTCGCCGTCATGGTCCCGGACAGCCCAGACGTTGAGGGCGTGCTGCTCGGAGAGGGCGGCGTCTTCGCCGCAGCCAAGCCGGGCACGCTCGTCATCGACTTCTCGAGCATTCGCCCCGACGTGACGGTCGCCCTGGCCGGGGCGGCGAAGGAGAAGGGCTTCCGACTCCTCGACGCCCCCGTCTCCGGCGGTGAGGCCGGCGCCAAGAACGCCGCACTGTCGATCATGGTCGGCGGGGAGGCCAAGGACTTCGAGGAGGCCAAGCCGATCCTCGACGCCGTCGGCAAGACAGTCGTCCACGTGGGCGGCAACGGCGCCGGACAGACGGTCAAGGCAGCCAATCAGCTCATCGTCGCGGCCAACATCCAGGCCGTGGCCGAGGCGTTGATCTTCCTTGAGGCCTTCGGGGTCGACACCGAGGCGGCCATGGACGTGCTCGGCGGCGGCCTCGCCGGGTCGGCCGTGCTCAACCAGAAGCGCGGCAACATGCTCGGCCGCACCTTTGCGCCGGGCTTCCGGATCGACTTGCACCACAAGGACATGGGGATCGTCAGCACTGCGGCCCGCGAGACCGGTCTCGTCCTCCCCCTCGGCACCCTCATGGCCCAGCTCATGGCCTCTGCCCGAGCCAACGGCGACGGCGGCCTCGACCACTCCGGTTTGCTCCGTGGTGTTGAGCGCATGTCCGGCCAAGACCCCAAGTGACCCCACGGCATACCCGAAAAGTATTGAGAGGCAACTGAAATGGCACGCATGCGAGCAGTCGAGGCCGCGGTCGAGATCCTCAAGAAGGAGGGTGTCACCAACATCTTCGGGCTCCCCGGAGCGGCGATCAACCCGTTCTACCGGGCGATGAAGGACGTCGGCGGCCTCCACCACACCCTGGCCCGCCACGTCGAGGGTGCCTCACACATGGCCGAGGGCTACACCCGCGCCAAGGCGGGCAACATCGGCGTGTGCGTCGGGACGAGCGGTCCGGCCGGCACCGACATGATCACCGGGCTCTATTCCGCCAGTGCGGACTCGATCCCGATCCTGTGCATCACCGGTCAGGCCCCGGTCGCCAAGTTGCACAAGGAGGACTTCCAGGCGGTCGACATCGCCTCGATCGCCGCTCCGCTGACCAAGATGGCCGTGACGGTCCTGGAGCCGGCGCAGGTGCCCGGCACCTTCGCCAAGGCCTTCCACCTCATGCGATCCGGCCGCCCGGGTCCGGTGCTCATCGACCTGCCGATCGACGTGCAGATGGCCGAGATCGAGTTCGACATCGACACCTACGAGCCGCTGCCGGTCTACAAGCCGGCGGCGACGCGGGCCCAGATCAGCAAGGCCCTCGACCTCATGGCGGCCGCCGAGCGACCACTCATCGTGTCCGGCGGTGGTGTCATCAACGCCGACGCCGCCGACCTGCTCGTCGAGTTCGCCGAGCTGACCGGTGTGCCCGTGGTCCCGACCCTCATGGGGTGGGGCACCATCCCGGACGACCACGAGCTCAACGCCGGCATGGTGGGCCTGCAGACCAGCCACCGCTACGGCAACGCGACGATGCTCGAATCCGACTTCGTCCTGGGCATCGGCAACCGCTGGGCCAACCGCCACACCGGTGGGATCGACACCTACACCAAGGGCCGCACCTTCGTGCACGTCGACATCGAGTCCACCCAGATCGGCCGGGTCTTCGCCCCCGACTTCGGCATCACCTCCGATGCCAAGGCCGCCCTCGAGCTCTTCGTCGAGGTCGCCAAGGAGCGCAAGGCCGCTGGGGACCTCGCGGACCGCACGGCCTGGTCGGCCGCCTGCCAGGACCGCAAGAAGAAGCTCTGGCGCAAGACCCACTTCGACAACATCCCGATCAAGCCGCAGCGGGTCTATGAGGAGATGAACCGCGCCTTCGGCAAGGACACCCGCTATGTCTCCACCATCGGCCTCTCACAGATCCAGGCCGCTCAGCTGCTCCACGTCTACAAGCCGCGCAACTGGATCAACGCCGGCCAGGCCGGACCGCTGGGCTGGACGGTTCCGGCCGCCATCGGCGCGGCCACGGCCGACCCGGAGACCACGGTCGTCGCGCTCTCGGGCGATTACGACTTCCAGTTCATGATCGAGGAGTTGGCCGTGGGGGCCCAGTTCAACGTCCCCTACATCCACGTCCTGGTCAACAACGCCTATCTCGGCCTCATCCGCCAGTCCCAGCGTGGTTTCGACATGGACTACTGCGTGCAACTCTCCTTCGACAACATCAACTCCCCTGAACTCAGCGGCTACGGTGTGGACCATGTCAAGGTCGTCGAAGGCTTGGGCTGCAAGGCGATTCGCGTCTTCGAGCCCGACGATCTGATGCCCGCGCTCGAGCAGGCCAAGAAGATGCTCGTCGAGTTCCAGGTCCCGGTCATCGTCGAGGTCATCCTCGAGCGCGTCACCAACGTGTCGATGGGTGTCGAGATCGACGGCGTGACCGAGTTCGAGGAGTTGGCCGAGAACGGGATCGATGCTCCGACCGCGCTCTACGCCAACCTCGACTGAGCACTCATCCACGATCATGGCCCGCATCGTCCTCGCGCCCGACAAGTTCAAGGGCTCGATCACCGCGCGCGATGTCGCTGCCCAAGTGGGCGCCGGCATCACCGCGGTGTTGCCCGACGCCGAGTTGGTCGTCGTCCCCGTCTCCGACGGGGGCGACGGGCTCCTCGATGTGGCCCTGTCGGTGGGCTTCGAGCGGGTGGACGTCGAGGCCAGCGGGCCCCTCGAAGAACCCGTCTCGAGTTGGTATGCCGTCCGCGGTGACGAGGTCGTCATCGAGATGGCCGAGATCTGCGGCCTGGCCCGAGCGAGCGACCTCGACGCGATGGGCGCAACCTCGCGCGGGCTCGGCGAAGCGATCGCGACCGCCTTGGATCGAGGTGCCAACAGTGTGCTCCTCGGCATCGGCGGGAGCGCCTCGACCGACGGCGGTGCGGGCGTGCTGGAAGCACTGGGCGCCCGCCTGCTCGATGGGTCGGGCTCACCCTGCCCTCCGGGCGGTGGTGGTCTTCTCGCTCTGGCCTCCATCGACCTCTCGGCTCTGCACCCCCGACTCACGGAGGTCACGATCACGGTGGCCTGCGACGTCGACAATCCCCTGACCGGACCTCGGGGGGCAGCCGCCGTCTATGGACCGCAGAAGGGCGCCAAACCCGATCAGGTCGCCGCCCTGGATCAAGCGCTCACGCGATTGGCCGACATCGTGTCCGACGCGACCGGGAGCAACGTCCGAGATGCCGCCGGTGCCGGGGCGGCTGGTGGCGTGGGCTATGCCGCACTCGCTGTCCTGGGCGCAACGCTCCGCTCCGGCGTCGACGTCGTCCTCGATCTGGTCGACTTCGCCGACGCTCTGGAGGGTGCCGATCTCGTCGTCACCGGCGAGGGGATGCTCGATGAGCAGACCCTCAACGGCAAGGCACCGGCCGGGGTGGCCGCCGCGGCTCGGGCACGGGGCATCCCGGTGGTCGCCGTGTGCGGGGCGCGATCACTGTCCGATGAACTCCTCCGGAAGGCCGGCATCGGAGCGGTCCATGTCATCTCCGACCTGGCCACCGAGCCACGCGAGTCCTTCGAGCGTCCCGGGCCTCTGCTCCAGCGCGCCGGACGGGCGATCGCCCGCGAGTTGAAGGACTCCAGGACATGAAGGACTCCACGAAACATGGAGGACTCCACGACATGAAGGACTCCACGACATGAAAGACGATGGATCATGAGGTTTGCGCGAGTCGGTGACCCCGGAGCCGAGATCCCCGTCGTCGCGGCATCGGATGGCACGTGGCGGGATCTCTCGCTGCTCACCCTCGACCTCGACGGCACCTTCCTCGCCGGCGGGTTCGACGGTCTCGACCCGGAGGTCCTCCCCGCCGTCCCGGAGCCCCAACGCTTCGGGCCCCCGTTGGCGCGGCCCGGCAAGGTCGTGGGCATCGGGCTCAACTACGCGTCGTATGCCGCGGCGCTGGGTGCCGCTCACCCTGCGGCTCCCGTGGTCTTCCTCAAGGCCTCCTCCTCGATCACCGGCCCGACGGACCCGATTCGTCCGCTGCGCGATGCCACGACCACCGATCACGAGGTGGAGCTCGGTGTCGTGATCGGTGCCGAGCTGCGTGAGGCGCAGGATGCCGAGAGTGCCTTGGACGCGGTCGCGGGCTATGTCCTCGTCGATGACGTGACCGACCGCGAACGCATCGCCAACTCGCCCGGCCCCTGGGCCACCGGGAAGTGCGCCGACAGCTACACCCCGATCGGCCCGTGGCTGGTCACGCCCGACGAACTCGGGGAGGTCGACGCAGTGCCGCTTCGACTCTCGGTGGACGGGGAGACCCGTCAGGACGGCACGACCGAGGACATGATCTTCGACGTGGGGTCCATCCTCGTGTCGCTGTCCCAGTGCATGACCCTGGAACCGGGGGATCTGGTGCTCACCGGGACGCCGGTCGGGACGGCGGTGACCAGGCCCGAGCCCCGCCCCTATCTGCGCCCCGGCCAGGTCGTCGAGGCCGACGGCGGCATTCTGGGCCGTCACCGCAACGAGGTGGTCGCGCGATGAGCGACCTCGTCATCCGGGCCCGGCGCGCGATCATCGATGGTGCCGAGCGACCGGCAACGATCACCGTCGTCGACGGGCTGATCCGGGACATCGGTCCACTCGATGCAGCGCTGCCGGACGGCGTGGAGGGCTCCGATGTGCTCGACCTCGGACCCGACGTGGTGCTGATCCCCGGACTGGTCGACACCCATGTCCACGTCAATGAGCCCGGTCGGACCGAGTGGGAGGGCTTCGAGAGTGCCACCCGTGCGGCCGCCGCAGGTGGTGTCACGACCCTGATCGACATGCCCCTCAACAGCATTCCCCCGACCACCACGTCCGAGGGGCTGCGGGTGAAACGCTCGGCTGCCACCACGCAGAGTTTTGTCGACGTCGGTTTCTGGGGCGGGGCCGTGCCCGGCAACGTCGCGGACCTGGCACCGCTGCACGAGGCCGGGGTCTTCGGCTTCAAGTGCTTCCTCCTGCACTCGGGTGTCGATGAGTTCCCGCCCCTGTCTCCGGTCGAACTGCGCGAGGCACTGACCGAGGCAGCCCGGATCGACGCGCTCGTCATCGTTCATGCCGAGGATGCCGCGACCATCGAGGCGGCGACCCCCGCCAGTGGTCGCCTCCACCAGGACTTCGTGGCCTCGCGGCCCCGCGACGCCGAGGAGCGAGCGATCGCCGAGGTGATCGCTGCCGCCCGGGAGACCGGCGCCCGCGTCCACATCCTCCATCTCTCCGACGGTGACGCCCTCCCGATGCTGCGGCAGGCGCAAGCCGACGGCGTGCAGATCAGCGTCGAGACCTGCCCGCACTACCTCACCCTCGACGCCGAGGACGTCCCCGACGGCGCCACCGAGTTCAAGTGCTGCCCGCCCATCCGCGAGCGCGGCAACCGAGACGCCCTTTGGGCCGGGCTGGCCGACGGCACCATCGCCACGGTCGTCACCGACCACTCGCCGTGCACGGCGGATCTCAAGCTCTTCGACACCGGCGACTTCGGACTGGCCTGGGGCGGCATCGCTGGCCTGCAGGTCGGACTGCCGGCGGTGTGGACCGAGGCCAGACGTCGAGGAGTCCCCCTCACCGACGTGATCGGGTGGATGGCGAGCGCAACCGCTGATCAGGTCGGCTTGGTCGATCGAGGTCGGATCGCCGTCGGCACTCGGGCCGACCTCGTCGTCTTCGCCCCCGAGGAGAGCTTCGTCGTCGACGTCACCTCGCTGCACCACCGCAATCAGGTGTCTGCCTACGACGGCAAAACGCTCACGGGAGTGGTCCGCACCACCCTGCTCCACGGCATACCCATTGATCTCACCGCGCCACCGCGCGGTGTCCTGCTCACGAGAGGCCAGCCATGAGTCGCCAACGTTCGACCTACTACTCCCCCGCCGGTGGGCTCCCACCGCAGACGCAACTCACGACCGACCGGGCGATCTTCACGCAGGCGTATGCCGTGCTGCCCAAGGGGACGATGACCGACATCGTCACCAGCTTCCTCCCCTTCTGGGAGAAGACTCGGCTGTGGGTCATTGCGCGGCCGCTCTCGGGCTTCGCCGAAACCTTCTCCCAGTACATCGTGGAGGTCCAGCCCGGGGGTGGTTCGGACCAGCCAGAGGCCGACCCCGGCGCCGAGGGCGTGGTCTTCGTCGTCAAGGGCGAGTTCACGCTCACCCTCGACGAGGAGTCGCACACCCTGGGCGAGGGCGGCTATGCCTTCATCCCGCCCGGCCAGGTCTGGACCCTGCACAACACCGGCACCGAGACCGGCTCCTTCCACTGGATCCGCAAGGCCTACCAGTTCGTCGAGGGCATCGACGTCCCTCCGGCCTTTGTGACG
>DAOLRO010000154.1:0-7024 GCA_035418665.1 Phycicoccus sp.
ATCGCGCGTTCGCCACCCGGTACGACAAGCTCGCCGTCCGCTACGCCGCCACCGTTCACGTCGCCAGCATCGACCACTGGCTCAGACGACTTTCGTAACAGGCCCTAGATCCCGCGCCGACGTCAGTCGGCCTCACCGGTCATGGCCGGCGGACAGGCCCTCGAGGGTCTCGACGTTCGGGCGGGGCAGGTGCGGCATCAGGTTTGCACGAATGCCGGGTAGGTCGCGGCGAGGAGCCGTTGGGATTCGGCGGCGATGGTGTCGAAGGCCAAGGAGGACTTGCCGGACCCTGAGACGCCGCTGACGACGGCCAGCAGCTTCTTGGGGATGTCGACGTCGATGTTGCGCAGGTTGTGGGTGCGGGCACCGCGCACCCGGATCACGTCGCTGGTCATAGTGGAGGTTGCATTCGGTGGCGGTGTCATCGGGTCAGCCTTGGTGTGCTGCGGCGGCCTTGGGCAGCGCGAGCATCGCGAAGGCGGCCACGAGGTAGGTGGCGACCTGCCAGGGCATCACGTGCGCCAAGGCTTGGCCGAAGACGTGGGCGTGGGTGCCGGGCGCGCCTGCCGATGCGGTGGCCGGGAGTGCGCTGAAGAAGACGGTGGCCAAGATCGCGATCCCGATCGCGCCACCGATCTGGTTGACGGTGGACAGCGCCCCGCCGGCGGCGCCGGCCTGTCGGCCGGGGACACCGGCGAGGACGACGTTGACCAGGATCGGTGCGCCAAGGCCCAGTCCGAGGCCGCCGAGGAACATCACGCCGGCCAGGGCCCAGTAGCCGGGCGTGGCGCCGTCGCGGACCAGCCACCACAGCAGCGCTTGAGAGACAGCCAGGGTCAGCGAGCCGGTGATCAGGAGAGCGCGGCCGGCTTTGGCGGCCAAGGCCACCCCGGCGCCGGAGGTGATGATCGAGCCGAGCGCGTACGGCAGGATCACCAGCCCGGTCTCCCACGCCGTGCGCCCAGTGCCGAGCTGGAGGTAGATAGACAGTACGAGGAAGAGCGATGCGAGACCGCCGAAGAAGAACACCGCAGCCGCCAGGCCGGCGCTGAATGGTCGGATCGACAGCAGGGAAGGATCGAGGACGGGTTGGCCACCGGCTCGGGCCAGCCGCTGCTCGTAGGCGAGGAAACCGGCGAGCACGACCAGGCCGAGGACCAGCAGGCCCCATCCCCAACCGGGCCATCCCCAGTCCCGACCCTGCACGAGCGGCAGCAGCACAAGGAATACGCCGACCGCGGCCAGCAGTGCACCGACCACGTCCAGACGGGTGCGGCCCGGAGCATGGGACTCGGGCAGGAACCGCACCCCGAGCGCCAACGCGAGCACAGCGACCGGGACGTTGATCCAGAAGATCGTGCGCCATCCCAGGCCCCACAGGTCGGCGTTGACGAGGGCTCCGCCCAACAGCGGCCCGGCCACCGAGGCCAAGCCCTGGACCGCGCCATACGCGCCGAAGGCCTTGGCCATCGCGGCCGGGGCGAATGAGGAGCGGATGATCCCGAAGACCTGCGGCACCATGAACCCGCCCGCCAGGCCCTGCAGCGCCCGCAGCGCGATGAGCGTCCCGGCCGACGGCGCCAAGGCGCAGGCCGCCGAGGCGAGGGCAAAGCCGGCCAACGAGACCAGGAAGACCCGGCGTCGCCCATAGGCGTCGCCGACCCGGCCACCGGTGACCAGACCCGAGCCGAGCGCAAGGACGTATGCGGCGAGCATCCACTGCAGCTGCGCCTCCGATGCGTTCAGATTGGCCGCGATGTCCGGGGCCGCGACCGTGACGATGGTGACGTCGAGCAGATCCATGAAGGACGCGAACAGCACAACGAGCAGGGCCAGGGACGCGGCCCGGCCAGCGACCTGCGGTTCGGGAGCGGTGTGGGGTGCGGCTGGGGCGGGTGTCGGTGAGGTCATGGCCCCACCCTGACGGCGATAGAGGACACCGAGTGTCCGCTATTCGTGAGAATCTTTGAGACATGGCGGACACCTCGGAGCGGATGCTGCGGCTGCTCTCGCTACTCAGCGCCCGCGTCGAATGGCCAGGCTCTGAACTCGCGCAGCGCCTGAACGTCTCGTCCCGCACGCTACGCCGGGACGTCGAGACCCTGCGTGACCTCGGATACCCGGTCCACGCGATCAAGGGCCCACGAGGCGGGTACCGCCTCGGCGCCGGCGGCAAGCTGCCGCCACTGGTCCTTGATGATGACCAGGCCATCGCGATCGCCCTCGCCCTGCAGACCGCCCCAGCCACCGTCACCGGCATCGACGACGCCGTCGCCCGAGCACTAACCACCCTGCGTCAGGTCATGCCAGCGCGCCTACGCGCGGCCAGCGATGCGTTCGAGGTCACCAGCCTGCGCAACTATTGGGAGTTCTCCGCGCCACCCATCGACGTCGCAACCCTTCAAATCGTGGGTGCAGCGATCCGCACCAGCCACACTCTGAGGTTCGATTACGCCACCCCGGAAGGCGACACGCCAAGGCCGGGAGACATTGGCTTCAATCCACCCCGAGAGGTTGAACCGCACCACTTGGTCGTGTGGGCCGGCCGCTGGTACCTCATCGCCAGAGACCGGCAACACCAGACATGGTCCACCTACCGCGTCGACCGAATCCGCCCGAAGACAAACGCGGGAGCGTCCTTCACCCCGCACCCCCTCACCGCCGACGACCTCAACCGACTCGTCGTGCAAAACCCGGACCGCGGAGACACCCCCGGTCAATGGCAATGCGTCGGCAGCGCCACCCTGAACCTGCCCGCCGACGTCGTCGCCCGCTGGGCACCCGGAGGGTCCGTCGTCACCCCCATCGACCCAGAACGCTGTCGCCTCGCCATCGGCGGATGGTCATGGGCCGGTGTCGCCGGCCTCTTCATCACCTTCGACACCGACTTGAGCGACATCAACCCTCCAGCCCTCCAGAACGCGTTCCGAATCACCGGAGCGCGACTCCAAGACGCAACGCGCGAAACGTGATCGTCGCGACACACGTCGGTCACATGTCACTCACGCTGAACTCGGTTCGCCCAGCCCGGCGAGGGTGAGCTGACCCCAGATAATGTGCCGGGTGATGATGGCGCGTCCGACCGCGTGGTAGGTCATGAACCGTTGCTCGGCGACCCGAGGCGATCGCTCGCGCGCGGCCCTCCTGCAGGGTCGTGATGATCTCCTCGACGAGCCCTTCGTAGGCGCGCTCACCGTGGATGGCAACCTCGTTCACAACGTGCCCTCGGAGCTGTCGGCGGTGGTGGTGTGGTGTTGGAGGAGGTCGGCCGGGCCGCAGGACAGGACGACGCACAGCGCGTCCAGCGTGGTGAGATTCAGCCGTTCAGGTGGGGTTCGGACCAGCCGCGAGACGTGGGCCTCAGACGGGGCCTGATCGCCGAGCACGCCCACGAGCCGTCGGTGCAGGTCCGTTGCGAACCGGACGCCGGCGTTGGCCATGCACACCTGAAGCCGCCACTCGATCATCGCACCAGCCTGTCTCACCTGCTACCTTGGCGTCAACTACGGGTATTACGCGTCTGTGTTTCCTTAGTGGCGTTAAACGCCGATAACTTAGATTATGTCAGTTATCCGCCCTCCTAGGTAACCTGATAGAGATGATAGAGTGTACGGCATGGCCACCACCAAGTACGGCGCCATCGCCGACACGCTCCGCACCCGCATCGCCGACGGCACCTACCCGGTCGGCTCCAAACTGCCCAGCATCAACGATCTGATGCGCGAGTTCGACGTCCCGGGCCTGAACACCGTGCGCGATGCGCAACAGGTGCTGGTCCGTGAAGGTCTCCTGCGCACCGAACAAGGCGTAGGAGCATTCGTCACCGCTCGCCAGAGCCCGACGGCCGGCCACGCCCAACTTCTGGAGGGTCTGCGCTCGGCACGTGCCGAGCTCGACCGGGCCATCGCGTACCTCGAGGCTCAGGGGCCAGCGTGAGCGAGTCCGAGAACCCACGCGATCACCCCAGCCTGGCGAAGTACCCGGGGAACCCGACGGCGCTGTACCGCGGTGACGACGGGATCCTCTGGCGCGTCCCGCTGCAGCGCGACCGGGACGAGGCTGTGCCGATACCTGTGGAGGACCTGGTGCAGGCTCGCGGCGCCGTACACCAGCTCAAGTTGATGCTCGAGCGCGGTGCCGGCGATGACGTCGATGTGGAGATGGTTGGGCACGTCCTGCAGGGCACCTCCGCCGACCCCGCTCCCCGAACCCGACCTGAGGTGCTGCGCTATCTCGACGGACTGCGCGACCGCCTCACAGGCTCCCTGCCGTACTGGTGAGCAGCCGCACCTGTCAGACGGAGCCGCCATCATGTGTGAAGAGATCCAGCCGCACGCCTCCGGCCTTCGAGCCCCGAGGAAGGAACCTCAGCGATGACCGAAGTCACGAACCAACCCGAGCCGGCCCGTACCTGGGACGACGTGATGTCCGATGCGATCCGAGCGCTCACCGAAGCAGCTCGTCTGCGTCGGCCGCCCCTCGAGGCGGTCACCGACGGTGATGGACAAGCAACCGTGACCCACGCTGGCGCGGTGGACTGGGCCGAGTTCGTCACCCTCGCCGTTGCCGGTGCCGTCGCGAACGTCGGCAGCGTCGAGAAGGCACTTCAGGGCCGGCCGGGGTCCTGGGAGGCCGACAGCGTGCGGACCATGCTCGCCTCGACAGTGGGTGAAGATCCGGCTGAACTACTTCGCCACCGCACCGAGCCACTGCGCGTGGTCCTCCATCCCGCCGAGATGCTGCTCGACCTGGGCTACGGACCCGTCTACCAGGAGTCGCATCGGATCCTGGCCGAAGAGATGAAGCGTCACGTCTGGAGCTACCAGCTGAACGAGGACCGGACCTGGGCCGCACTCGAGCACGACGCACCACCTCACGACCGCGCCCCCGACGAGGAATACCCGGCCGGCACGATCCTGCACGTGCCGCGCTCGGATGCCGACGAGGCCGAATACGACCGACTCCGCGACCTGGAGGGACGGCTCGACGACCTGGAGTACGACGAGGATCCGCGGGCCTATGGTGAGGCGCTGCTCGCGTCGGCAGCAGCCAGAGCCGCGGAGCTCCTCCCCGGCCTTGATGTTGAGTTCCGCGTGGATTTGGACGTGCGGACCCCGCAGGGACTCGATGAGTTCTACGGCCCCGAGGACGAGCTGCTCGAGCTCGTGCATAAGACCACTGCCCTCCCGTGGTCCGGACTGACCCCGCAGGACTACCCCAGCGACGCGGCAGCCCTGGTTGCCCTCGAGCGAGACGCCCAGCGTCTGCCCCACCAGCGACTGACCTGACCCGCCGGCCAACGGGCATCGCCTAAGGGTGTATGGCCAGCTTCCTGACTCTCTACCACCACACCACGACCGCCGCCGCGAAGGCCATCATGCGCGATCGGGTCATGCGTTCCGCCGCCCCCGTCGACCTTCCGTTCGCGTTCTTCTCCACCCACCGGGCCGGCCGCGCAGCCGGGCCTCTCCACTACGGTGAAGCCGCCGTCGAGGTCCACCTGCCCGCCGACCTCGCCACCGTCGACGAGTCCTTCCGTGATGGGGAACAGTTCCTGAAGGTGCCCTTGGCCGATCTGCGGCCGAGCTACTTCGTCCGCGCGCACCTGCCCACCATCACCGACCGTCGCCCAACCCCGCCACCGACCCTCGACCTGCCCGAGCAGTCACGGCGCCGGTGAACCCCCAGCGGGGGCGGCTCGCTTTAGGGGATGACGGTCAACCCTGCGAAGCGACTCGACTCGAAGGTGAGCTCCCATGAACGACGGCAGCAACGGTCCCCTCATCCTGCGCGGCCTCGACGACGTGGTGGCTGCCGTGCCGCACCTGATGGGTGCCGAACCAGAGGAGTCGATCATCATCTTCCCCGCCGATCATGCCGGCGCGCCCATGTCCAGGACGGACCTCCCCCGCTCCACCGACGAACTGGACGCCATGATCCGAGGGCTCACACCGGTCTACAGCCGCTACGACACCCCCGTCGTGCTTCTGGCCTACACCGAACGCCGAGACCTGGCCGAGGACGCCTGCGGAGCCGTCGCCGCCGCGTTCGCGGCCCACTGCCCGGTCATCGCTGCGGCCACCGTCAGCGGTGACCGCTGGGTCCGGATGGACTCCCCCGACCATGGGCGCGTCCCCGAAACTGTCCGCGACCGGCTCGCAGCCGAATCCCTCTACCGCCGTGGCAGCACGCCCTACCCATCTCTCCGGGAGCACCGCGCGTCCTTCGCTACCAGGCCAGACGCGCTCCCGTCGCAAGCGTTGACGGCAGCCCGGCAGAAAACCGTCGCCACCCTCAACGACAGGGACCAGCTCGCCGAGGAGCGAGCGTGGATGCGCCTGACGATCGGCCGGCACGTCGCCAGCTCATCGCCCATGCCCGACCGCGACGCTGCCCGACTGCTCGCTGACATCGAGAACCTGGGCCTACGCGACCACGCCTGGGCCGGCATCGACCGAGCGGAGGCGTCACGACACGCGGAGTTCTGGAAGAACCTGCTCACACGAGCCCCCGAGGGCGGTCAAGCCCCAGCAGCAGCCCTGACGGCCTTCAGCTACTGGATCGCCGGCGACGGGCTGAGTGCACGCACAGCCCTCGAACGTGTCCCCCAGGGCCAGGACTACTCGTTGGCCCGGCTCATCGGCGCCGCCCTACACAGCGGCTTGGACCCGAAAAGCTTCCCGATCCCCAGCGAGCTCCCTACCGACGTCGTCTCCGGCCGCTCCGAGCCGACCCCAGGCATCGAGCACCAACGCCGGGAACCACCCTCGTCCTCCCCCACGGACCGCACTCCCGGAGTCTCGCGATGAACAGCACTCTGCCGACCGAAACCCACCTCGAGCAGCAACTGCGCCGGCTCCTGCCGGCCCCCACACCAGGCGATCACGCCCCCGTGGATCTGATCTATCTCCTCGCGCCATCAGGGCACCCGGCGACCAAGCAGATCCCGGGTCACTCGGTCGTCGACGGCGCGCCAGAAGCACGCGGCTGAACGCCCGCCTGACGTAGAGCGCGCCGAACCGCA
>DAOLRO010000155.1:0-7023 GCA_035418665.1 Phycicoccus sp.
CACCGCCGGGCTCGGACCGTGCGGCGACTTGCACGCCGGCACGGCCACCAGGTCCGCGTCGGCGGTGCCCGTCAGGTCGTGGGTGGCGCGCAGGGTGACACCGAAGCGGATGTCGAGCGCCACCTCCGGGGTCTCTGCGCACACTCGGAAGTCGATCGGCGGCACGCCCTCGTCCATCCGGTCGGTCCCGAAGACCTCGTCGAGCACACCGAACTCGAAGGCGGACACCGGGTCCTGCAGGATCACGGCCACAGAGCGCAACGTCATGTGCGACATGATGGCAGTAAATCGACGAACTGTGTCAATTCTGCCACTGTTGGCCGGATCTGACTGGGCGCATGATTGCTGCCATGAACACCACTCTGATGAACCTGGTCGCCGTCCTCTTCAGCGTCGTCTTCGCGGTCGCGCTCCTCGCCCAACTCGAGCGCACGCACCGCCGCGTCCAGAGCGACGGTCACCGTCGCTCGCCCTGGAACCATGTCGGCCCGCACGCCGTGGGCTTCGGTCACGAGCAGGCGGGCCTGCGTCTCGACCGTTGAGCTGGCGGTCAGGTCAACGGCGGCGGCGCCCCAGGGCGTAGCCGAATGCGATCGCCACGAGCGCCCCGATGATGTGCGGGGCATAACTCTTGAGGATCACCGGAAGCACGGTGGCGCCGAGATCGATCGAGTCGTCCGCTTGGGCCGCCTTGGGCTTGGCCGACGACAACGCCGCCGTATGCCGTGGTGCCGCCGCCGTGGCAGCCGCACCTCCCGCTTCGCCCAAGCCCTCAGCGATCTCTGCCGGCGACAGGGCCATGCCCTCGTCGTCCGCGACCTCCTCACGGTATTGGGGCAACGGCATGCCGTGGGCCAGTCCGGAGGGGCTCGGCGAGTCGACGTCTGCATGAGCCGCTACAGCGGACTCGGATGTCGCCGTCGCCTCGGTTGGTGTGCCCTCGGCAGGCATCGCCTCGAACTGGCTCTCGATGCAGGTGACGAACTGCTGGAGCAACTTGTCGGAGACGTCCTGCATGACGCCCCGACCGAACTGGGCTGGCTTGCCGGTGATCGCCAACTCGGTCGTGACGTCGACCCTGGTGTGGGATCCACCGCCCGCCGGTGCGAGTTGCAGGATGACCGTGGCGCCGGCCGTGCCGTTGCCGCGCTTGTCCTTGCCCTTGGCCTCGATGACTGCTCGGTGCGCCGCGTCGTCGCGCTCGATGAACTGTCCCGACCCGGCATATTGCAAGGCGATCGGGCCAAGCTTGACCTTGACCGTGCCGGCGAAGGTGTCGCCCGTGGACTCGGTCACCGTGGCCCCAGGAAAACAGCCGCCGACGCGTTCGAGATCCATGAAGGTCTGCCACGCGGCATCGATCGGTGCGGGGACGACGAAATCGTGGGTCAATTCCATGAGTTCACCTTACGAAGGGAGGCAACCGGGGCGCAGCCGACGATCGTGCCTCAGCCCGCACCCCCGGCCGCCGCGACAGCACGCTTGGTCAGGACGGTGGCCAAGTGCTTGCGATAGTCGGAGTCACCGTTGAGGTCGCTCGGCGGGTTCGTGCCGTCAGCAGCGCCCGAGCACGAGTCGCCCAGGTCTCCGGCCGACTTCCCGACCACAGCGGACTCCACGGAGGCAGCCCGCAGCGGTGTCGAGCCCATGTTGGTGAGCCCGACCTTGGCCTCCGCAATCGAGCCGCCGTCGGAGCGGACGCTCGCGGCAACGGCGACAATCGACCACTGGTGGGCGACCCGCACGAACTTCTCGTAGTGACCACCCCAGCCCGTGTGCTTGGGGATGCGGATGGAGGTGAGCAACTCACCCTCCCCCACGGCGGTCTCGAAGAGGTCGACGAAGAAGTCCTTCGCCGCCACGGTGCGCTCACCGTCGGCACCCGTGATGACCAACTCGGCATCGAGAGCGAGGATCGGCGCGCCCACGTCACCGGCAGGATCGGCGTGCACGAGCGCGCCGCCGATGGTGCCCCGGTGGCGGATCTGCGGATCGGCGACGGACTCCACGGCAGCCGCGAGGACGGCCGCGTGCTCCTTGACCAGGTCGGAGGTCGCCACCTCGTCGTGGGTGGTCATGGCACCGATGACGAGGTGGTCACCCTCCTCGCGGATGCCTCGGAGCTCCTCGATGCGACCGAGGTCGACGACCGACTCCGGCGCGTTGAGGCGCATCCGGAGGACCGGGAGCAGGGACTGTCCGCCGGCCATGACCTTGGCCTCGTCGCCTCCTTCGGCCAGAGCGGCGAGGGCGTCGGACACACTCGTGGGCGCGACATAGTCGAAAGCGGTGGGGATCACTGCTCGCTCCCTTCACCCGTGGAGCCGGGATCCGAATTGGTCGGTGCGGACTCGTCGAAGTGGGGTTGCGCCGCCGCGGTGGTGGCGGTATCGCCGCCCGCCCCTTGGATGGCGCGCCAGACGCGTTCGGGGGTGCACGGCATACGAACGTCGTGAATTCCCATGGGGCGCAAGGCATCCACGATGGCGTTGACCACGGCCGGGGTGGAGGCGATCGTCCCGGCCTCACCAACGCCCTTGGTGCCCAAGGTGTTGGTCGTCGACGGGGACGTCGTGTTGTCGGTGAGGAAGGAGATCGTGTCCGCGGCCGTCGGCAGGGTGTAGTCGACGAAGGACCCCGTCACGAGCGTGCCGTTGTCGTCGAAGACCGCCTCCTCCCAGAGCGCCTGGGCGATGCCCTGGACGAGGCCGCCGTGGACCTGGCCCTCGACGATGAGCGGGTTGATGACCTGACCGATGTCATCGACGCATGCGTACTTGCGCATCGTCGTCGCGCCGGTCTCGGTGTCGACTTCCATCGCGCACAGGTGCGTGCCGTGCGGGAAGGAGAAGTTCACCGGGTCGTAGGTCGCCTCGGCGTCGATGCCGGGCTCGAGTTCGTCGGGGTAGTTGTGCGAGGCGAAGGTCGCGAGCGCGACCTCGGTGATGCCCACGCCCTTGTCGGTGCCCTTGACTGTGTAGCGGCCGCCCTCGAACTCGAGGTCATCCACGCTCGCCTCGAGCAGGTGCGCGGCGAAGGGCTTGGCCTTCTCGATGACCTTGTCGGCGGCCTTGACGATGGCCTCGCCGCCGACGACGAGGCTGCGCGAGCCATAGGTGTCGAGGCCCTTGTAGGCGATCGCGGTGTCACCGTGGAGCACCTCGATGTCCTCGAAGGGCACCCCGAGCCGGTCGGCGACGATCTGGCTCCACGCCGTCTCGTGGCCCTGGCCGTGCGGGCTCGTGCCGGTGATGACCTCGACCTTGCCGGTGGGCAGCATCCGGATGGCCGCGGACTCCCAACCGCCGGCGCCATAGCTGAGTTGGCCCAGGACGCGCGAGGGCGCGAGGCCACACATCTCGGTGAAGGTCGAGACGCCGATGCCGAGTTGGACCGGGTCACCCGACTCCCGCCGCTGGGCCTGCTCGGCCCGCAGCTCGTCATAGCCGAAGAGCTCCTTGGCGCGGGCTGTCGCGGCCTCGTAGTTGCCCGAGTCGTAGGTCATGCCTGCGACCGTGGTGAACGGGAACTCCTCGTGCTTGATCCAGTTCTTCTCGCGGATCTCGAGGGGGTCGACCCCGACCTCGGCGGCGAGCTCGTCCATGATCCGCTCGATGCCGAAGGTCGCCTCGGGCCGACCGGCGCCTCGGTAGGCATCGACCCACGTGGTGTTCGTCAGGACCGTCTGGCAGTTGAACTGGTAGGCCGGGAACTTGTAGATGGAGTTGAACATCCACGCCCCGAGCACCGGCACACCGCCACCGACGACGGCGACATAGGCGCCGAGGTTGGCGACGAGGTCGACCTTGAGCCCGGTGACCGTGCCGTCCTTGGTCGCGGCCAAGGTCAGCTTCTGGTACTGGTCGCGGCCGTGGTGGCCGGAGACCAAGGACTCCGATCGGGTCTCGGTGTACTTCGCCGGCTTGCCCAGGCGCCGCGCCACCGCGAGCGTGATGAACTCCTCCGGCGTCGTCTGGAGCTTGCCGCCGAAGCCGCCACCCACATCGGGGGCGATGACGCGGACCTTGCTCTCCGGCATACCCGTCGTGGCAGCGATGAGGAAGCGGAGGATGTGTGGGATCTGCGTGGCCGACCACATGGTGACCTGTTCGCCGGTCGGGTCGACGACGGTGGAACGGGGCTCCATGAAGGCGGGGATGAGTCGCTGTTGGCGGTATTCGCGAACGATGAGTATGCCGTCCGCTTCGGCCTTGCTGATGGCCTCCTCCACATCGCCACCGGAGCCGGCGGCGGCGGAGTCGAGCTGCCAGAAGGCGGACTTGTTGGTGCCCTTGTCGGGGTGGGCGAGCACCTCGTCCTTGAGGGCCTCCATGCCATCGAGGACGGCGGGCAGCTCGTCGTAGTCGACATCGACGAGTTCGGCGGCATCGCGCGCCTCGGCGGCGCTGCGCGCAACGACGACGGCGACGATCTCACCGGCACAGGCGACGCGGTCGCCGACCATCGGGAGGTGGTCGGGGGTGACCTGCTCGGGGGTGATCGGCCACGCGTTGGCACAGACACCCAGGCCTTCGGGGAAGTCGGCAGCGGTGTAGACGCCGACGACGTTCTGCGCCTCCTTGGCGGTGCTCGTGTCGATGTTCGTGATCGTGGCGTGCGCGAACGGGCTGCGGACCATCGCCAGGTGGACCATGCCGGGCAGGACGATGTTGTCGGTCCACTTGGTGCGGCCGGTGATGAGGCGCTGGTCCTCCTTGCGGAGGCGTGCCTTCCCGATCTCGGCCGTGTCTGCGGGGCGCTCGTCGACGGCGGTCATCTCACTCACCATCCTTGGCGCCGGAGCCTGCGGCGACGGCAGCGACCGCCTTGACGATGTTGTGATAGCCGGTGCACCGGCAGAGGTTGCCCTCGAGTCCGACGCGGATCTCCTCCTCGGAGGGGCTGGCGTTGGTATTGAGGATGTCGATGGCCTGCATGATCATCCCCGGTGTGCAGTAGCCGCACTGGAGGGCGTGGTGCTCGTGAAAGGACGCCTGCATCGGGTGCAGTTGGCCGTCCTTGGCCAGACCCTCGATGGTCGTCACCTCGTGACCGTCGGCCTGCACGGCCAGGACGTTGCAGGACTTCACGCTCCGGCCGTCGAGATGCACGGTGCAGGCACCGCAATTGCTCGTGTCGCAGCCGATCACCGTCCCGACCTTGCCGAGGTTCTCGCGCAGATATTGCACGAGAAGAGTTCGGGGTTCGACGTCGTCGGAGTACTTCGCTCCGTCGACCGTGACGTTGATCCGAGTCATCCTTGACTCCTTCGCGAGGGCTGGCGTGACGTACTTGTGATCTTGTCGGCTCTGAGGTGATGTGACAAGGGTCACCGCACGATCGAGGCCGATCCAGTTCGCAGACCCTGACCAATGGCGCACCCATACCTACGCCACCAGCCAATCTCTGCGACTCAATTCGCAGACCCTGCCCAATGGCGCACCCATGGCTGCGCCACCAGACGACCTATGCGCAAAGCCGGGTATGCCGTGGCTTCAGTGGTGGTGAACCGGGCCTTCGCGCTCGCTCAAGCGGTCGCCACCGCCGCCCCACTGGAGGGCGATGATCTCGGCCGCGATCGAGACGGCCGTCTCCTGAGGCGTCCGAGCCCCCAGATCGAGCCCGATGGGCGAGGAGAGCCGACCCAACTCCGCCTCCGTGAGCCCGGCCTCCCGGAGCCGGGCCATCCGGTCGTCGTGGGTGCGACGCGAGCCCATCGCCCCGACATAACCCACTTCAGGAAGCCGCAGCGCCACCTCGAGCAGCGGCACGTCGAACTTCGGGTCATGAGTGAGCACGCAGATGACCGTGCGCCCGTCGACCCGGCCTGCCTCGACCTCCTCGGCGAGATATTTGTGCGGCCACTTCACGACCACCTCATCGGCGGCCGGGAAGCGCGAGTGGGTCGCGAAGATCGGCCGAGCGTCACAGACGGTCACTGCATAGCCGAGGAAGGCCCCTTGCTGGGCAACGGCCGCAGCGAAGTCGATGGCGCCGAAGACGAGCATCCGGGGCCGCGGAGCGTGTGAGGAGACGAAGACCCGCAGGCCCTCACCTCGCCGCTCACCGTCGGGTCCGTATTCGATGGTCGCCGACTGACCGAGCGCAAGGAGACCCCGGGCGTCGTCGATGACGGCCGCATCGGCCCGATCGCTGCCGAGGGTCCCGGTGGGGCTGTCGGCCAGGGATCGGTCCGGACCCTGCTCGGAGAAGCGCTCACTCCCCTCGCCTCGCTCACCCCGCTCACCCTCGGCCGCCGGCCGGATGACGAGCCGGCGCCCGATCCACGAGGAGTCCGGATGCGCGACAACGGTCGCGACCGCCACTGGCCGCTCAGCGGCGATGTCCGCAGCGACATCGCCGAGCTGCGGGAAGGTCTCACGATCGACCCGCTCCACGAAGACATCGAGGATGCCCCCGCAGGTCAGTCCCACGGCGAACGCATCATCGTCGGACACGCCATAACGCTGCAGGACCGGCGCGTTGGCAGCGACGACCTCCTTGGCCAACTCGAAGACCGCACCCTCGACACACCCTCCGGACACCGACCCCACGACCGTGTCATCCGGTCCGACGAGCATCGAGGCCCCCGGCGGTCGCGGGGCCGACCGGAAGGTCGCGACCACGGTCCCCATCCCGACCGACTCTCCGGCCTCCCACCACTGGAGCAACTCATCAAGGACTTCACGCATGGGCCACCACCTCGGTCAACTCCTCGAAGGCCGCCAGCGAGTGTCCCGCGACGAACGCATCGAGGTGCGGAAGGGAGGCCACAATGCCGCCCTGCACGGGCTCATAGGTCAGCGCGCCCTTGTGCGGGTTTGCCCAGATCACCTTGTGCGCCAACGATTTCAGTTGCCGCACCTGCTCACCCAACTCCATCGGGTCACCGCGCTCCCAGCCGTCACTGATGATGACGACAACAGCGCCGCGGGCCATCCCCCGCCGACCCCAGCGAGACAGAAAATGGCGTATGCCGTCCGCCAAGCGGGTGCCGCCCGACCAGTCCGGGATGGCCTCCCC
>DAOLRO010000156.1:0-6992 GCA_035418665.1 Phycicoccus sp.
CGGCGGCTGCGCGTCCCACTGGTCGGGGTCGACGGCCACGGGCGGCAACTCGGTCTGGTGCTCGGTGAGCCGCTCGAGCGCCCTACGGCCCAACACCTGCTGAGCCGTGGTGACACGTTGCGCGCGCCCTCGGCCGATGAAGGTGATGAGCCAGTGCAGCAGGGTCGTCACCCGCGACTTGAACCCCGTGAGGTAGACGATGTGCAACCCGAGCCAGGCCAGCCAGGCGATGAAGCCGCCGAACTGGATCTTGCCCATCGACACGACCGCCGAGAAGCGCGAGATGGTGGCCATCGAGCCCTTGTCGAAGTAGGCGAACGCCGGGGGAGCGGGCTTGTCGTCCAACCGCGCCAGGATGACCTTGTCGGCATATTTCGCGCCCTGGATCGCGACCTGAGCCACACCGGGCAGGCCGTCGAGCGCCATCAGGTCACCGATGACGAAGACCTCCGGCCGGCCCTTGACCGTGAGGTCGGCGTTCACCTCCACCCGGCCCGCCCGGTCCAGCCCGGACTCGCTCTGCGCGGCGATCTGCCGACCCAAGGGGGAGCCGGACACGCCCGCTGCCCACACCTTGGCCTTGGACTCGATCCGCTCGCGCGTGCCATCCGGCCGCTCGATCTCCAGGCCCGTGGCGTCGACGTCGATGACCTTGGTCGACGTGCGGACCTCGATGCCCATCCGCTCCAAGCGCTCCTGCGTCAGGTCGCTCAGCTTCTCGCCGAAACTCGGCAGCACCTTGGGACCGGCGTCGAGCAGAATCACCTTGGCGTCGCGGGGGTTGATGACGCGGAAGTCGTTCTTGAGGGTGCGTTGGGCGAGCTCGGCGATCTGGCCGGCCATCTCGACCCCGGTCGGGCCGGCACCCACGACGACGAAGGTCAGGAGTCGCTCGCGCTCGGCCTGAGTCGGCGCCAGCTCGGCCAGCTCGAAGGCCCCGAAGATCCGGCCTCGCAGCTCGAGCGCGTCGTCGATCGACTTCATGCCTGGCGCATGGTCGGCGAACTGGTCGTTGCCGAAGTACGACTGCCCGGCCCCGGCCGCCACGATCAGGGTGTCGTAGGGCGTCACCGTCTGCCGGCCCATGACTTCGTGGATCACCGTCTTGAAGTCGAGTTGGAGGTCGGTCACCTCGCCGAGCAGGACCTGGACGTTCTTCTGGCTCGACAGGACCTCGCGGGTCGCCGGCGCGATCTCGCCCTCGGACAGGATGCCGGTGGCCACCTGATAGAGGAGGGGCTGGAAGAGGTGGTGGGTCGTCTTGGCGATCAGGGTGATCTCGACGTCCTTGCGCCGCCGCAGTTGACGCGCGGCGAAGAGGCCGCCGAAGCCGGATCCGATGATGACGATGCGGTGCTTGCCACCCTGCTCGAGGGGATTCACCGGGCTGGTCTGGGTGCTGGTCACGCTCTCGTCAACGGCCATGAAATTCAGCGTATGCCGTGAGGCAGGACTTTGTGAAGAGTTTCACAAAGTCGCCGACGGGGCTGCCAATCGACCTGCGCACTCGGCCGTGAGCGCCTCACGGACCGCGGCGATGGCGGGGGAGGGGGCCATGGATGCGCGCCACGTCATCATGACCCGACGGGTTGGAGCTGGATCGCGCAGTGGGATGGGCACGATCGACTCGGAGAGGACCTCACGACCCAGTCGTGGGACGAGCGCGATGCAGACCCCTTCGTCGACCAGACCGATCTGGGAGGAGAACTCCATCGCCCAGTGCCGAATCTGCGGGCGGATGCCGCAACGGTCGAACATGTGGGTCAACCAGCCATGGCAGACCGAACCCTCGGGGGCGCACACCCACACCTCTTCAGCGAGGTCAGTCGCGGTCACGCCGGTGGACCCCGCGAGCGGGTGTCGATGATGGACGAGGACATCAGCGGTGTCGATCCCCAAGGTCACGACCTCGACGTGGTCGGGGAAGGGCAGGGGCAGGTCGCCCCAGTTGTGCGCGAGAGCGGCGTCCGCCGTGCCCGTTGCCACTGCAGCGATCGCGTCGTGCGGGTCGAGCTCGAGGACCGTGACGTCAAGGGTCGGATGAATCTCGCGCAACCTGCGCAGTGAGGGCGCGACCAGGCCACGCACGGCGGTGGAGAAGGCGGCCAGCCGAACGGTCCCCGTGACGGGCCCCTCCTTGACTCGGTCCAGGCCGGACTCGAGCGCCTCGAGACGGGTGAGCAGATCGGTGCTCTCCTCGACCAGGTGGCGACCGAGCACGTTGAGCACGACCCCTCGACCGACACGTTCGAGGACAGGTGCTCCAACCTGTCGCTCGAGGCGCTTGACCTGCTGGGAGACCGCCGAGGGAGTGAAGCCCAGGGCGTCGGCCGCCGCATTGACCGAACCGGTGCGATGGACAGCGCGAAGGGTGACCAGGTGCTCGAGCGCGATCATGAAGCGAATGTACATGGAACCGTGTCCAAACAATCGCTGGTGCTGAATGGTTCCAGTCGCGACGATGGTCCCGTGCCACTTCGTCATGCGCTCGCCGCCGTCCTCGTCACCGCGATCTGGGGCGCCAACTTCGTCGTCATCGAGCGCGGGCTGGTCGGCGTACCGCCATTGCTCTTCGTCGCGCTCCGCTTCCTCGTCGTCATCCTGGCCATCCCGTTCGTCCGCCGACCCTCCGGGCCCCTGTGGAAGGTCCTGGCCATCGGCGCCGCGATGTCGCTCGGCCAGTTCGCCTTTCTCTACTCGAGCCTCACCGCCGGGATGCCGCCCGGCCTCGCGTCGCTGATCCTCCAGCTCCAAGCCGTCTTCACGGTCTGCCTCGCGGCCCTCGTCCTGGCCGAGCGGCCGGTCGCGATCCAATGGCTCGGCGTCGCCCTCGGCGTGGCCGGCTTGGCGATCGTCGGGTTGGGACGTGGCGGCCACATCCCCCTCGGAGCGCTTCTGCTCACGATCGCCGGTGCCGCCTGCTGGGGCCTGGGCAACGTCCTCGTGCGGTGGCTCAAGGTCGAGGGGGGCCTTGGGTTGACGGTGTGGTCCGGCCTGGTCGTGCCGCTGCCACTGCTCGCGCTCTCAGCGGGCCTCGACGGACCGTCGGTCGTCGTCCACGCCCTGACCCATCTCACCTGGGTCAACATCGCCTCCACGGCCTACACGGCCGTGCTCTCCTCGCTGGTCGGCTATGGCATCTGGAACTGGCTGCTCCATCACCATCCCGCGTCCGAGGTCGCACCCTTCAGCCTGCTCGTCCCGGCCGTCGGCATCGTCACGGCAGCGCTGGCCGACGGGGAACGGTTCACTGCACTCGCGACGGCGGGTGGCGTGCTTCTTGTCGTGGGCGTCGCAGCCGTGAGCCTCGGTCCACGCGTCATCGGCCGGATCCGAGCGCGAGGCGGACGAGTCAGCCCGACGCCCAGCGTTCCCTGATGATCTCGTAGCGCACCATCCCCTCGGCGGCGCCCGGGAGCGTGGCCTCCGGCTCGTTCGGGCCGATGGGCTCGGTGCTCTCGTGGGTCATCCCCAGCTTGCGCATCACGCCGCGGCTCGCGAGGTTGACCGCCAGCGTCTCGGCGATGATCCGCTCGAGGCCCACGGTCTCGAAGCCGTGCTCGAGCAGAGCCGCGGCCGCCTCGGTTGCCAGGCCTCGGCCCCAGGCCCGCCGGTGCAGCCGCCATCCGATCTCGGCCAGTTCCGGCCCCTCGAGGGACAGGCACCACCACCCCACGAACATGCCCCGCTCGAAGCCGCACCAGAACCCAAGGCCGAGGGCGTCGTCGCTGGGGGAGAGGCGGTCAGGAATCTTGGCCCGCACCTCGTCCGCCGTGCGCGGCGCTCCCAGAAAGCGCATGACCTCGGCATCTGCGTCGAGCGCGCAGAGCTCATCGAGGTGGTCCCACGACATCGGCTCCAGCACCAACCGCTGCGTCCGAATCGTGGGGCGAGACATGGCGACCACCCTAATGACGCGCCGATCCGTTCCGTTGAGAGTGCACGACACCCCGAGCAAACACTCGATCCACCGGCAAGTCGTGCACTCTCAACGGGAGGTGCGGTGGCTGGGACGCGCCATGAAATCGCAGGTGCGCGGACGGCATACCCAAGGGGTGTAAGGGGCGGTCGCAGGGAGAGCCAGCCCCGATTTGGGGTATGCCGTGTGGCTCTGGCACACTTGTCAGGTTGCTTGGCGTGCAGCCACGCGCCCCTGTCCTCGGACGCGGGAGTGCGGTTGCCCACCGCGATGGGAGTGCCGAACCGCGACGCGGGGCGGGTCCACGCGAAGAGTCAGGCGTTCCGGGTCTCCCGGAACCTGTGATCCCACGAGCGGATGCACGCGTGAGCGTGTGCCCGCGGGACGCGGAGCGGGCGCGACACGCCCGACCGCGGGGGTCGGAGGGTCCAGGGGATCCGGCCACACACGTAGGACCGATGCTCAAGAGAACGGAAGCCTGATATGGCGGGACAGAAGATCCGCATCCGGTTGAAGTCGTATGACCACGAGGTCATCGACAACTCCGCGCGGAAGATCGTCGACACGGTCACCCGTGCCGGCGCGACGGTGGTGGGCCCTGTGCCGCTGCCCACGGAGAAGAACGTCTTCGTGGTCATCCGTTCGCCGCACAAGTACAAGGACAGCCGCGAGCACTTCGAGATGCGCACCCACAAGCGCCTCATCGACATCATCGACCCGACGCCCAAGGCCGTCGACTCGCTGATGCGCCTCGACCTCCCGGCTGACGTCAACATCGAGATCAAGCTCTGAGGCACGTCATGACTGCAGAGAAGAACATCAAGGGCCTGCTCGGGCGCAAGCTCGGCATGACCCAGGTCTGGAACGAGGACAACCGTCTCGTTCCCGTCACCGTCATCGAGGTCGGTTCCAACGTGGTCACCCAGGTGCGCACGGCCGACAAGGACGGCTATGCCGCGGTGCAGATCGGCTACGGCCAGATCGACCCGCGCAAGGTGACCAAGCCGCTGACCGGCCACTTCGAGAAGGCCGGGGTCACCCCGCGCCGTCACCTCGTCGAGCTGCGCACCCTGGACGCTGGCGACTACGCCGCGGGCCAGGAGCTCTCCGCCGAGACCTTCGAGTCCGGCCAGGTCGTCGACATCACCGGCACCACCAAGGGCAAGGGCTTCGCCGGTGTCATGAAGCGTCACGGCTTCCACGGCGTCTCCTCCAGCCACGGTGCCCACCGCAACCACCGCAAGCCCGGCTCGATCGGTGGCTGCGCCACCCCGGGTCGTGTCTTCAAGGGGATGCGCATGGCCGGCCGCATGGGCGGCGTGCGCCAGACCACCCAGAACCTGACGGTCCACGCCGTCGACGCCGACAAGGGCCTGCTGCTCGTCAAGGGTGCCGTGCCCGGCCCCCGTGGCGCGGTCGTCCTCGTCCGTACCGCCGCGAAGGGAGCCTGATTCAGATGGCAACCAAGACTGCAGCCAAGGCTGTGTCGGTTGATCTGCCGGCGTCGATCTTCGACGTCCAGACCAACGTTCCGCTGATCCACCAGGTCGTCGTCGCCCAGCTCGCCGCCGCGCGCCAGGGCACGCACGCCACCAAGACCCGCGGCGAGGTCCGCGGTGGTGGCAAGAAGCCGTACAAGCAGAAGGGCACTGGTCGCGCCCGTCAGGGCTCGACCCGCGCGCCGCAGTTCGCCGGCGGTGGCACCGTCCACGGCCCGCAGCCGCGCGACTACGCCCAGCGCACCCCCAAGAAGATGAAGGCTGCCGCCCTGCGCGGAGCCCTGTCCGACCGGGCGCGTCACGGCCGCATCCACGTCGTCGAGTCCCTCGTCACGGGCACCGCCCCGTCGACCAAGGACGCGGTGGCGCTGCTGGCCGGTCTGACCGAGCGCAAGAACATGCTCATCGTGCTCGACCGCACCGACATCGTGTCGCTGAAGTCGGTCCGCAACCTCGACAACGTCCACGTCCTGGCCGTTGACCAGCTCAACACCTACGACGTGCTCTGCGCCGACGACGTGGTCTTCACCAAGGCCGCCTACGACGTCTTCGTCGCCGGCCCCGGTGCCACCGCCGTCGGGTCCGACCCGGTCGTCGTCGAAGACGGCACCGACGCGGTCGCGCCCGTTGCGCTCGTCTCCGAGGTCGTCGAGACCGAGGCTCCGGTTGAGGCTGCCGCCTCCGACGAGGACGCCGACGCCGACAAGGTCGAGCTGCCCAAGGGCGCCAAGGCCCCGCTCAAGGACGGGTCCGCCCCCAAGGGTTACCTCGTCAAGGGCAACGCCGACAGCGGCCTCTACCACGAGCCCGACGGCCAGTGGTACGACGCCACCGTCGCCGAGTTCTGGTTCAAGGACGCCGACGCCGCTGAGGCCGCTGGCTTCACCAAGGCCGGCAGCAAGAAGAAGGCGGAAGACAAGTGAGCACCGCAATCAACCGCAAGCACGCCCGCGACATCCTGATCGCGCCGGTCGTGTCGGAGAAGTCCTACGGGCTGCTCGACGAGGGCAAGTACACCTTCATCGTCGACCCGCGCTCGAACAAGACCGAGATCAAGATCGCCGTCGAGGAGATCTTCGGCGTCAAGGTCGCGTCGGTCCACACGATGAACCGGGTGGGCAAGGCCCGTCGCACGCGTTTCGGCATCGGCAAGCGCAAGGACACCAAGCGCGCGATCGTGACCCTCCGCGAGGGCACCATCGACATCTTCGGCAGCGCCGGCGCCTGAGGAGACTGAGGACAAACAATGGGTATCCGCAAGTACAAGCCGACGACGCCTGGCCGTCGTGGCTCGAGCGTGGCCGACTTCGTCGAGATCACGCGCACCACGCCTGAGAAGTCGCTGGTCCGTCCGCTCACCAAGTCCGGTGGCCGCAACAGCAACGGTCGGATCACGACCCGTCACATCGGTGGTGGCCACAAGCGCGCCTACCGCGTGATCGACTTCCGTCGCCACGACAAGGACGGCATCCCGGCCAAGGTCGCTCACATCGAGTACGACCCCAACCGCACCGCCCGCATCGCGCTGCTGCACTACGCCGACGGCGAGAAGCGCTACATCCTGGCCCCCAAGG
>DAOLRO010000157.1:0-6957 GCA_035418665.1 Phycicoccus sp.
AGCCACGGCGGTCGAGCTTCCCCGACGCGGATCCACCCGCGGGCCTCGTAGACCTTGAGCGCGACGGAATGGCGCTGGACGACGTCCAGGCAGGGCGCCAGATCGTGGGCGCGGATCCACGCCACCGCTGCGTCCAGCAGGGTGCCGCCGGCCCCATGACCTCGGGCCGACAGGGCGGTGAAGAGCGATGACACCGTGGCCAGGTCTGCGGCGGGCCGTCCATGACCGGCCGACCACGCCCTGTCGAGCGAGTCGTCGACATGCGCATGCGTGATCGCCTGCCCCCTCACTGACTGGATGCAGACATGGCCCACGACCTCGCCGTCCAGCTCGGCGACGAAGGCAGCGAGCTCGTGCTCTCGAGCGATGAACTGCTCGGTCGGGAAGGGCAGTGGCCACCGGAAGGGATAGCGGCTCTGCGGCTGCTGCTCGGCGAGGATTTCGACCAGCCGCGGGATGTCCTCAATTCGACGCTCGCGGATCGTGACCCTGCTCAACGCGGCACTCGCAAGCGCATGGCCGGCTGACCGACCTCGACGAAGCCCATCGACGTGTAGATCCGCCCACCAGACTCGGTGGCGAACAAGTCGATGCGGGTGGCGTCGGTCTGCTCGCGAAGCCACCGGACGAGTTCGGACATGACGGTCGTTGCATGGCCCCGACCCCGATACTCCGGCTCAGTGGCGACATTGGAGATCAGTCCGGTCGAGCCATTCGGGTTGCCAGGCCCTGGCACGAGCAGTTGCACCTCGGCCAGTCCGCCCGCGACCACGACCCCGTCTTCCTCGATGAGTACACCGTGAACCTCCGGCCGGCCGAGTCGCTGCTCGAACCACGTCCGTGCCGCCGCCTCCCAGCCGGGGATGGACGTGTCTACGCCCATCGCGTCGAACATGAGCTGGCGTAGCAGCACCATCGCCTCCGCGTCGGCCGACGTGGCCATGCGCAGGGTCATTGCGGAGGCCCTGATGCCACGCGACGCCGGAGCTCGGCCAGTCCATCGGGGGAGTCGGGCAGGTCCCACCACGACTCGACCCACCAGGTGGCCCCTTGGTCGGCCCACGACTGCGGCCGATCGTGGATCGCGCCGAAGTCACCGTGGCTGTCGCCCTCGACGACGACGTCGTAGCCCTCCCACGGCAAACCCAAACCCTCCCGTATGCCGCGCAGCCGGGTCACGAGGTCATCGAACCGCTCGTGGGTGAGGCCACTGTGGCCCTCCTGTCCCACGACGGCCGGGAGGATCCCCTGCCAGCGAGCCGCCCGTTCGAGGGAGGGCTGGCGTTCCTTTCCGGGCACCAGTGCGCCGACGCACCAGACCGGCGGATGAGGTTGCTGGACGGGTGGGGGAGGGGCCAGCTCGGTGACGGGTTCGACCCTCCAGTGCGCCCCGGCATACGCAAAGGGTTGTCCGGCAAGGAGACCGGACCAGATGGCGAGGCCTTCGTCGAGTTGGGCGGCGCGGGTGGCACGGCCCTCGTCGGGGAGGAAGGAGGACCAGTTCGCGTTGACTGCTCCCAATCCGACCCCGAGGGTGAGCCGACCGTTGCTCAGGCGGTCGACCGTGCCGCATTGCGCTGCGAGTTCCCAGGGCCGTCGTGCTGGCACCGGAGTGAGCAGGGTGCCGAGCCGGATGCGCGCGGTGGAGACGGCCGCGGCGGCGAGTTGGCCCCACGGGTCCTGCCCGAAGACGGGCTCCCAGGTGCAGACCAAGTCCCAGCCGCTGTCCTCGGCCAGACGCGCGAGCTCCACGAACTCGACCTCCCGAGCCCACGGCACCACGAATCCGTACTTCATGACTCCCGACTCTAGGACTCCGGTCCTCGCGCTCCCAGTGTCCGGCGGAACGGGCAGTTGATTGCCCGATCCGCAGGACACAAACCTTTTGTCCACAGGAGTGGGTTGTCCACAGGGATCCTGCGGGGGCATCGGCGGCTCCGGCAGGGTCGAGTCATGCCAGTTGCGCCCACGTCACGCCTGACCCGCGAGGAGCGGGCAGCGCGTGCTGCCACGCTGGCCGCGATCCACGACGGCGTTGCTCATCGGCGAGACCTGCGCGACCTCGGGGTGTCGCGTGCTGATGTCCGCTCCGAGGTCACGGCGGGTCGATGGACGGCTGCCGGGCGGCACACGGTGATCATCGGGACCGGTCCCATGGAGGGCAGGGCTCGCCTGTGGTGGGCCGTCTGGGAGTCGGGTTCGGGTGCCGTGCTGGATGGTGCCTGTGCGCTCGGCGCAGGAGGGCTCAAGGGTTTTGAGCCGGCGCGCATCGATGTCGCTCTGCCAAATCGGCACAAGGGCCATCAACTGCTCGGAGTGAGGCTGCACCTTCGTCGCGATCTGGGACCGGTCCTCGAGGCGGGCCTGCCACGGACGCGATCGGAACATGCGGTGATCCGCGCGGCGCACTGGGCTCGATCCGATCGCGAAGCAGCCCTCGTGTTGTGCATGACGGTCCAACAGCGGCTGGTGCATCCGGATCGCCTGCTGGCGGTGTGGAAGACCTTCCGCCGAAGCACTCGGCGGTCCTTCCTTGACGCAGTCATCACGGACATCTGCGATGGTGCCCAATCGCTGGGTGAACTCGACTTCGCCGCCCTGTGTCGTGGCCACGGTCTCCCCCTTCCGAGCCGACAGGTGGTGCGCAGGGGCGCTGATGGGCGGATCTACCTCGATGTTGCATGGGAGGACATCGGTCTGGTCGTCGAGATCGATGGCGGGCACCACGCCTGGGCGCTCAACCCAGTAGAGGATGCCCTGCGCCAGAATGACGTCGTTCTGACGGAGGACACCGTGCTGCGCATCCCCGTGCTGGGGCTGCGGCTGCAGGCGAGTGCCTTCATGGAGCAGGTGGCCCGTGGTCATCGCCAACTCACGGCGACCGGATCCGGCCGGAGAAGCGGTTGAGCTTGGTCACCGAACTGCTGAATGTCCTGCAGAGGGGGCAGTTGATTGCCCGAGCCGCCGGACACAACTCTGCTGGCCCAGGGTCCCGACGTGGAATATCGGGTCCCGCATCTGCCTTACACTGGTTTGCTGGACCGGTTCACGGCACGTGACGCGTTCCTGAGCATCCGCCCTTCATCGGGCAAACGAGTGGATGCAGTCGGGGCGCCCAAGGGCTTGCATCACCGTGATGGGCTCGCCGACCCGGAGACATCCAGGCACATCTCAAGGAGAGATTCTCGTGAAGAAGGACATTCACCCCAACTACGCGGAGACCACGGTCACCTGCACCTGCGGCAACACGTTCACCACCCGCAGCACTGCCGAGAGCGGCAAGATCAGCGCCGAGGTCTGCAGCGCCTGCCACCCGTTCTACACGGGCAAGCAGAAGATCCTCGACACCGGTGGCCGCGTGGCCCGCTTCGAGGCCCGCTACGGCAAGAAGGCCGCCAAGTAGTGTCACCGATGCGCCGGCTCCGTCTCCGCACGAGACAGAGCCGGCGCATTCCGTTGTCCGACCACCCAGCCAAGGAGTCCCGTGTTCGAGTCCGCCGTCGCACTGGCCGCCGAGCACGCCGAGCTCGAGGCCTCGATGGCCGATCCCGCGATCGCCTCGGACCCTGACCGCCTTCGGGAGATCAACAAGCGGTATGCCGCGCTGGGACCGGTCGTCACGGCATACCGGACGTGGGTGGCCACCACGGGCGACCTGGAGGCGGCGCGCGAACTCGCCGAGGACGACCCTGCCTTCGCCGACGAACTGCCCGATCTCCAACGCGGCGCTGACGAGGCCGCCGAGCGCCTTCGCCGACTCCTGATCCCGCGCGACCCCGACGACGACCGCGACGTGATCCTCGAGGTCAAGGCAGGGGAGGGCGGCGAGGAGTCAGCCCTCTTCGCCGGCGACCTGCTGCGCATGTACCTCCGCTATGCCGAGCAGCGGGGCTGGCGCACCGAGGTCCTCGACGCGACGGAGTCCGATCTGGGGGGCTACAAGGACGTCCAGGTCTCGATCAAGGCCAAGGGCACGCCCGGCCCGGGCGAGGCACCGTGGGCGCGACTCAAGTACGAGGGCGGGGTGCACCGGGTCCAGCGCGTGCCCGTGACCGAGAGTCAGGGACGCATCCACACGAGCGCCGCCGGGGTCTGGGTCATGCCCGAGGTGGAGGATGCGGGCGAGGTGGAGATCCACGACAACGACCTGCGCATCGATGTCTTCCGAAGCAGTGGCCCCGGCGGCCAGAGCGTCAACACGACCGACTCGGCCGTGCGTATCACGCATCTCCCGACCGGAACCGTCGTCACCTGCCAGAACGAGAAGTCCCAACTCCAGAACCGCGAGGCGGCGATGCGCGTCCTGCGTGCCCGCCTGCGTCAGATCGCTGCCGACGCCGCGGCAGCCGAAGCCAGCGATGCGCGGGCGAGCCAGGTCCGCACCGTCGACCGCTCCGAGCGGATCCGCACCTACAACTTCCCCGAGAACCGCATCGCCGACCACCGCACCGGCTACAAGGCCTACAACCTCGACATCGCCCTCGGGGGTGAACTCGACCCGATCGTCGAGTCGGCGATCGCTGCCGACGAGGCCGCCAAACTCGATGCCGCAGGCCAGTCATGAGTTCCCCCTCCTTGAGTCCGCGCCGAGGGCACCCATGACTGCCCGTGACGCGGACGCAACGACGGTGTATGCCGTGGTGCAGGCCGCCGTCGGCCGACTCGCCGACGCTGGGGTCGGGTCGCCGGAGGTCGATGCTGTCGAACTGATGGCCTTCGTGCTCGGGGTGGACAGTGCCGAGGTACGTCGTCGGATGGTGATGCGCGATGCCATGGAGTCCGGCACTACGGCCCGCTTCGAGATGCTGGTCAGTGACAGGGCTTCACGAATCCCGTTGCAGCACCTGACCGGTCGCGCGCACTTCCGCCACCTGACGCTCGAGGTGGGCCCGGGTGTCTTCGTCCCCCGACCCGAGACCGAGTCGGTGGCCGGCCATGCGATCGAGGCGACGCTGGCTGCGATCGCCGGCGGCACGGCATACCCCCTCGTTGTTGACCTGTGCACTGGGTCAGGGGCCATTGCCCTGAGCATCAAGGACGAGGTCCCTGGTGCGGTGGTGTACGCGGTCGAGCTCTCGCCCGAGGCCCACGCGTGGGCGACGCGCAACGTCGAGCGGACCGGGCTGGACATCGACCTACAACTCGGGGACGCGGTGACTTGCTTCGGTGAACTCGAGGGGATCGTCGACGTCGTCGTGTCCAACCCCCCCTACATCCCGACGGGTGCCGTGCCCAACGATCCCGAGGTGCGTGACCATGACCCGCAGGTCGCGCTCTACGGAGGCAGTGCCGACGGACTGGCGATCCCACGGCTGGTCGCGGCCCGAGCAGCGCATCTGCTGCGGCCCGGAGGTGTCCTGGTCATGGAGCACGCCGACGTGCAGGGAGCGACCCTGCCGGAAGCTCTCGCGCGAAGCGGCAATTGGGTGGACCTCGAGGACCTCCCCGATCTGAACGGTCGCCCGCGCACGACCGTGGCCCGACGCCGAGAAGGCGCCGGGCCACGATGAGTGGGCCGACCCGATGGGTCGGTCCCACGGATCAGAAGATGTAGATGAGCAGAGCGACGATCAGCAGCACACCGACGATCGTCCAGATGAGACCGGAACCACGCATGTCAGTCCTCCTTCATCGGGGCGGGTCCTCGGCGGCCCGCCGACCTGCCCAACGTAGGCCCGAAATGATGTCCAGCGGGGCTTTGGGGCAGGCCTAGGCTGACTCCATGTCTCCTGTTTTTGACTGCACCACTCCCGAGGGGGTGGCCGACGCCCTCCCGAAGGTGGTCGACGGTGTCCGTGAGGGCAAGCTGGTGGTCCTCCCGACTGACACCGTCTACGGGATCGGCTCCGATGCCTTCAGCGTCGAGGCCGTCCGTGCGTTGCTCGCCGCCAAGGGCCGGGGCCGGGAGATGCCGCCCCCGGTCCTCATCGCGGAGGCTCGCACCGTCGACGGGCTGGCCACAGATGTCCCTGCCTTTGCGCAGGCGCTCATCGAACGCTTCTGGCCGGGACCGTTGACCCTCGTCCTCCAGGCGCAGCCATCCCTCATGTGGGACCTCGGCGAGACCGCGGGCACCGTCGCCCTTCGGATGCCCGACGACGAGGTCGCGCTCGCGATCCTGCGTGCAGTCGGGCCCATGGCGGTGAGCAGCGCCAACCGCACCGGCCACCCGGCGTCCCGCACGGTGCTCGATGCCGCGGCCCAGCTCGGGGCGGCCGTGACCTTCTATCTCGATGGAGGCACGGCTCGGGGTGGCCTGGCGTCCACGATCGTCGACTGCACCGGGGGCGAGCCGGTCGTCCTGCGTGAGGGCGCCCTGTCCGAAGCTGACATCCGTGCGGTCACCGACCCGTTGCTCGCTCAGCCTGGCCCTGACCAGCCTCTAGAGTTGGCCGCGGAACCGGCGGCACCAGAAGCCTCGACATCCAGTCCCACCAGTGATTCCCAGGAGAAGCCTCGCGATGAGTGACACGTTCTACGGTTCCGACTACGCCGCCCTCCAGGCCTTCGACCCCGAGATCGCGGATGTCCTCGTCTCCGAGCTCGAGCGCCTGCGCGACGGGCTGCAGCTCATCGCCTCCGAGAACATGTCCAGCCCCGAGGTCCTCACCGCGCTGGGCTCGACCCTGTCGAACAAATACGCCGAGGGCTACCCGGGCCGCCGCTACTACGGCGGTTGCTCCGAGGTCGACAAGGCCGAGAGCCTTGCCATCGAGCGGTGCAAGGCACTCTTCGATGCCGATCACGCCAACGTCCAGCCGCACTCCGGCGCCAGTGCGAACCAAGCCGTCTATGGGGCCTTCATGAGCCCTGGTGACACCATCCTCGCGATGAGCCTGCCCCACGGCGGCCACCTGACCCACGGCACCAAGGTCTCCTTCTCGGGCAAGTGGTTCAACGCAGTGCACTACGGCGTCGACAAGGACACCGAGGACATCGACTACGACCAGGTCGAGG
>DAOLRO010000158.1:0-6945 GCA_035418665.1 Phycicoccus sp.
GTCGTCATCCGGGTTGATCGTCTCGGCCGCGACGATCTTGCCGCCGAGCTTCTCGAACTCCTTGGTGAAGGCCTCGGCCAAGCCCTGGCCGTAGGTCTTCTTGTCGTGGACGGTCGCGACCTCCTTGATGCCTGCCTTGTTGAACAGGTACTGGGCCGCGAACGGGCCCTGGACCGAGTCCGTGGTGCAGGTACGGAAGTAGCCGGCGTAGGTGCGCTTCGGGGCCGTGGCGAAGTCCGCGCCCTGGGTCAGGGACGGGTTCGTGTTGGCGGGGGACACCTGAACGATCTTGGCCGTGTCGAGGACCGGCTGGACGCTCTGGGCAACGCTGGAGTTGAGGGTGCCGACCACGCCGACGACGTCCGCGTCACCGGACAGCTTCGTGGCGGCGTTCTTGCCCACGTCGGGCTTGGCCTCGTCGTCCTGGGCCGAGACCTCGAGGGTCCAGCCGGGGATGGCCTTCTTCTCGTTCGCCTGCTTGACCGCAAGCTCGACCGAGTGCTGGATGCCCTTGCCGAGCGCGGCGAGGTCGCCGGAGAGCGGGGCGATGACGCCGATCTTGGCGACCTTGTTGCCCGAGTCACCGCTGGTGCCCGAGTCACCTCCATCGCGCGTGCCACAACCGGCGAGCGCAAGGGACGCAACGAGCATGGAGGCGCCGACGGCCACCACGGAACGCTGAGACACGTTTCCTCCTGAAGAGTTCATTTCATCGGGCGGGTGAGCCCTGGCCCGCGATCGGTCGCAGGCAGGCTGACTCTAACCATGACCCGGTCCCGACCGTGAGTGCCTTGGGCGCCTTGATGTCGAGTCGTTACCAAAAGGTGTCTGCCTCGGCGGCTCTTCACAGGAGATCGTGAGGGTCTTGACCCCCTACAGATCCGATCCGCCACTTAGTCTCGGCCCATCTGAGCAGTAGAGAGATCATCAAGGAGAGTGCCATGAGCGAGCTGACTCGTCGCGGAGCCATCCACGCCGTCGGGGCGAGTGCGGTGGCAGGTGCCGTCCTCACCGGCTGCGCAGACGCCTCCGACCAGGTCGGTCACGCAGCGAGCAGCGTGGCGTCGCAGGCCGGTGAGGCGGTCTCATCGGCGGGGTCTGCCGCGACGAGTGCCGCAGCCAGTGCAGCCGGCGAGCTCGTCAAGGCCGCCGAGATTCCCGTCGGTGGCGGCAAGATCCTCACCCTCCTCAAGGTGGTGATCACCCAACCCACCGAGGGTGACTTCAAGGCCTTCTCCTCAATCTGCCCCCATCAGGGTTGCCCGGTCACGGGCGTGGCCGATGGTGTGATCACCTGCCCCTGTCATGGCAGCACCTTCGACATCGCCACCGGGGCGGTGAAGAAGGGACCCGCGACCTCCGGCCTGTCGCCCAAGTCGGTGAGCGTCACCGCCGACGGCATCACTGTCACCTGACGACGACGGGTGCGCCACGGCATACGACGGCTTTGCCTGTGTATGCCGTGAGCCGCCGTCCGTGTCGAGGTCCCCTCCCGCTGTCGTTGGGGGACCTTAGGGTGAGACGGTGGCCGACCCCCGCTCCTATCGCCCCGCGACGGGTGACATTCCTGTCGACCCCGGGGTCTATCGCTTCCGGGACGAGCACGGCCGGGTCATCTATGTCGGCAAGGCGAAGTCGCTCCGGCCCAGGCTGTCGTCCTACTTCCAGGACCAGGTGGCGCTGCACCCGCGGACCCGCCAGATGGTGCGCGCCGGGGCCTCGGTCGAATGGACGACGGTGCGCACCGAGGTCGAGGCGCTGCAACTCGAATATGCGTGGATCAAGGAGTTCGACCCACGCTTCAACGTCAAATACCGCGATGACAAGTCCTATCCCTATCTCGCGGTCACCATGGGCGAGGACTTCCCGAGAGCGCAGGTGATGCGGGGTGCCAAGCGCAAGGGGACCCGCTACTTCGGGCCGTACGCCCACGCCTGGGCGATTCGTGAGGTCCTCGACCAAGCGCTTCGCGTCTTCCCGATCCGCACCTGCTCATCAGGGGTCTTTCGCCGGGCCGAACAGGTCGGGCGCCCGTGTCTGCTCGGCTACATCGACAAGTGCTCCGCGCCCTGTGTCGGCCGGATCGACGCGGCCGACCATCGCGTGATCGCCGAAGAGTTCTGTGACTTCATGGCAGGGGAGTCCGGGGTCTTCCTCAAGCGGCTCGGCGCTGAGATGCGGGCGGCTGCCGCCGAGCTGGACTTCGAGCGGGCCGCGCGCCTGCGTGACGACATCGCTGCCCTCGAAAAGGTCCTCGAACGCTCCGCCGTGGTCTTCTCCGAGGCCACGGATGCCGACGTCTTCGGCCTCGCGGATGACGAGCTCGAGGTGGCGGTGCAGGTCTTCCACGTGCGCGGTGGGCGCATCCGTGGGCAACGCGGCTGGGTCGCGGAGAAGGATGCCGAGACACTCGAGGAGGTCCTGGGCCACCTCTTGCAGGAGGTCTACGGCGAGGCCGGCTCGGACGAGGTGCCCAAGGAGATCCTGGTCCCGGTGCTGCCGGCTGAGCCCACGGTCGTCGAGGAGTGGCTGGGGACCAAGCGCGGCAGTGCGGTTCACCTGCGGGTGCCCAAGCGTGGAGACAAGCGGACCCTCATGGAGACCGTCACCCGCAATGCCACGCAGAGTCTGGCTCGCCACAAGGTGGCGCGGGCCGGTGACCTGACGACGAGAAGTCAGGCCCTGCAGCAACTCCAGGACCTGTTGGCCCTCGAGGATGCTCCGTTGCGGATCGAGTGCTTCGACATCAGCCACGTCCAGGGCACGGACGTGGTCGGGTCGATGGTCGTGTTCGAGGATGGGTTGCCGCGCAAGAGTGAATACCGTCGCTTCATCGTGCGTGGCGACGAGTTCACCGGCCGGACCGATGACACCGCGGCCATGCACGAGGTGCTCACCAGGCGTTTCCGGCGTCATGTCCGTGACCTGGAGTCCCTGTCTGACGACGCCGGGGACGACGGATCAGGAGCCCCCGGTGAGGTCGACCGGGGCGATCGACGAGACCCGACGACGGGGAGACCGAACCGGTTCGCCTACCCACCCAATGTCGTCGTCGTCGACGGTGGGCAGCCCCAGGTCGCCGCAGCGGCGCGTGCCCTGTCTGACGTCGGGGTGGTCGACGTGGCCGTCATCGGCCTCGCCAAGCGACTCGAGGAGGTCTGGTTGCCCGGCCAGAACCACCCGTTGGTCCTCCCGCGCACGAGTGAAGGCCTCTACCTGCTCCAGCGGGTGCGCGACGAGGCCCACCGCTTCGCCATCACGTTCCATCGCCAACGGCGAAGCAAGGCGATGACGCGCAGCGGACTGGACGGCATACCCGGTGTGGGTGAGGCCAAGCGCAAGGCCTTGCTCAAGGAATTCGGGTCCCTGAAGCGACTCCGGGCGGCCACACCCGAGGAGATGATGGCCGTGCCCGGCATCGGGTCCGCCCTGGCGGCCACGATTGCGGCACAGTTGGCCAGCGGCTCTTCAGCCCAGCCTGCGATCAATCTGTCGACCGGAGAGGTGCTTGACGATGACGCCGAGTGATCCCAGTGTGACAAGCCTGCAGACAACGGACCTTCTCATCGTCACGGGCATGAGTGGTGCTGGCCGGTCGACGACGGCCAACGTTCTCGAGGACCAGGGTTGGTATGTCGTCGACAACCTGCCCCCCCAGTTGTTGCTCCAGTTGGCCAGGCTCGCGCAAGATGCGCGCAGTCGCGGCGTCGAATTCAAGATCGCTGCAGTCGTCGATGCGCGTGCCAAGCACTTCTTCGAGGATCTCCAGGCCGCGCTCGAAGGACTCGCTGCCCTGGACTGGACCCCGCGCCTGATCTTCCTCGATGCCACGGACGAGGCCCTCGTCCGGCGCTTCGAGTCCGTCCGCCGACCCCACCCCCTTCAAGGCGAGGGACGACTGCTCGACGGCATCCACGCCGAGCGTGAACTGCTCCGGGACCTTCGCGCGAGTGCGCACGTGGTGGTCGACACCTCGGGGCTCAACGTCCACCAGTTGTCCCGGAAGGTGTTGCCGCTCATCGGGGCCGAGCCCAACCAAGCCGTGCGCGTCGCCGTCCTCTCCTTCGGCTTCAAATACGGCATCCCGCTGGACGCCGACTTCATCTTCGACATGCGCTTCCTCCCGAATCCGTTCTGGGTGCCCACCCTGAAGGCGCTCAACGGCACGGATGCACCCGTCGCGGACTTCGTCCTCGGACAGCCGGGCGCCGCCGAATTCGTCGACCGGGTCGTGAGCCTCATGCAACCGGTCCTCGACGGCTACGTTCGGGAGGGCCGCCGCTACGTGACGATCGGGGTCGGCTGCACCGGAGGCAAGCACCGCTCCGTCGCCGTCGCCGAGGCACTGGCCCAGAGGTTGACCTCCGACCGGGCGAGCACATTCGTCGTCCATCGCGACCTGGGTCAGGAGTGAGGCCCCAGGTTGTGGCCGCCCTGGGCGGCGGCCACGGGCTCGCAGCCACCCTCTCGGCTCTGCGCTTCCTCACCGACGAGATCACGGCGATCGTGACCGTCGCGGACAACGGCGGATCGTCTGGCCGACTCCGCGAGGAGTTCGGCGTCCTTCCACCGGGCGATCTGCGGATGGCTCTGGCTGCCCTGTGCGACGAGAGTGAATGGGGCCACACCTGGCGTGACGTCCTGCAGCACCGCTTTGCCGGTGAGGGGCCGCTCGCAGGGCACGCCCTCGGGAATCTCCTCATCGTCACCTTGTGGGAGTTGCTCGATGATCCGGTCAGCGGGCTCGACCTGGTGGGGCGACTGCTGCGCTCATCCGGCAGGGTGCTCCCGATGGCCGCGGTCCCGCTGGACATTGAGGCGGACGTCGTGGGTCATGACGAGTCCGACGAGGCTGTGTTGACCATCACCGGACAGGCAGAGGTGGCCACCACGACCCACCGCGTGCGGGAAGTGCGGCTGGTGCCAAGCCAGCCCCCGGCATACCCGGAATCGGTCGCGGCCATCCGGGCGGCCGACTGGGTCGTCCTGGGCCCGGGGTCGTGGTTCACCTCGGTCATGCCGCACCTCTTGGTCCCCGACGTGCGTGAGGCGCTTGCGGTCACGCGGGCCAAGCGAGTCCTCGTCCTCAATCTGGAAGTGGGCGTCAAGGAGACCGTGGGCTTCACGCCGGCTGAATACCTTCAGTCCTTCCGAGCGTATGCACCCGATGTGCCGCTGGACGTCGTCCTCGCGGACCCGTCCATCGGGAGTGACGAGGGCTTGCGCGCGGCCTGTGAGGAACTGGGTGCCGAGTTGGTCATTGCACCCATGGCCGCGCGTGATCGGCCCGGCGCGCACGATCGACTGCGGCTGGCGGCCGCCCTTCAGGACGTCATGGCGTGGCACCCGGGGACGAATGGCGTGGCAGGATGACGCCATGGCAATGACGGCTCGGGTCAAGGACGAGCTCAGTCGGCACATCGTGACCAAGCCCTGTTGCCGCAAGGCCGAGGTAGCGTCCATGTTGCGTTTCGCCGGGGGACTCCACCTCATCGGGCGCCAGGTCGTGGTCGAGGCCGAGCTCGACACCGCGAACGCCGCCCGACGACTGCGGCGCGAATTGATCGAGCTCTACGGACTCACCCCCGAGATGCTGGTCCTGGCGGCCGGCGGCCTCCGGAAGTCATCTCGATATGTCGTGCGTGTCGTCGAGGGTGGGCCCGACCTCGCCCGTCAGACCGGGCTGGTCGACCGTGAGGGACGCCCTGTGCGCGGACTGCCGCCCCGGGTGGTGGCGGGCTCGGACTGTGATGCCGAGGCGGCTTGGCGCGGCGCTTTCCTCGCTCATGGATCGCTCACCGAGCCCGGTCGATCGTCGGCCCTCGAGGTCACCTGTCCCGGACCCGAGGCAGCCCTCGCCCTCGTCGGTGCCGCTCGGCGCCTCGGCATCACGGCCAAGGCACGCGAGGTCCGGGGGATTGATCGGGTGGTCCTGCGTGACGGTGACGCGATTGGCGCCATGCTGACGAGGCTGGGCGCCCATGACGCGGTCTTGGCGTGGGAGGAACGCCGCATGAGACGCGAAGTGCGCGCCACGGCCAACCGATTGGCGAACTTCGACGACGCCAACCTGCGCCGGTCGGCGCAGGCGGCGGTGGCCGCGGGCGCTCGCGTGCAGCGTGCACTCGAGATCCTCGGCGAGGACATCCCCGACCATCTGCGTGAGGCAGGGCGCCTGCGTCTGGACCACAAGCAGGCGAGCCTTGAGGAACTCGGCCAGTTGGCGCAGCCGGCGATGACCAAGGATGCCGTCGCGGGACGAATTCGTCGCCTCCTCGCGATGGCCGACAAGCGGGCCCAGGATCTGGGGATCCCCGGCACCGAGGCCAGCGTGACGCCCGACATGCTCGACGACTGACGAGTCCCCTCGGAACACCGTCCGCGTCTGCAGCCTCGTCCGTGCGGTAGCGCTTTTACTACTCGTCCGTACCGTGGCCCCGAGGTCAGGGAGCAACGGGCCCAACGATAGGATTTGAAGCGATCCACGGTGCTCCCGAACCGGTGGCACCCGCCCCCTAGCTGGAAGGCAGTTCCACAGTGACTGTTCGTGTTGGCATCAACGGATTCGGCCGGATCGGCCGCAACTTCTTCCGGGCCGTCCAGGCGTCCGGTGCAGACATCGAGATCGTCGCGGTCAACGACCTGACCGACAACAAGACCCTCGCCACGCTGCTCAAGTACGACTCGGTCCTGGGCCGTCTCGAGGGTGACGTCACCTTCGACGACGAGTCGATCACGGTCGACGGCAAGTCCTTCAAGGTCTTCGCGGACCGCGACCCGGCGAACCTCGACTGGAAGGGTGTCGGCGCCGACATCGTCATCGAGTCCACCGGCTTCTTCACCGACGCAGAGAAGGCCAAGGCCCACATCGACGGTGGCGCCAAGAAGGTCATCATCTCCGCCCCGGCCAAGGGCGAGGACGCGACCTTCGTCATGGGTGTCAAC
>DAOLRO010000159.1:0-6942 GCA_035418665.1 Phycicoccus sp.
TGAGGATCCGGTCCTTCATCTGCGCGGCGTAGATGTCGACGTACTCCTGGCCCGACAACTCCATGAGGGCATACATGATCTCGTCGGTGATCGAGCGCAGGACGAAGCGGTCATCCTCCATGCCCTCATAGCGCGAGAAGTCGAGTGGAGTGCCGACGCGGACGCCGACTCGCATGATCTTGGGGATGATCCGCCCGGTGGGCTGCACCTTGTCGGTGTTGACCATGACGACCGGGATGACCGGGCACCGTGCCTCGAGGGCCATCCGGGCCACGCCGGTCTTGCCCTTGTAGAGGCGCCCGTCGGGTGAACGGGTGCCTTCGGGATAGAGGCCGAGCAACTCGCCCTCCCGCAAGACCTTCAGGCCGGCCTCGAGCGCAGCATTGCTCGCCCGACCACCCGAGCGATCGACCGGCAACTGCCCGGCCCCCTTGAAGAAGGCGCGCGTCAGGCGACCCTTGAGGCCACCACCGGTGAAGTAGTCGGCCTTGGCCAGGAAGGTCATCCGGCGGGGCACGACGAGGGGCAGGAAGATCGAGTCGGAGAAGGAGAGATGGTTGCTGACGAAGATCGCCGCGCCCTCGGCCGGGATGTGTTCCTCACCCTCGACCCAGGGTCGGAAGAGGAGCTTGAGGATCGGTCCGAGGATGACCGTCTTGAGCATCCAATAGAACACCCGATGCCGCCCCTTCTCGTCCCTGACCCATGCAGCCTAACCGAGCCCATGGGAGGATTGAGCCCGTCCATCCCAACCGCGCAGGAGTTGCCGTCGTGAGCACCGACCCGGCCGATCCCCGGCTGAGCGACGACGAGGTCGACGCTCGCTTTGCCGGTCTGGTCGCTGACTGGGAGCCGCCCTCGGTTGCCGACACCGCTGGTACCGACGGCGGCGAGGACCGGATCATCGACGACATCGAGCGCGGATCCCGTCCGCAGGGCAACCCGGTCATCAACCCGCCGATCTCGATCTCGATCCCGGTGTGGCGGGGCGCATCCGGACCCACGATCGACGAGATCATCGAGGCCGAGGAGAACGAGGAGTTCGTCCCGGGGCCGGTCACGCTGCCCCCGGGTGAGGACCTGCACTATTGGGGCGCCGTCGTCGGCCTCATCGGGGGACCACTGCTCCTGCTCTGGATCTACTTCGCCAACCCCTTCCACCGCGTGTGGTGGATCACGGGTGGTCTGGCACTCATGATCGGCGGTTTCGTCCTCCTCGTCCTGCGCGGCCCGGCGCACCGTGACCCAGAGGACGACGACTCGGGCGCTCGCGTCTGACTCCGGGCGCTAGACGGGCGTGAGGTCGACCCACGTGGGTCGGTGATCTGAGGCCCTGCGCACGAGGTCCTCGGGCAACACCACTGGCCCGCTCTCGACGACCCGCAGCTCGGGCGAGGCGAAGATGACGTCCAGGACCGCACGTGGAGCCCACACCGGATAGGTCGGGACCATCGGCGAGACTGGGCGCATCGGCTCGACAAAACGCCGGTATGCCGGCCCATCCGCTCCCTCGTTGAGGTCACCGGCCGCAATGCTCACGTCGCCGGACGCTGCCGCAAGGCTGCGCAGGATCACCTTCGTGTGCTCCTCCCGTTCGCTCGGCCGAAGGCCGAGGTGGACGCTCGCCACCACCAGTGGCGGCCAGCCGGGCACGGCCAGGTGCGCCACGGCATACCCCCTTGTGCGGTCCAGGAGTGCGACGTGGAGCCGATGGTGGCGGGCCGAGCGGATCTCCACAGCGTCCGACACAAAGACTGTCGTGCCTCCGCTCCCCCGGTGTCGACCAATCCAGCGCATGCCGCAGGACCGCGCAAACGCCGCCACCTTCCGGGATGCCCAGAGCCGTCGTGGCACCTCTTGGAGGCACAACACATCCGGCGCGATCGCCCGGACGACGGCCGCGGCTGCAGTCGGATCGTCAAGGAAGTCGCGGGTGTTGTAACTCGCGACGCGGAGCACGGTCACGACGGATTCGCCTCGCCCGAGCGCAGCCGCGTCAGGGGTTGGCGTCGTGGCGGGCCAGATCCGCAGCCCCGATGAGCCCGGCCTCGTTGCCGAGCGCGGCAGCCACGATCCTGGCCTCGGGTCGGTACCCGCGACCGGTGAGGTGACGTCGGAAGGTCTCTCGGGCCGGCTCGAGCAGCAGGTCTCCGGCCGCGCTGACCCCGCCCCCGATGATGAACACACCCGGATCCAGGGCCGCGGCGAGGTCGGCGATGCCAATGCCCAGCCAACGACCGATCTCGGCGAGCAACTCACGCGCGAGGAGGTCACCCGCTTGGGCGGCCTCGGTGATGACCGGACCGGTCAGCACGTCGTGGCCACCACAGATCTCCGCAAACAGTGGGGTCACCATCGGTGAATGGTTGTCCATGAGGGCCCGGGCCTCACGCACAAGGGCATTGCCGGAGGCATATTGCTCCCAGCACCCACGATTCCCGCATTCACACCGGATGCCGTCTGGCACCAGTTGCATGTGCCCGAACTCACCCGCGATGCCGTGGCGGCCACGCACCACCTTGCCGTCGAGGACGATCCCACCGCCGATGCCGGTGCCCAGATTGACCATGACGAGGTGACTCTCGCCCACTCCGGCGCCGAAGCGCGACTCCCCCCAGATCGCGGCATTGGCATCGTTGTCGACGAAGATCGGCAACCCGATTCGCCGGGAGAGCGCGTCACGGAGGGGTTCGTTGCGCCAGGACAGGTGCGGTGCGAAGACGACCGTGGCTCGGTCCGCGTCGACGAACCCCGCTGCCCCGATGCCGATCGCGGTGACGTCAGCGTCCTGGGCGAGCAACTCCTCGACGACCGAGACGATGGTGTCCTCGACCACCTTGGGGCTCTTGGATCGCTCGGGCGTGTCCCGGCGGGCCCGGTGGACGACGGCGCCGTCGCCGTCGACGATACCGCCAGCCACCTTGGTGCCACCGATGTCGATGCCGATCGCGAGGGGTGCCGTCGACGGATGCGTGGACTTCGCGTGGCTCATGAGGCTCCCTTGGTGCGCTGGTGGTGCTTGAGTGCGTCGGCCGCCGGGGTGGTCGTGTCACCCTCGGTGGGACCAGCGGTGGCGGCGTCGGAGGCGGCGGAGTTGGGCCCGGACGTGGGCGCGGGAGTTCTCGCCTGCGTGGCCAACTCGACGAGAGCGCTCGCCACCATGCTCGCTCCCTGGACGAGTTTGTCGATCGTCTGCTCATCTGCCGAGCGGACCCAGGCAACCCCACGGCAGATGGGGCACCATCCACAGTCGCTGTGGGACTCACCGCTCGCGCGTGATCCGCGTGCGGTCCGGGTTTGTCCACCGGCCCGCTGGTCGGACCCGCGGGCCGACTCCTGCGGGGAACGCAGTGCGCGCAGGAGTCGTTCGGTTTCCTCGGCGACCGAACCCACGTGCGCGTCGCTCGCCCCCTGGTGGTCCATCGGGGACCTCAGTGCGCGTCGAGGGACTCGACGCGCTTCTTGAGCTCCTTGAGTGCCGTGTCGATGATGATCTTCTCCGCCTTGCGCTTGAGCATGCCGATCATCGGGATGCGGACGTCGACCTCGAGCTGGTACTCCACGAGGGTGCCAGCGTCATTCGACGTGAGGGTGTAGGTGCCGTTGAGCGCCGTCAACACCGTGGCCCGCACGAGCGCCCACGACACCGACCCCGTGCCGTCCTCGGTGATCTGGTCCCAGTCATAGGTGAGGACATAGGTGTCCTTGATCGCCCCGGCGTCGAGGACGTACTCGACCTGATCGGCCCACCCGTCGCCATCCTCGGTGAGGACCGTGACCTTCTTGACCTGACCTGCCCATTCCGGGTAGGCCTCGAAGTCGGCGATGACATCGAGGACGGCGCCGGGCGCCGCAGCGATCTCGATGGTGGAACGGGTGCTGTCAGACATGAAGTGCAGGCTATCGCGCTCTGGGGGATGGTCCTTCCGCCGGCCGATGCCTGCACCGAGGATCCCTAGGATGGACGCTCGGAAGCGACCGTGCCGGTCGACCGTCGATGACCGAGGAGTCAGGGTGTCACGCTGGACCCGCTCCTCGGCCTCCCTCTGGACCTTCGTGGCGTTGTGGCTGGCCACGACGGCCGCCCTGCAGTGGAGCGTCGTCCGCTTCAGGGTGCTCATCCTCCTGACCCTCACCGTGGCGGCCGCAGCCCTCGCCGTGACACTCTGGCGCGGTCGCGCGCCGGAACTCCAGCCGATGAGGGATCGCGTTCCCCTCACCGTCCTATGGCTGGGTTCTGCCGTCATCTTGGTCACGGTCCCGCTCTTCACCTACTTGCGCGGTGGGGCTCGGACCGCAGCCATCCTCATCGTGTGCCTCGTCGCTGCTGGCGCCGTGGCGCTCTTGGTGGGACCGTGGCGAGACCATCGCGGGCTTCCTGTGGCGCTCGCCCTGTGGGCAGGTGCAGGCCATGTCGCTCTGGCCTGCGTGGCGATCATCGGGGACCGTGCGCCCAAGATTGATGTGTGGGTGATGCTCCAGCAGTCCAGCGATGCGCTCCTGCGCGGGGAGAACTTCTACGACGTCACCTGGGTCGGTTCCCCGGGGGTCCAGGACCTCTACACCTACCTGCCGTGGATGACCCCCCTTGTTGCTCCCGGTCGATGGCTCGCGGGCGACGTCCGCTGGACCTTGGTCCTGTGGACGATGGTCCTGTTCGTCGGCCTGTGGCTGCTGGCTCGGGGACGCAGTGGGCGTGGGCCACTGGCCGCGGCGAGCGTCATGGTGACCCTCGTGGTCATCCCCGGCGCGATCACCCAGGTGGACCAGGCCTGGACCGAACCCGTCCTCGCGGCATTGGTCATCGCCTGGGCCGCGCTGGTGCAACGGGGTCGGGCGAACTGGGCGATCCTGCCCCTCGCCCTCGCCTGCGCCAGCAAGCAGCATCTCGCCCTCCTCATGCCCTTGCTCGCCCTCTGGCACCTCTTCGGCTGGCGTCGCGTACTGCTGACCGGTCTCGGGGCCGCCGGACTCATCTCGCCGTGGTTCGTCACCTCCCCTGCCGCCTTCATCAACGACACGATCACCTCGCTCGTTCACTTCCACCCGATCCGCTTCGCGAACACGTGGTTTCTGTTCTTCCTCAACGAGTTCGGCATCACCCTCCCCTTCTGGATCACCGGTGTCGTCGTCCTGGGGACGGTGGCCATCGCGGGATACGCCATCCACCGGCGCCAGCCCCCGCTCGACGAAATGCTGAGGTGGCTGGCGCTGGTGTTGTTGGCCGCCAACCTGGTCAACAAGCAGGCCTTCTACAACCAGTTCTGGCTCTCGCTCGCCCTCGTCGCGGCTTCGCTGGTCCTCGGACCCGCGTCGACCTCAGAGCATCCAGAGGTCACTCCGCGGCGAGACGCTGCAGCCGAGCCGTCCAGGACGCCAGGATCTCGGCGCGAGTCGTCCCGACGGCCGTGAGTGCTCGATCGGTGGCAGCCTCCATCGCGGGCTCGTTGCCCCGCTCCGCCCCGACAGCCACTGCAGCGAGGAAGGACCGCAGACCCGCCTCGCCCAGGCGATCGGCGAGGACGACGACGAGCAGCCAACTACGGGCGTAGGCCGGGGCCAGCGATGACGTGGCCGCGTCGAAGTCCGCGGCCGTGGGGAAACCCGTGGGCACGGCCCCTTCGCGGACGGCGTCAAGAGCCGGTCCGGCGATGACCGCGTCCGCCAGGCCGCTGTCCCGATAGGCCACCCAGTCCGCATACCCCTCCGCGAGCCAGGTCGGCAGGTGACCCCCGGTGACCGCACGCATCCGCACGTGCACGCACTCATGCGCCACCACGAAGGCCCGACCCTGCTCGGTCAGCCGCGCGAAGGCGTCGGGATTGAGGACGACTCGATCGGCCAGGGACCGTCCGTCGGGAGCTTCCGGACCGTCCGTGGTGGCAGCGACCTGCGGAGGCGCCGAGGCGGGTGGCGCCGGTGTCGCGGACAGGGACGGCGGGGACGAGCCGGGAGGTTTCTGTGCCGGCGTAGCGGTGACCGCGGGGGCTCCCGTCAGCGCGGCGTACTCGACCGCCGTCGATGGCGCGAGCACCACGACTCCACGATCTGCTCCGGTCGAGCCGTCAGCCGAGGCCGTGGCCACCTCGTCCGGCCACGCTGCCCGTGCCAGGGCCAGCCCTCGCTCGGTGTCCGCTGCGCGACGGCTGATCCCGTCCGCGGACAGGGTGCCGATCAGGAGGGCGCCAGAACCCGAGGTCACGGTGACGTCAGCCGCGGCCCAGAGCACGGGCTCCCCGGCAACCGCCGTGTGGCCGGTGAGGCGCCATCCTTCGGGAGTCATCGAGACCTCGAAGCGCTCACTTCCCTGGCGATCGCCGACATCGAAACCCGTGTAGGAATGGATCACCTGCGCCTCGACCGTCATCGTGTCCGCGAGAGCCGGCGCCGCAGCCCCAGCGGACCCTCCCCCGGACCCGGCCGTGGGAGATCCGGCGGCCGACGGGAGAAGCCGCACCCCGGCATACCGAAAGCTGGCGAACGGAAGGGCGGCCAAGGTGGCGTGTTGCGCCGTCAATCGGGCACCCTCGTCGGACGTGGGGTCAGCGACGGTCGCGGTCAGTGCTGACTGGTCCTTGGCCAGGACGGCCCTCGCCCGCGCGTCGAGCAGTGACTCGATGTCAACCAGGGGGTCCTCAGGGACGGACGTCGTCTCGGATCGGTCGTCGGTGCGCGCTGGCGAATCTCCGGCCGAGCAGGCACTGCTCCCGCCGACCAGCACCACCGCGAGCAGCGAGGCGAGATGTCGACGGGGCAGGGTCACCGATCCATGGTGACAGGACCGGTGAGCTGCTCAGCCCACGGCGCGGCGGCCGATGTCCACGCGCCGTGCCCGGGCCGATGCCGCCTCCGGAGCGGAGACCAGTCCGGCACGGGACAGCAGGTGCACTGCTCGTGACTCGTCGGCATCGAGCTCCCAGTCGTCCTCGTCGTAGGCGCGGG
>DAOLRO010000160.1:0-6941 GCA_035418665.1 Phycicoccus sp.
TCAGCGGTGCGATCCAGCACTGGGCCGGGTGCTCCTCGAGCCGGACGATCCTCGCAATCAACACCGATGCCGAGGCGCCCATGGTCACCAAGGCCGACTATGCCGTCATCGGCGACATGCACGAGGTGCTGCCCGCGATCCTCGAGGCCCTCGACCGCTGATCCCAGTTCTCCGGCCCCGCCGGCCGGACTCAGCGGCGCGGAATGAGAAGCGTGAGATCGAGGTCGAGGACGACGTTGGGGAGGTACTTGCCGTCCTCTCCCTTGAGGGGGAAATCGGTCGCCGGGAGGTCCTTGGTGGCGACGAGGCGAGTGCGCAGAGCCCCGACATCCGTGCGACCCGGGAGGGCGACCTTGTCGAGGACCTCTGACCAGGCGTGGACGGTGTCACCGGCGAAGGTCGGGTTGCAGTGCGTGCCACCGTTGATGGCCAGGATCGTCTGGGCGTTGGCCAGGCCGTTGTAGGACAGGGCGCGAGCGATCGAGATGACGTGCCCGCCATAGACGATCCGCCGACCGAAGCGACCATGCTGCTCCACGAACTGGTTGAAGTGCACCTTCGCCGTGTTGTGGAAGAGCCGCGTGGCCAGCATGTGCTCGGCCTCCTCGATCGTCATCCCGTCGACGTGGTCGATCCGCTCACCGATCTCGTAGTCGTCCCAAAGGAAATCACTCCCGGCCAAAACGGCGTCGTATGCCGTGCCGCTGAGTCCTGCAGGCACCACCAGGTCCGCTGGGGAGACGACGGACGGAAGGTCCGGGATCGCTGTCTCGGGCGCCGGCGAGGACTCGTCGCGCTTGCGCACCATGACCCAGCGCACATAGTCGAGGACCGTCTCACCATGTTGGTTGGTGCCGATGGAGTGGACGTAGACGACCCCGGTCTTGCCATCACGGTTGGCCTTGACGCCGATGACCTCGCTGCGCGCCGTCAGGGTGTCCCCTGCGAAAACCGGTGCAGTGAAACGACAATCGGCGTAACCCAGGTTGGCGACGGCGTTGAGGGAGACCTCGGGGACGGTCTTGCCGAAGACGATGTGGAAGACGAGCATCGCGTCCAGCGGCATGCGGTCCATCCCCATGGAGGCGGCAAAGGTCGCACCCGAGGTGAGGGCGAAGCGCGCGCCGTAGAGAGCCGTGTACATCGCCGCATCCCCGTCGGTCACGGTACGCGGACTCGTGTGGAGCAACTCCTGACCGACCTGGAAGTCCTCGAAGTAGTTCCCTGCGTAGGTCTTGCTCATCGTGGCTCCTGAGGATGCGTCGGTGCGGGCAGTCACTGACGACCATCTTCGCGCGGAGCGGGAGTGAGCCCCACCCCATCGGCGCGTGCCCTTCCTCACGCTGGGACGCTTTGCCGGCCCGAACGGACGCGGTCAGCCGACAACGCGACCCAGCGCACGGCATACGGAATGATGGCGGCTCGTGACCACCATCGTCTTTGTTCAGGCCCACCCCGACGACGAGGCCTCCGCCGTCGCCTGCACCATGTCCATCGCGACCGACCGCGGCGATCGCGTGGTCACGGTCTATGCGACCAATGGTGATCACGGCGAGGCCCCCACCGATCTCGCCGAGGGCGAGACCGTCGTGCAGCGACGCCGAAAGGAAGCGGAAGGGAGCGCCGCCGTCACGGGCAGTGAGATCCGCTGGCTCGACTATGCGGACTCGGGGATGTTCGGGTGGGAGCAGAACGACCTCGAGGGCTCCTTCCACGCGGCCAGCACCGATGAGGCTGGCGGTCGGCTCGCGGCGATCCTCGATGAGGTGCGGCCGGATGTGGTCGTCGGTTACGACTTCCACGGCAACTACGGGCACCCCGACCACGTCAAGGTGCATCACGTGACCAAGCGCGCGCTGGCCCTGCACTCGGGGTCGCCGCGCTATCTCGAGTCCACGATCAATCGCGACTTCATGCGAAGAATGCGCGACACCGCCGTCGCCATGGGTGTGGAGGTCGGCGACTGGAACCCCGACCAGGTCATGGAGGACGGCCACCCCCTCGGCACACCTGAGTCGGACCTGCACTGGCAGGTCGACGGACGGGAAGTGATCGAGCGCAAGCGGGCCGCGCTCGGGTGCCACGCCAGCCAGACGTCCGACGTGGGCATGATGCTCGCCATCCCCGAGGAGGCCTTCCGCGAGGGATGGGGCTTCGAGCACTTCAGCGAGCCAGCATTGGGCGCCGACCAGCCGATGCGGACCGCCTGGCCCTTCTGAGCAGCGCTGCCCCGCACCTAGGCTGGGGTCATGGCGGACTTCATCGGCGCGGTCGATCAGGGCACGACGAGCACACGATTCATGATCTTCGACCACGACGGTCGCGAGGTCGCGCGCCACCAGTTGGAGCACGAGCAGATCCTGCCCCGAGCAGGCTGGGTCGAGCACAACCCCATCGAAATCTGGGAGCGGACGCGCGCTGTGATCGGCTCGGCCATGACCAAGGCCAACCTCGGCATGACCGATCTCGCCGCGATCGGCGTGACCAACCAGCGCGAGACGACGATCGTCTGGGACCGTCGGACCGGGCGCCCGCTGCACAACGCGATCGTGTGGCAGGACACCCGCACCGATGCGATCGCCGCTGCCCTCGATCGGCCCGGCAATGACGGCACCCGCCCTGGCGACACCATCCGCCACAAGGCCGGACTGCCCCCTGCCACGTACTTCTCCGGCGGCAAGCTGCAGTGGCTCCTCGAGCACGTCGACGGCCTGCGTGAGGCCGCCGAGCGCGGCGATGCACTCTTCGGGACCCCCGACACGTGGGTCATCTGGAATCTCACGGGCGGAGCCGACGGGGGCGTCCACGCGACCGATGTGAGCAACGCCAGCCGCACGATGCTCATGGACCTGACCACCCTCGACTGGGATGACGAGTTGCTCTCCCTCTTCGGGGTGCCACGCGAGATGCTCCCGACGATCGAATCGAGCAGCGACGACACGGCGTTCGGCGAGACCAGAGCCGGGCGCGGTCTGGCCAGCGTTCCCATCACCGGTGTCTTGGGCGACCAGCAGGCGGCCACCGTCGGCCAGGTCTGCTTCGCCCCCGGCGAGGCCAAGAACACTTACGGCACAGGCAATTTCCTGCTCCTCAACACCGGCACGGAGATCGTGCGCAGCACCAACGGCCTCCTCACGACACCGGCCTATCGGCTGGGAGGTGAGCCCACGGCATACGCGCTCGAAGGCTCCATCGCAGTGACCGGCAGCGCCGTCCAATGGCTGCGCGACCAACTCGGCATCATCCAGGACGCGTCCGAGGTCGAGGCGCTGGCGGGGAGCGTCGAGGACAACGGTGGCGTGCACTTCGTCCCGGCCTTCTCCGGTCTCTTCGCGCCCTACTGGCGCAGCGACGCGCGCGGCGTGATCGCGGGACTGTCCCGTTTCAACACTCGCGCTCACCTGGCCCGAGCCACCCTCGAAGCCATTTGCTACCAGAGCCGAGACGTCGCCGAGGCAATGACCGCTGACTCCGGCGTGACCCTCGAGGTGCTCAAGGTCGACGGTGGCGTCACGGCCAACGACCTCTGCATGCAACTCCAGGCCGACATCCTCGGGGTGCCGGTGTCCAAGCCGGTCGTCGCCGAGACGACGGCTCTGGGAGCGGCGTATGCCGCGGGGCTGGCCGTCGGTTTCTGGTCCGGCACCGATGAACTCCGGTCCAATTGGGCCGAGGCCAAGAGGTGGGAACCCACGTGGTCAGAGGACCGTCGCGAGAGTGGGTATGCCGGGTGGAAGCGAGCCGTCGAACGCACCTTGGACTCGGTGTCGGTTGCGGACTCGTCGACAGGCGGTGGTGACGAATGACCTTGTCTCTGGCCGCTCGCCGTTCCGCGCTGGCTCGATTGTCGTCAGGAGAAGAGCTCGACGTCCTCGTCGTCGGGGGCGGCGTGGTGGGGTGCGGGGCGGCGTTGGATGCGGTGACTCGCGGCCTGTCGACGGGGCTCATCGAGGCTCGCGACTATGCCTCCGGCACGTCGAGCCGCTCGAGCAAGCTCATCCACGGCGGCCTGCGCTATCTGGAGATGCTCGACTTCGGTTTGGTCCATGAAGCGCTGCAGGAGCGACGGTTGCTCCTCACCAAAATCGCTCCGCACCTGGTCCGTCCGGTGCCCTTCATGTATCCGCTGAAGAAGCCGGCGTGGGAGCGCTTCTATGTGGGGAGCGGCATTGCGCTCTATGACGGACTGGCCTTTGGAGTTCGCTCCTCCGGGGAGGTGCCTCGGCACAAGCACCTCGGCAAGAAGGCTGCCCTGCGCCTGATGCCGAGCCTGCGGCCCGACGCGTTGACGGGTGCGATCCGCTACTACGACGCCCAGGTCGACGATGCTCGCTTCACGTTGGAATTGGCCAGCACTGCGGCTGCGCATGGAGCGAACATGGCCAACCGGGTGGCCATGAAGGGATTCCTCCGGGCCGACCCGGCTGATCCCACCAGCGCCGTCGTGGGCGTCGTGGCCCGCGACGACCTCACCGGGGATGAGTTCGAGATCCGGGCCCGGCACGTCATCTGCGCCACGGGAGTCTGGACCGGCGAGGTGCAGGCGATGATCGGGCCGGGCATGGCACCGCTCAAGGTGCGGGCCAGCAAAGGCATCCACCTCGTCGTCCCGAGAGACCGGATCGACTCCGAGACCGGAGTCATCCTCCGCACCGAGAAGTCCGTGCTCTTCATCATCCCGTGGGACGAGCACTGGATCATCGGCACGACCGACACCGACTGGACCCTCGACCTCGCTCACCCCGCGGCGACGAGCGCCGACATCGACTACCTGCTCGACACCGTCAATGCCGTTCTCGTGCAGCCCCTTTCACGTGATGACATCGACGGGGTCTACGCCGGTCTGCGTCCGCTCATCTCCGGGGACGAGGGCGACGCGACGACCAAGCTCTCCCGCGAGCATGTCGTGGCCAACCCCGTGCCCGGTCTGGTGCTCGTCGCGGGTGGCAAGTACACGACCTACCGCGTGATGGCCAAGGACGCCGTCGACCTGGCCCTCACTGGCACGGCTCCGCACAGCAAGGGCGAGCGAGGAGACAAGGGCGGCCGCGGAGCGGGTAAGGACGCGAACGACTCGAGGGACCCCGACAAGGCCAAGGATGCCAAGTCCGGCAAGGAGATTCCCGAGTCCATCACCGAGACCGTCCCACTCAACGGCGCCGTCGGGTGGGAGTGGCTGAGCGAGCGGCCCCAGATCCTGGCGCGCGCTTCGGGCCTGTCCGAGGAGTCCGTGGATTACCTGCTCTCGCGCTATGGCACGAGCACCCGCGAGCTGCTCGCCCTCATCGATGCCAGCCCGGAACTCGGCGAGTTGCTGCCCGGCGGGGAGGACCACCTCAAGGTCGAGATCGTCTACGCAGCCGCGTCCGAAGGTGCCCTCTATCTCACCGACATCCTCACGCGCCGGACCCGGATCTCGATCGAGGCCAGGGACCGTGGCATCGAGGCCGCTCCGCACGCAGCAGCCCTCGCGGCCCCGATCCTGGGCTGGGACGACGCCGAGATCGCCCGCCAGATCGACGTCTACCAGCGTCGGGTCGAGGCGGAGTTCACGAGTCAGACGATGCCCGACGATGCATCGGCCCAGTCAGCGCGCGCCCAAGCCCCCGACGCCGCCATCTGATTGCTCAACGCGGCTGTGCGGTGCGGGCGCGGTCGGCCAAGGTGTTGAGCAGGGCCGCTGCCTGGGCCGCGTCGTCGACCGTCACGACGAAGCGTGACCCGTCGCCCCGACGGACCTCCAGTGCCGGACCCTTGCGCAGGACGACCCCATAGCGACCGTGGCGGTCGCCCCGGATCCCCCAGCCACCGAAGTCGCGCAGTGGCGCTACGTCCACCACACGTGCTTCGACCACCTGATCGAGATCTGTGTGGAAACGTGGGAAGCCCACCACGGACCGCACCCACAGCCCATTGGCCCCCACCGTGACTCGGAAGGCCGACATCGTCAGCATCAGCAGTCCGACGAAGACGGCAACCCCAAGTGCGAAGCCGATCGATGAACCCACCAGCACGAGCACCACGAGGGGGACGACCATCGCGCCCAGCGACCCCAACACCAACGGTGTCGAGGTCGACCACCCTGACCACGCAGCGCGTTCACCCTCAGCGAGGGTGACCCGCGGAGCATCCCCCGGCACCGGCTCGTGGGCAAGGACCGAGCCGGGCGCTTCACCGGGCATGACGGCCGCGCCCGCGAGAGCGGCGACCACTCCGACGGCCAGGCCCACGCTGATCATCACGCCGGTGTCCGTGGCCTGACGCGCATCGGTCAATCCGCGCTGGATCCACAGCGAGGCAACTCCGATGCCGCCGATCATCCCGGAGAGGAAGCCGGACATTGCACCAGCCCACCGTCGGAGTTGTGGTGCCCGTCGGAAGGCCGCCCACAGGACCACGCCCATGACGATCCCGACGATGGGAGCAAACAGGCTGGGGAACAGCATCCCGGTCATGCGCGACGAGAAGCCGTTCGGCGCTGAACCAGCGCCCCAGTGCGTGGCCACCGGATCGGGCAACTCTTGGGCGAAACTCCCGATCGTCAACCACGTCGCGATGCCCACCACGGTCGGCAGCGCGACGATCGCACCCACGATTCTGACATTGCGCGGACGCGTCATGAGTTCATCCCCTCTCGGACGAGGCGCGTTGCCTCGTCGGCGGTGAGCCCGGCGCGCCGGGCTTCTTCGATGTATGCCGTGAGCGCCAGGAGCGCAGCCGAGCGCCCCTTCGCGCGGGTCGTCACCACGGCCCCCCTCCCGCGCCGGAGTTCGATGATGCCCTCGTCCCTCAACTCCTGGTAGCCGCGAAGAACGGTGTGCAGGTTGACATCGAGCGACTTGGCCAGGTCCCGCGCCGAGGCGAGTCGATCACCGGGCGCCAGGTCGCCATCCGCGATCGCGCGACGGACCGAGGCCGCGATCTGGGCGAAGATCGGGACG
>DAOLRO010000161.1:0-2855 GCA_035418665.1 Phycicoccus sp.
CCATTGCCGGTATGCCGGTCAGCTGGCGAAGGACGTCGGGATCACTTCCCGAGCCGCGCCCCGAACCCAGGACCGCCCACAGGTGGCGCCATGCTCCGACGAGCAGGATGAGCGCGATCCCGACGAGCACTCCCGCCTGGCGAGCATCGTCACGCCACCACCACAGGGCACCCAGGATCAGTGCGACGGCGAGTAGGACAACCAACGTGAGGACGGACCGCACCCGGGGAAGGGCCACGAGCAGCGCGGCGAGGATGATTGCGAGGGCGGCCCCGGCATACCCACGATTGACGACCCACGCCAATGCGACGGCGACCAGTGCTGGCATCGGATAGCCGGCCCACGTGGTGATCACGCGGCCGACCCCGCGAGTCGGCCCGACGGTCACGGCGTGGCCACTCATGTCTCCTCGGAGCACGAAGCCCGTGAAGCGCCGGCCACTGAGGATGCCGGCGAAGGCGTGACCCAACTCGTGAACGAGGGTCACGCCGAGCCGGACCACCCGCCAGATCGGACCGATCAGGACGACCGCAGCCGCGAGGACGACGACCAGGAGAAGGGCTCGATCCGAGAGGATCGCGTCGGCACCTGGTGTGGGCACCAGTCGCGCCCACACCAGGTCTCGCCACTGCTCCATGGCGCAGGACCCTAACCGGCGGGTCTGTGCGCTCGGTCAGGAGTCGTCGCGCATGTCCGTGATCGGGTTGCGGCGCATGTTCGTCAGCAGCGGGAGCGTCGCACTGAGCAAGCCGGCGGCCAGGACGCAGCCGCAGATGGCCAGCAGGTGCAGCGGGTTGAGACCGAAGAGGGTGAAGGCCTGGTGCACGTTGCGGGCATTGAACGCCTGCACGGCGATCGCCGACAACGCGGGCGACTGGCTGGCGGAGACGAAGTGGGCAACGGTCGCGCCGACGGCGAGGGCCGATCCGGCGACCAGAGCGCACACCATGGTCACGTAGGTGAGGTAGATCTGCGCGATGTGGAAGCGACGGGCGCCGAGGGAGCGGAAGACGGCGGTCTCGCGGCGGGAGTCGGCGATGATCTTGCCGATGTTGCCGGCCATGATCAGGGCCGCGATCGCCAGGACACCGACGAGGAACCACTTGAGGAAGGTGTTGGCTCCCCTGGTGAAGTCGTCGATGGCGCCAGCGCTGTTGCCATAGGGCGTGACCGCAAACCCCTTGCCCGCGGCGAGGCAAGCAGCGGTCGGGTCCACGTAGCCACCATCCGCGGTGGCACCCGTGGGCGCGTCCACCGCAGCGCCGGTCCCGGTGGCCGCTCCAGCCGCGTCAGTTGCGGCCGCAACGGCTTCCGCTGCCGGAGCCGGGACCGCCTCGCTCCCGGTCAGGCCATCCATGCCGTCGTTGCCGACGGAGCAACTCTGGGCAGCGGTGAAGGTGCGCATCCGATCCGCACTGGGGAAGCGTGCGTAATAAAGCTGCCGACTCAGGGGCAGGGTGTCAGCGGGCCCACCGAAGATGGCCTGCACGGTCGGGTTGGCCGTGGCATCGAGCGGGCTGATCCAGCCCGCGCCAGCGTTGGAGGAGAGCATCCCCGACAGGATTGACGTCAGGCTCATCGACGCTGATCCGGTGTCGGCGTCCGGGGAGAGGCCGACGATGCGCACGGTGACGACGCCTTGGACGGGATCCGACACCAGGCCGAAGGTCCGGTCGAACTTCTCCTGGGCAGCCGCCGCGGCCTTGTCGTCGGTGGCCCGGATGTCCTTGGTGACCTCCGGGATCGAGCAGGGTGTCGTCGGGAGGGCGTATTGGATGGTCGGCTCCTGGGCGTCCGGCTTGCCCTTCGTGGCCGCCCAGTCCTTCATGATTGATTCGGCCTTGCTCAAGAGGGCGCTCGATGCGGTGTTGCGGTAGCAGAGTTGGGCGGTCTTGCCGGCAATCCCCGTGCGCACCTTGGCAATTCGCTGGATCTTGGCTGCCGGGGTCGCCGTTGCCGACAACGGCTTGAGACCCAGCATCTCCTCGGCCGCGCTGAACGGAGCGATCATCGGGATCGTGCCGTCGGCATCAACGGTGAGCCGCTGGCCGGAGAGCACGAAGGGCTTGAGGAGTTGCTGATCGCGCAGGGACCAGCCGTTGTCGACCAGAGTGCGCAGGCCGCGGCTCTCGCCACTGGCGGCGCCCGACGTGATCTCACGGTTGTCCTTGACGATCGCCAGAGTCGCACCGCGAGTGCTCGAGCTCACCGTGCCGCGATAGGTGGCGACCGCCCCGCCCTTGGTGGCCGCGGCCGTGAAGTCGTCGAAGGAGACCTTGGTCGTCGCGGCGTTCGCAGCCAGTGCAGCCTGGACCAGCGGGCTCTCGAGATTGAGGGTCTGGGTGCTCGCTCCGCCGTTCAGGGACGGCTGAGTCATGAGCGGCAGGTTGGTGTCGGTGCCTTCGTCGTAGGCGAGGTTGAGCTGCTTGGCGAGCGCTTTCTTCTCGGCGATCAGGGCAGTCTGCTTGGGCTGCAACTCCGCGACGATGGCTGCGGTGACAGCCGGTGAGGAGTTGTCGATCTGCGGCGTCCCCTGCAGGAAGAACTGGTTGCCGTAGCCCTCCTTGGAGAAGGCCTTGAGGCTGGCCGTGGTCCCCTCGATGAGCATGGCGGAGGCGGCGAGCACGGAGAAGAGGAGCGCCGAGATGACGATGGTGACGATGAGGCGGACGCGCCGCATCTTGAGCTTGGTGCGCGCGAGCCTCAGGGCGTCGAGGAGGCGGATCATGCGATGACCTTTCCGTCGGCCATCGAGATGACCCGATCAGCGTGCAGGGCCAGGTCCTGGTCGTGCGTGACGATGACGATCGTCATGCCGGACTCGGCGCAGATGGAGCGGAAGAGTTCGAAGATGG
>DAOLRO010000161.1:2955-6921 GCA_035418665.1 Phycicoccus sp.
CTGCCAGTTCCCTGTGAACCCCGGTGTATGCCGTGGGCTGGCTTTCGAGGGCGGCCCCACCTCCGGCTGTGAGGCCGGTCGCCCCGCCCAGCCCACGGCATACCTCGCTTTGTCCCTTCCGCGGATGGTGACCAGCCGACATACTCGGACATTCCGGAGATCCGTTGACAGGAGGGGCAATGGCGCCCAAGGTTCGTTCACTGCACGATGCAGCCAAGGTCGAGGACTACGTCGCGAAGGGATGGTTCTCCCGCGAGACCGTGGACGACCTCTATCGCGAGTCCGTTTCTCGCAATCCCGACGGTCTGGCCATCGTCGACCCCGCCAACAAGGAGGCGCTCACCGGCGCCCCACCGCGCCGCCTGACCTGGCGCGAACTCGACGACGAGGTCACCGCCCTCACAGCGCGGTTCATCGAGTTGGGCCTGCAACGAGGGGACATCCTCGCGACCCAGATGGTCAACTCGGTCGAACTCGTCGAGGTCTACCTCGCCGCCTGGAGCCTTGGGGTCGTCGTCTCCCCGCTGGCCGTCCAGTATCGCGAGCACGAGATCACCGGCATGGCCAAGCAGGCACAGTTCAAGGCCTTCCTGGGCACGGGCCGGGCCGGTGAGCGCGACCTGGTCGCGGAGGTCCTGGCGTATCGCGATTCCGTGCCCAGCATCGAGCTCTTCCTTCGGTATGCGGCGCCCGGCGATGAGAGCGCCGCTCCCGACGGCGCGGTGAACGTTGCCGTCGCCTCGGCGACCGACGCCGACCGGGCGGCCGTGGCGAACCGGCGCGAGGCCGACGGGCCGAACGATCCGAACGACGCGGTGACGATCTGCTGGACTTCGGGCACCGAAGCCGAGCCCAAGGGTGTCCCGAGGACCCACCTCGAGTGGGTGGCCGGCACCTGGGCGGGCGTCGACATGCCGAAGATCACTGCGGACGACGTCATCCTCAATCCCTTCCCGATGATCAACATGGCCGCGTTCGTTGGCCTGCTGCTGCCCTGGCTCCGGATGGGCTGCACGCTCGTCCAGCACCAGCCCTTCGACCTCATGGTCTTCCTGGGTCAGATCGCCAAGGAGCGGGTCAACTACACCGTTGCTCCACCAGCCCTGCTCATGATGTTGCTGCACAACGAGGCGCTCATGTCCCAGGTCGACATCTCGTCGATCACCCGCATGGGGAGCGGCTCGGCTCCGCTGCCGCCGCCGATGGTGGTCGGCTGGCAGGAGAAGTACGGCGTCCCGATCATCAACTTCTTCGGCAGCAACGAGGGGATCGCCCTGCTCTCGGGCCCGGAGGACTTCCCGGACCCTGCCACTCGGGCGCGCTACTTCCCCTACTACTCGGGTCAGGGCCGCAGCTGGTCCTCGCGGATCTCCAAGTGGGTCCAGCACCGGCTCGTCGACATCGAGACCGGTGAGGAGATCACCGAACCGGGCAAGATCGGCGAGTTGCGAATCGATGGGCCGACGGTGTTCCCGGGCTACATCAACGGCGAGGACAAGCCCTCTCCGTTCGACGAGCACGGCTACCTCAAGAGCGGCGACCTCTTCGAAATCGCCGGTGACGAGGGCCAGTATCTCCTCTACGTCGACCGCGCGAAGGACCTCGTCATCCGGGGCGGCATGAACATTGCCCCAGCCGAGGTCGAAGGCCTCATCGCTCACCACCCGGCGGTGGGTGAGGTCGCTGTGTTCGGCCAGCCCGACGAGGTCATGGGCGAGCGAGTGACGGCTGTGGTCGCACTCAAGCCCGATCAATCGCTGACCCTCGAGGAACTCGCCGAGTTCCTGCGGGAGAAGCACATCGCCAGTTACAAGATCCCCGAGCGACTGGAGATCGTGCCCATGCTTCCGCGCAACCCGGTGGGCAAGGTCCTCAAGCGCGACCTGCGCGCTTCCCTCACCTGACCCCACCGCCGATTCCCCCTCCGCCGATTCGATGTAATACGCACCCAGAATCAGGTCGCGTCATACATCGAATCGGCGGGGCCCGTCGGCCGCTCGTCGCGGCATACGGTGCGTTGATCCGCAGGTCACACCCGAAGCAGTGGCGAGCGGCGTGACCCACAGGCCACGATGGAGACATGAGCAACGGCGCCTACGCAGAGGCATACGAGCAGTCGATCAGTGACCCGAATGGCTTCTGGGGAGAGGCCGCCAAGGCGGTCGAGTGGATCACTCCGCCGACCACCATCCTCGATGACTCAAACCCGCCGTTCTATCGCTGGTTCGAGGGCGGCAGCCTCAACACCTGCTTCAACGCTCTCGACCGGCATGTGCGCGACGGCCGCGGCGACCAGGCCGCCCTGATCTACGACTCCCCCGTCACGGGGGTCAAGAAGCAATACACGTATGCCGAGTTGCTGGATGAGGTGTCGCGCTTCGCGGGGGGCCTTCGCGACCTCGGCGTCGAGAAGGGCGACCGGGTCGTCATCTACATGCCGATGGTGCCCGAGGCGGTCATCGCCATGCTCGCCTGCGCTCGCCTCGGCGCGATCCACTCGGTCGTCTTCGGCGGGTTTGCGCCCGCGGAGCTCGCGGCCCGGATCGAGGACGCCGCCCCCAAGGTCATCGTGAGCGCCTCCTGCGGCATCGAACCCAGCCGCACCATCGCCTACAAGCCCTTCCTCGATGGCGCGATCGAGCGGAGCAGCCACAAGCCCGAACGCTGCGTCATCCTCCAGCGTCCGCAGTTGGCTGCCGAGCTCACCGACCGCGACATCGAGTGGCAGCAGCTCATGGCCGAGGCCGAGCCGGTCGACTGCGTCGAGGTCGCCGCGACAGACCCGCTCTACATCCTCTACACCTCCGGTACGACCGGCCGCCCCAAGGGGATCGTGCGCGACAACGGCGGACATGCCGTGGCCCTGAGCTGGTCGATGAAGAACATCTACGACATCGGCCCCGGCGACGTGTGGTTCACCGCCTCCGATGTGGGCTGGGTCGTCGGCCACTCCTACATCGTCTACGCGCCCCTCCTCGTGGGCGCGACCACCGTTGTCTACGAAGGCAAACCCGTCGGCACCCCCGATGCCAGCGCCTTCTGGCGAATCCTCGGCGACTACGGCGCCAAGGCCATGTTCACGGCCCCCACGGCATACCGGGCAATCAAGAAGGAGGACCCGCAGGCCACGCTCAAGGAGGGCCACGACCTGTCCAACCTGAAGGTCCTCTTCCTGGCTGGCGAGCGCCTCGACCCCGACACCTACGAGTGGGCGAGCGACATCCTCGGCGTCCCGGTCGTCGACAACTGGTGGCAGACCGAGACCGGCTGGCCGATCGCGGCCAACCTGCGCGGGCTCGAGCCGATGCCGATCAAGCCCGGCTCTCCGTCGGTGCGCGTGCCCGGCTATGACGTGCAGGTGCTCGACGACACGGGCCAGTCCCTCCCTCCAGGTCAGGAGGGCGCGATCGCGATCAAGCTCCCGCTGCCGCCCGGCACCCTGCCGACCCTGTGGCAGGACGACGAGCGCTACATCTCCGGTTATCTCTCGGTCTACGACGGCTACTACCTCACCGGCGACGGCGGGATGGTCGACGAGGACGGCTATCTCTATGTGATGGGCCGCACCGACGACGTGTTGAACGTGGCCGGACACCGACTCTCGACCGGCTCGATCGAGGCCGCGCTGGCCGGTCACCCCGATGTCGCCGAGTGCGCTGTCATCGGCGTGGCGGACGACTTCAAGGGCCAGGTCCCGCGTGGGCTCGTCGTGCTCAAGTCCGGGGTCGACGCCGACAGCGAGGGCGCCCGCATCGTCAAGGAGTTGGTCCAGCGGGTGCGCGACGAGGTCGGTGCTGTGGCAAGCCTGCGCCAGGTCGACATCGTCGGCGGCCTGCCCAAGACCCGTTCGGGCAAGATCCTGCGCAAGACGATGCGCGAGATCGCCGACGGCAAGGTCCCCAACATCCCCGGCACCATCGAGGATGCTGGCGTGCTCGACACCCTCAAGGGAGTGCTGCGCCCGGA
>DAOLRO010000162.1:0-6879 GCA_035418665.1 Phycicoccus sp.
CCTGCACAACACCGGCACCGAGACCGGCTCCTTCCACTGGATCCGCAAGGCCTATCAGTTCGTCGAGGGCATCGATGTCCCTCCGGCTTTTGTGACGAGCGACGCGGAGGTCGAGGGCCGGCCCATGCCCGACACCGACGGGGTGTGGACGACGCAGCGGTTCGCCGACCCGAGCGACATCCGCCACGACATGCACGTCAACATCGTCAACTTCCAGCCCGGCGGGGCCATCCCGTTCCCGGAGACCCACGTCATGGAGCACGGGCTCTACGTCCTCGAGGGCAAGGCGGTCTATCTGCTCAACGACGACTGGGTCGAGGTCGAGGCCGGCGACTTCATGTGGCTGCGCGCCTTCTGTCCCCAGGCCTGTTACGCCGGTGGCCCGGGGCGGTTCCGCTACCTGCTCTACAAGGACGTCAACCGACACATGGTGCTGAGCCGACAGTTCGTCTGAGGGACACCTCTCGACAATTTCCACGATATGGGATAACTTTTCCGAAATACTCCACTCGGCCTCCTCGGAGGCTTAACCTGAGAGACACGGACACCGCCGTCCACCGCACCGGAGGCAAGACATGAGAACCACACCCGCTGAGCAACTCACCGGCGAACTCGTCGTCAACGGTCGACCCGCCGCACTGGAGGGCATCACTCCGCACACGACCCTCCTCGACTGGCTGCGCGGGGTCGGGCTCACCGGCTCCAAGGAGGGCTGCGCCGAGGGTGAGTGCGGCGCCTGCTCCGTCATGGTCGCTCGGCCTGCAGGCAGCGGCAATGGCACCGAGTGGACGGCGATCAATGCCTGTCTGGTCCCCGTGGCCGGTTATGCCGGGCAGGAGATCGTCACCGCCGAGGGACTCGGCAGTCCCGATGAACTCCACCCGGTCCAAGAGGAGATGGCCGTCCGGGGCGGATCGCAGTGCGGCTACTGCACCCCCGGCTTCATCTGCTCGATGGCGGTGGAGTACTACCGTCCGGGTCGCACGCCGGAGGGGTTCGAGCCCAAGGCGATCACGCGCGGCGAGGGCGAGGCGGTCCTCCCGATGCCGATGGACCGTTCGATCATGGAGGGCGCCGGAGCCTCCGAGGCCTCCACGGCCTCGGATCACGAGCACGGCCCCAACGGGTTCGACCTGCACTCCCTGTCCGGCAACCTCTGTCGCTGCACCGGCTATCGCCCGATCAAGGATGCGGCCTACGCCCTGGGCGCCCCAGCCGCCGAGGACGTCTTCGCCAGCCGGATGGACGCCGCGCCGCCGGCGCCCGTCTCCAACGACTTCGTGGTCGATGGGGCGCGCTACGTGCGGCCGGCCACCCTCGACGAAGCCCTGGAGATCCTCGCCTCCACCGATCCCAAGCCCCTGCTGATCGCCGGTTCGACCGACATCGGGGTCGAACTCAACATCCGCGGCAGCCGCCCACCGCTGCTCGTCGCCATCGATCGGCTCGCCGAGCTACGCGAGCTCGCGGTCGGCGACGACGAGATCCGCATCGGGGCCGCGCTGACGCTCACCGAGATCGAGCGCGCCCTGGACGGTCAGGTGCCCTTGCTCGGTGCGCTCTTCCCGCAGTTCGCCTCCCGGCTGATCCGCAACGGCGGCACGATCGGCGGCAACCTCGGCACGGGCTCCCCGATCGGCGACTCGCCACCCGTGCTGCTCGCCCTCGACGCACGTCTGGTCCTCACCTCTCGGCGCGGTGAGCGCGTCGTCCCGCTCACCGAGTACTTCACCGGCTACCGCCAATCGGTGCGGGCCGCCGACGAACTCATCCGCGAGATCCGCATCCCCCGGCCGCTGGCCACGATCACGGCCTTCCACAAGATCGCCAAGCGCCGCTTCGACGACATCTCCAGTGTGGCTGTGGCCTTCGCTCTCGACGTCGTCGACGGACATGTTGCGCGGGCCGCCATCGGCCTCGGCGGTGTGGCAGCCACCCCGATCCGGGGCTCCGAGGCCGAGGCCCTGCTCGTCGGGCAGCCGTGGTCGGCCGAGACGGTCGCCGCCGCGGCGGAGGCGTTGGGTCGTGCGGGAACACCCATGGATGATCACCGGGCCAGCAGCACCTATCGCGCCGCGATGTTGCGCCAGTCCTTGCTCAAGTTGCACGCCGAGAATGCGGAGGTCGGATCATGAGCCAGTTGTCGCAGCGCCCGGACTGGGCGGTCGTGGGCGAGGCCCTGCACCACGAGAGCGCGGTCCTGCACGTGACTGGAGCGGCCCTCTACACCGATGACCTGCCCGTCCGTCATCGGGATGTGCTCCACGCGTGGCCCGTCCAGACTGACCGGGCGCACGCCAAGGTCACCAGGCTCGACATCTCGCCAGCACTCGAGGTGCCCGGGGTGGTCCGCGTTCTCACCGCCGCTGATGTCCCGGCCGCCGGGATCAACGACGCCGGCATCAAGCATGACGAGCCGCTCTTCCCCGACGAGGTCTGCTACTTCGGCCATTCCGTGGCGTGGGTGCTCGGCGAGACCCAGGAAGCAGCGCGCCTGGGCGCCTTGGCCGTCGAGGTCGACCTCGAGGATCTCCCGTCGCTGATCACGGTCTCGGAGGCCATCGAGGCTGGGTCCTTCCAGGGCTCTCAGCCCACCGTTGCCCGCGGCGACCTTGATGCAGGCTTCGCCGAGGCCAAGACGATCCTCAGTGGGACCTTCGAATTCTCTGGGCAGGAGCACTTCTACCTCGAGACCAATGCGGCCTTCGCGATGATCGACGAAAACGGTCAGATCTTCATCCAGTCCAGCACCCAGCACCCCTCCGAGACCCAGGACATCGTGTCCCATGTCCTGGGGGTCCCCGCGCACCAGATCACCGTGCAGTGCCTGCGGATGGGTGGCGGTTTCGGCGGCAAGGAGATGCAACCGCACGGGTATGCCGCGATCGCGGCTCTGGGCTCGGTGCTCACCGGCCGTCCGGTCCGGTTGCGACTCACCCGGACCCAGGACCTGACGATGTGCGGGCACCGCCATGGGTTCCGATCGAAGTGGCGGGTCGGTTTCAGCGCCGAGGGTCGCATCACCGCCCTCGAGGCCATGCTCACCGCTGACGGCGGCTGGAGTCTCGACCTCTCCGAACCGGTCCTGGCGCGAGCCCTGTGCCACATCGACAACTGCTACTGGATCCCGAACATCTCCGTGGCCGGACGCATCGCCAAGACCAACAAGGCATCCAACACGGCCTTCCGAGGCTTCGGCGGGCCGCAGGGAATGCTCGTCATCGAGGACATCCTCGGCCGATGCGCACCCCTGCTCGGGATCGACGCCGAGGAACTCCGTCGACGCAACTTCTACGGCCCTGACCAGACCACCCCGTATGGCCAACCGGTCCGTCAGCACGACCGCATCCAGGCAGTCTGGGAGCAGGTCAAGGCCAACGCGGACTGGCAGGAGCGGGCCGCGGCCGTGGAGGAGTTCAACGCCAGCCACCCCCATCGCAAGCGGGGGCTGGCCATCACCCCGGTGAAGTTCGGGATCTCCTTCAACCTCACGGCCTTCAACCAGGGCGGTGCCCTCGTGCACGTCTACAAGGACGGCTCGGTCCTCATCAACCACGGCGGCACCGAGATGGGCCAGGGCCTGCACACCAAGATGATCCAGGTGGCCGCCACGGCCTTGGGCGTGCCCGTCGCCAAGGTCCGGCTGGCACCGACGCGCACCGACAAGGTGCCCAACACCTCCGCGACAGCCGCGTCCTCGGGCTCGGACCTCAACGGCGGAGCCATCAAGAACGCCTGCGAGCAGATCCGTGACCGACTGGCGATCGTCGCCGCGGCCAAGTTGGGCGTCCCGGCCGCCGACATCCGCTTCTCCGACGGAGTCGTCTCCGGCCTGGGAGCGGACGTGACCTGCCCGTGGGAGGAACTCGTCCACACGGCCTACTACGCCCGCACCCAGCTCTTCGCAGCCGGTTACTACCGCACCGAGGGTCTGCACTGGGATTCACGCGTCATGAAGGGCTCACCCTTCAAGTACTTCTCCCACGGTGCGGCGATCACCGAGGTCGAGGTCGACGGCTTCACCGGCGCATACCAGACCCGTCGCGTCGACATCGTCCACGACGTGGGCGACTCCCTCTCACCACTGGTCGACATCGGCCAGATCGAGGGCGCCTATGTCCAGGGTGCCGGGTGGATGACGCTCGAGGACCTCCGCTGGGACGAGTCCGATCGACCGACCCGCGGTCGCTTCCTCACCCAGGCCGCGAGCACCTACAAGTTGCCGAGCTTCTCGGAGATGCCGCCGGTCTTCAATGTCACCCTGCTCGAGCAGGCGCACGAAGAAGGCGCCGTCTACGGCTCCAAGGCCGTGGGCGAACCACCGCTCATGCTGGCCTTCTCTGTGCGCGAGGCGCTGCGCCAGGCCTGTGCCGCCTTCGGGCCGGTCGGCACGAGCGTGGACCTTGGTTGCCCGGCCACCCCCGAAGCCGTCTTCTGGGCACTCGACGAGGCACGCAAGGGTCACGACCCGCTGGAGAGCGCCCACGCCCAGCTCGGCGGAGAGCACCCACCGGTGGCCGACCCGAATGCCCCGGAGCGCCGCCCCCGGTCCGAGGTCGCCGTCGAGACCTTGCAGAAGGCCTGAGCGATGTCCTGGCTCACGGCCCTCTCCCTGCTCCGGCAGGAGCGCAAACCCGGGGTGCTGGTGACCGTGACCGAGGTCAGAGGTCATGCACCCCGGGCGGCGGGAGCCAAGATGGTCGTGGGCACCGATCGGACCTGGGGCTCGATCGGGGGTGGCAATCTCGAGTCCGTCGCCATCGACCGCGCCCGCCAGTTGCTCGGCGATCGCGCGCCCGGGACCGAGGTACTGACCTTCGACCTCAGTGACAAGGCTCCCTACCAGAACGGCGTCCAGTGCTGCGGCGGCCAGGTGAGCGTCCTGCTCGATCCCCTGCCCGTCCCCCCGGTGATCGCCATCTTCGGAATGGGTCATGTCGGGATGGAGTTGGCGCGCATCCTGGCCCGGCACGAGCTCGATCTGCACCTGGTCGATTCGCGTCCCGAACTCCTGACCGACGCGCTCCTGGCACCGCTGGCCGACGGGCCGGCCCATGTCCACGCCCATCCGGTCCCGGTCCTTCCGGAGTTGGTCCTGGGCGAGTTGCCACCGGGCGCCCACGTGCTCGTGATGACCCACGACCATGCCGAGGACCACGCGATCATCGATGCCGCCCTGCGCCAGGACGGTCTGGCCACCATCGGGCTCATCGGCTCCACGGCCAAATGGGGTCGCTTCCGCAAGCGGCTCCTCGCCGAGGGTGGCTTCTCCGAGAGCGACCTGTCGCGAGTTACGACACCGATCGGCCTCCCACAACTCGGCGGCAAGGATCCCGCCGTCATTGCGGTGAGCGTCGCCGCCGCCCTTCTCCAGACCGTGTCCACGACCATCGAGGTGACCGCGTGACCCTCTTCAAGGGGACCTTCTTCGACACCCCCGACAACCCCATGACCGGCGGCCGCCTTCGGGCCACAAGAGGCGCGCTGCTCGTCCAGGACGGCGTCATCCGCGCGAGCGGGTCCTTCGAGGAGCTGAGCGCCGCCCACCCGGAGGAGCCGGTCGAGGATCTCAGCGAGGGCCTCGTCCTTCCGGGCTTCGTCGACACCCATGTGCACTACCCCCAGATCCGCACGATCGGCGCCCTGGGCATGCCCCTGCTCGACTGGCTCGAGAAGTCGGCCCTCCCCGAGGAGGCCCGGCTGGCCAATGATGCGTATGCCGCACAGATCGCCAAGGAGTTCACCGCCGGTCTCGCTCGGGGCGGGACCACGACGGCGCTGGTGTTCGGATCCCATTTCCGGGGAGCCGTGGACGCCCTCTTCACCGAGGCCAACCGGGTCGGGCTGCGCGTGACGAGCGGGCTGGTCGTCAGTGACCGGATCCTGCGCGAGGACCTGCACACCGACCCCCAGCGGGCGTACGACGAGAGCAGGGAACTCGTCGAACGCTGGCACGGCGTAGGCCACATCAGGTTCGCGGTGATCCCCCGCTTCTCGCTGTCCTGCACCGACGACCTGCTCGCGGCCTGCGGTCAGTTGCTCCGGGACATCCCCGACCTGTGGTTCACCTCCCATCTCAATGAGAATGTCGCGGAGATCCAGACGGTCACCGGTCTCTTCGAGGGGTCCGAGCACTACCTGGACACCTACGCCAAGCATGGTCTCGTCGGGCGGCGCTCGGTCTTCGCCCACAATGTGCACCCAACCGCGGACGAGTTGGGTGACCTGGCGGCCGCCGATGCGACCGTCTCGCACTGCCCGACCAGCAACTCGGCCCTCGGCTCCGGCCTCTTCCCGCTCAAGGCGCACCTGGCGGCCGGTGTCCGTGTGGCCCTCGGCAGCGATGTCGGTGCGGGCACGGGTTTCACCCTCTTCAAGGAGGGTTTGCAGGCCTACTTCATGCAGCAGCTGCTCGGCGAGGCGGGCCATCCACTGACCGCGCCCGACCTGCTTCACCTGGCGACCCTGGCCGGGGCCGAAGCTCTCGGTCTCGACGAGGTCATCGGTGACTTCTCGGTCGGGAAGCAGTTCGATGCCCTGTGGGTCCGCCCCGACCCGGGCTCGACGATGGATGTCGCACTGCGCCACGCCTTCTCGGACGAGGATGCCCTCGCCAAGGCCTTCGCGCTGGGCACCTCTCCGGCGGTGGCCGACGTGTGGGTCGCCGGCGAGCGGATCGAGCGCTAGAGCACCCGGTCGACCATCACTTGTCGAGATGCAGCGAAGACTGCACGATCTCGTCCGGCCAACTTTGCAGAAGTCGGCCTGATCGGCGGTGTCGCCCCTGATCGATCCGCCCCCGCGCCGCAGCGGAGTCATGCGCTGTGCGGCTACTAGTTCCATTGACCTCAGATCGGGCCTTGGCCGAGGCTCGGTTGA
>DAOLRO010000163.1:0-6784 GCA_035418665.1 Phycicoccus sp.
CCTCGAGGCCGGCCTCTGGGTCGACACCCTCACCACCGGCGCCAAGAAGCACTACGTCCTCAAGCGCTCCATCCCCGGCTCCACCATGCGCGTCACCGTCTCGGCTCGTCCCCCTGTCGACCCCGCGCGCTCCGGCAACGTCGAAGAGATCCGATTCCACGGGCTCAAGCCGGGCACCTCCGATGACTGCGACTCCGGCCAAGGCAGCGCTCAGCGCATCGGGATGAGCCACCTCCGCACCGTCACCTCTGGCTCGGTCTTGATCCCGGGCGGGACGACAGTCGACCCGGCGCCCTGCGGCGCGGAGAGCGTGCCCTTCTGGATCGAGCGCGAGGAGGGCTCGGACACTCCGGTCAAGGTGGAGATCCTCGTGATCGAAGAGCCGCCCCTGGCGTCCGACCCACCCGCGGCAACGCCCTCCCCCTCGATCGCCGAGGACCCGGTGTTGCCCGAGAACCCGCAGGCCACCGTCGGAGGGTCGTCCTTCTCGGATGCCCCGGAAATCACCGCGGGCTCCTGGACCGAGCAGTTCGTCCCCGGCGAAGCCATCTTCTATCGGGTCCATCTCGAGTGGGGGCAGGCCCTGCGTGTCACCGTCCCTTCACCGGACAACCCACTTCTGATGCCCCAGTACGACGCATATGTCTACTCGCCCGATCGCGCGATCACCTCGAGCGGCCCTTCCGGGATGAGCTCGAACAAGGACGCCACGCCCGTGGCACGCACCACACCCCCTGTCCTCTACGGCAACCGGGCATCCGGCAGCGGCCAATCGCCCGCCAACCTCGCCGGCGATTACTACATCGCCATCGCCATGCCGACCCCCTTGCGGGACGCCGATGCTGGGAGTCTCTTCCCAGTGACCTTCCGCGTCGACATCGAGGGCACAGCTCAACCCGGCCCGGACTACGCGAAGCCCGAATCCCCCTCACCCAGCGCGTCAACGGCTTCGGTGAGGGCCAGTGATGGGCCAGACGTCGAGGCTGGGGCTGGGCCCGGGAGGACCAGCGGCTCGGTGCTGCCCTGGGTCGGTGGAGGGCTGCTGGCTCTCGCGGTGCTCGCCGGGATCATGTATGCCGTGGCGCGCCGCCGCCCTTCCAACAACCCGACCAACCCGACCCTCCCGACCGAACGGAACTCTCAGCCATGAACACGGGGCGAATCCTGTTGAGCCTGAGCACTCTTGGCCTGGCCATGCTCAGCTCGGTCGGCGCCTCGGCAACGGCAGCCGGCTCCACGGCATACACACCCTCCACGGCCAGCCAGAGCCGCACCGGGGTGGTCACCGAGGATCCGGCCACGCCTGGCAAGTTGCTCCTCATGCTCGACGCCTCAGGGTCGATGAATGAACCCGACCCCTCGGGCCTGACGAAGATGGAAGCCGCCAAGAAGGGCCTCACGGCCGTCGTCGACAAACTCCCCGACACCGCCCAGGTCGGCCTGCGCGTCTACGGCGCCACGGTCATGGGCGGCACTCCCACCCCCGAAGCCTGCGCGGACACGCAACTCGTCTCCCCCATCAAGGCCCTCGACCGGGCCGGCCTCAAGGCCGCCATCAACGGCTTCGTCGCCAAGGGCGAGACCCCCATCGCGGGCTCCCTCACCGAAGCCATCAAGGACCTCGGCGCGACCGGCAAACGCAACATCGTCCTCGTCTCCGACGGCGAGGAGTCCTGCGTCCCCGACCCCTGCCCCGTCATCCAGAACCTCATCGGGAGCGGCGTCGATCTCCAGATCGACACCGTCGGCTACGCCGTCGGCGACAGGGCCCGCACTCAACTCCAATGCATCGCTGACGCCGGCCACGGCACCTACTACGACGCCGCCAACGCGGACCAGATCGCCTCGAGCATCACCCGGCTCTCGCAACGCGCGATGCGACCGTTCGCCCTCACCGGCAAACCCATCACCGGCATCGATCTCCAGGACGGCCAGCAACCTCCCACCGCCCTCCCCGAACTCTCCCCCGGCCAGTTCCTGGACACGATGAACACCGGCAGGCACTGGCGCTCGTACACCGTCAAGCGGACCATCCCGGGCTCGACGCTCCACGTCAGCTTCACGACCCGCCCGACCGAGCTCGTCAGGACCCTCGAGAGCGGGGACCTGACGGCCCGCGCCATGGCCAGCTCGGGCAAGGAGTGTTCGGAGTCGTATGCCTCGGAGTCCGGTGGCCTCGGCACGCGAGAGACCACCTCGGCGACGGTGCAGATCCTCGGGGACATCGACCCGTCCGAGACCGATCGCAAGAGCAGCGTCTGCGAGACCGACACGAGTTTCACGGTGCAGGTCACACGAAGCGCCACCACGACCACCACTCCGGTCGAGATCCTCGTCATCGAGGAGCCGCCCGTGACCAATCTCGCCGACCTGCCCGAGCCCAAGGACACGGCCAGGGACCCCGAACTCATCACCCACGGCACGCCGAAGGAGGCCATCGGTGGCCTGGCCTTCAGCGACGCCACGGAGATCACCGCCGGCACGTGGCAGGACACCCTCGTGCCGGGCGAGTTGCTCGTCTACAAGGTCCGCGTCGAGGACGGCCAGAAGGCGACACTGCAGGTCAAGGGTCCGGTCGACTTCACCTTCCCCGAGCAGGGGACGGCACTCTGGATCTCCGGCCGCCTGATCGCGCCCGATCGCTTGCGCGCTGGCAACGACTTCCAGTCAGTGCCGAGTTTCTCCAAGACCTACGGCTTCGACAAGGAGTCGGTCACCACGGGCACCGTGACCTATCGAAATCGGTATGCAGTCCAATCCGGTCGACCCGAGTACATGCGGGCGGCGTCGATGGGTGGCTGGTACTACGTGTCGATCGGGGTGGGCCTCAAGGACGTCGGCACGATCGTCGAGGGCCAGCCGATCAAGGTTGCCTTCACCGTCCAGGTTGATGGCCAACCCTCAAACGCGGTCAAGTACCTCACCGGGTCCGCGACCGTTGCGGCCAGTCCATCCGCACCGGCCTCGAGTCCCTCGGCGACCGCCTCCGCGGCCCCGGCCACCCGATCCTCGGACAGCGGCTCGGTGCTGCCCTGGGTCGGTGGGGGGCTGCTGGCTCTCGCTGTGCTCGCCGGGCTTGCGTATGCCGTGGCGCGCCGCCGTGGTCAGGGCGCCAGCCAGGCGTAGGTCCCGTTGTCCTGTCGCTGGCAGGTGACCGGGGCGCCGTCGACGGTGGTCTCGCGCAGGCCGACGTCGACGAACTCGCAGGCCTGACCCACGGTGAGCACGACCCGGCCGACCGACACCGACCCGGTCGAGGTCGAGGTCGAGCTCGAGGGGCTCGGCGAAGGATTGGTGGGTGGGGTGCTCGCGGGTGTGGTTCTGGTAGTGGTGGAACTCGACGGAGAGGACGAGACCGAGGGTGAGGGTGTCTCAACACCTCGGCTCTGGCCTCCGGACCCATCCCACGGCGACCAGATCAGGAGGACACCGGCAAGTGCCAGGAGTCCGATGCTGGCTGGCACCACCCAGGGACGCATTCCGCGAGCCTCCTGCCTCGGGTGTTCAGGGCCCGGACCTGCCTCGATGACGCGCGGGCCAGAAGCCACCGGCGTGCGGCGATGGGCCTTGGGCCGGGTCACCTCGGGCCCGTCGGCCACGATCTGATCGAAGATCTCGACGTCGCCGATGGCCTCCGGTCGCCAGCGGAGTTCCGGGACGTCAAGCGCCTCGAGCGCCGCGCGAGCCGTCTCGGTGCGTCGATCCGGGTCCTCGGTCACGAGGTCGGTGATGACCTGCCAGAGCGCGGGCGGACAGTCCGGTGGGCGCAGGAGCCCGACTCGCTCGGCGGGCCGCTGGGCCGTGAGCATGGTCAACGCGACCTGCCCCACGGCATACAGATCCGTCTTTGAGGACAGCGTGCCGAAGGATTCGAGTTCGGGCGCGAGATAACCGGGGGTGCCGGAGATGTAGCCGGTCTCCGTCCAACGGGGTGCGGTGAGGTCGACGGCGATGCCGAAATCGCTGACGTAGGCGCGGGGTCGGCCGGTGCCGGTGGCGTCGAGCAGGATGTTGGCCGGTTTGATGTCGCGATGGACGATGTCCGCGTCATGGACCGCGGCGAGTCCGGAGAGGATCTGGCGGGTCAACTCGGCGACGAGCAACGGCGGCAGGGCACCGAAGTCGCCGATCAAGGTGGCCACCGACCCGCCGCGGATGATCGGCATCGTGAAGAGGACCCGGTCGTCCTCACCGGCCCAGCCGATCGGGGTCAGGACGTTGGGGTCGTGGATGCGGACCGACTGCTCACGGACGAAGCGGAGCATCGTGGCGGCATCGGACTGGCGAAGCACCTTGGCCGCGACGAGTCCGTTGGTCTTGCGGTCCAGAGCCACCCAGATCGTGCCCATGCCGCCCTCACCGATGAGGTCGATGAGTTCGTAGCGCCCGGCGAACACCTCTCCCATCGTCAGGCTCGAGCCGCCGCCGACCTGAGCAGGGCTGCCAGTCGAGGGTTGGCGGTGGCCTCGGCGAGTTCGGTGAGCTCGTTGCCGGAGGCAAGGGTGCGCAGGTGGGCCCGGGCGATGGAGGCCTCGGACTGAGAGGCCGACTGGCCGGTCATCGTGGCCTGCTCGTCGCGGATCCCCTCGAGCCTGCTCGCTATGGCCTCGGGGGACATCGACGCGGCTTGTCCCGCGAGTTCGCTGAGCGACTGCAGGCGGTGGACGACTGCCGGGTTGCCGATCTTGACCCGCTGGGCGGAGATGAGTTGGGACATCATCGGGGCCGAGATCTGCAGCACCTGCGCGAGCCTGGCCTGGGTCAGGCCGAGCGCGGACATGACGCGCGCCGCGGTGTCACCGAGGGGTTCGCCGTAGAGGGCGCGCTGCTGCGCGAGGTTGTCATCCGTGCCTTGCATCGTGCCTCCCCGCGCGCCCGAACTCCGACCATCTTTGCTCCTGCGAATCTAACACTTCAGCTGGTGCCCGAGCGGTGTGGCCACCACCACGCCCGATGACGCCACAGCACCCGAGTTGGGCGGACGGCATACCGATAGGCTCCGAATATGGCCATCAGCAAAGTCCTCATCGCCAACCGTGGCGAGATCGCCGTCCGTGTCGCCCGCGCCTGCAAGGACCACGGCATCGGCTCGGTCGCCGTCTATGCCGAGCCCGACCGCGACGCCCTCCATGTCAAGGTCGCCGACGAGGCCTACGCGCTCGGCGGCTCGACACCTGCGGACTCATATCTGTTGCAGGACAAGCTGATCGAGATCGCCAAGCAGGCCGGCGCCGACGCCGTCCACCCCGGGTACGGCTTCCTCGCCGAGAACGGCCCCTTCGCGCAGAAGGTCATCGACGCGGGTCTGGTCTGGATCGGGCCCGGCCCGGACGCGATCGACTCGCTCGGGGACAAGGTCAAGGCTCGCCACATCGCCCTCAAGGCCAATGCGCCGCTGGTGCCCGGCACCAAGGACCCCGTCGAGGGACCCGACGAGGTCGTGGCCTTTGCTCAGGAGCACGGCCTACCCGTCGCGATCAAGGCCGCGTATGGCGGCGGTGGCCGCGGTCTCAAGGTCGCTCGCACGATCGAGGAGATCCCCGAGCTCTTTGACTCCGCCGTCCGTGAGGCCGTGACGGCCTTCGGCCGCGGCGAGTGCTTCGTCGAGAAGTTCCTCGACCACCCGCGCCACGTCGAGACCCAGTGCCTCGCCGACCAGCACGGCAATGTCGTCGTCGTCTCGACGCGTGACTGCTCGCTCCAGCGCCGCAACCAGAAACTCGTCGAAGAGGCCCCCGCACCCTTCCTCACCGACGCCCAGCACGACGAGTTGGTCCGGGCCAGCAAGGAAATCCTCAAGGAGGCCGGCTATGTCGGCGCCGGCACCTGCGAATACCTCGTCGGCCCTGACGGCGACATTTCCTTCCTCGAGGTCAACACGCGCCTCCAGGTCGAGCACTGTGTCTCCGAGGAGGTCACCGGAATCGACCTGGTACGCGAGCAGTTCCGGATCGCCGATGGCGAGACGCTCGGCTACGACGACCCCGAGCCGCACGCCCACTCGTTCGAGTTCCGGATCAACGGTGAGGATGCCGGCCGCAACTTCATGCCGGCCCCGGGCACGGTGACCAAGCTCATCGTCCCCGAAGGCCCCGGCGTGCGTTGGGACGCTGGCATGGTCGAGGGCGACACGATCGCTGGCGCCTTTGACTCGATGGTCGCAAAGCTGATCGTGACCGGCAAGACCCGCCAGCAGGCGCTCGAGCGCTCGCGTCGGGTCCTCGACGAACTCGTCATCGAGGGCGTCGCCACGGTCGCACCCTTCCACGCCAAGGTGGTTCGCGACCCTGCCTTCGCACCGGCTGACCCCGAGGCCAAGTTCACCGTCCACACGCGCTGGATCGAGACCGAGTTCGACAACGACATCCCCGCGTATGCCGGTGGGTCGGCCGACGCTCCCGAGGCCGAGCCTCGTGAGGTTGTCGTCGTCGAGGTGGGGGGCAAGCGCCTCGAGGTCTCGCTGCCCGGCGGGCTCTCCTTTGGTGGTGGCGGCGGTGGCGGGGCTGCGGCCAAGAAGAAGGCGCCGCGTCGCTCCGGTGGCGGCAAGGCCGGGGCTGCGGCCTCGGGCGACTCCCTCACCGCGCCCATGCAGGGCACCATCGTCAAGATCGCCGTCGAGGAGGGTCAGACGGTTTCCGAGGGCGACCTCGTGGTCGTCCTCGAGGCGATGAAGATGGAGCAGCCGATCAACGCCCACAAGGCGGGAGTCATCACGGGACTGTCGGCCGAGCAAGGGGCCACAGTCTCCAACGGCGCGGTCCTCTGCGAGATCAAGGACGCCGCC
>DAOLRO010000164.1:0-6777 GCA_035418665.1 Phycicoccus sp.
TCGGGTGGGGGCGGTCGGGTGGGGGCGGTCGGGCGGGGACCGACAGTCGCGTAGAATGGTGGGAACGGCCCGCCCAGTTCTGCCTCGGGCCACCAGTTCGATCGAGTCCCTGACGGGGCCGCGGACTCCCAGACTTGTCAGTCTTTGATGCGTCGATGCCGACTGCGCCGCGACCTCCTGTCGCGCCGGGCAGAACGACCGTTCCAGCACCACTGAACTCCGATGGAGCCCCCTTCACCCATGAGCACCACCTTCCGCACGCTCGGCGTGCCCTCCTCCCTCGTCTCGGTCCTCACCGAACGCGGGATCACCACCCCCACCCCCATCCAGGCCGCGACGCTGCCCGACTCCCTCGCCGGACGCGACGTCCTGGGCCGCGGGCGCACCGGCTCGGGCAAGACCTATGCCTTCCTGCTGCCACTCGTCGCGCGGCTGTCCGCGAGCCGTGCCCCGCGCCGTCCCAAGGCCCCGCGCGCCCTGATCCTCGCGCCGACGCGTGAGCTCGTCGCCCAGATCGAGGAGGCCCTCGCACCCTTGGCCGCGACCGCCGGGCTGCGCACCCGCACCGTCTTCGGCGGCGTCGGCCAGAACCCCCAGGTCACCGCGATCCGCCAGGGTGTCGACATCGTCGTCGCCTGCCCCGGTCGCCTCGAGGACCTCATCGGCCAGGGCCATGTGAGCCTCGAGGCCGTCGAGATCACGATCCTCGACGAGGCCGACCACATGGCCGATCTCGGCTTCCTGCCCGGCGTGCGCCGGATCATGGACCGCACCCCGCGCTCCGGTCAGCGGATGCTCTTCTCCGCCACCCTCGACGTGGGCGTCGACGTCATCGTCAAGCGCTATCTCAACTCCCCCGTCACGCATCAAGCCGACTCGGCGCAGTCCCCCGTGGCGACGATGAGCCACCACGTGTTGCACGTGAGCAACGATCAGCACCTCCCCGTCCTGCTCGACCTCGTCGCCGCCCCCGGTCGCACCGTGGTCTTCACGCGCACCAAGCACCGCGCCAAGAAGCTCGCCCGTCAGCTCAACGCCTCGGGCGTCCCCGCCGTCGAGCTCCACGGCAACCTCTCCCAGAACGCGCGGACCCGCACCATGGAGGCCCTGCACTCGGGTGCCGCCACGACGTTGGTCGCCACGGACATCGCTGCCCGCGGCATCCACGTCGATGACATCGGGCTCGTCGTCCACGCCGACCCGCCGGTCGAGCACAAGGCCTACCTCCACCGCTCGGGCCGCACCGCCCGCGCCGGCAACGAGGGCACCGTCATCACGCTCATGACCGATGACCAGGTCCGCGACGTCCGCGACCTCACGCGCAAGGCCGGCATCAAACCGACGACCACGCGCGTCGACGCCAAGCACCCGCTCCTCTCCCAGTTGGCTCCCGGAGAGCGTTCGTATGCCGGGGGCTTCGTTCCCGAGGTCCCCGCCCCGTCCGCTGGCGGCTCGGGCAGTGGCCGCCGTTCGCGCAACCGGACCAGCGGCACCGCCCAGGGCTCGCGCAACGGTGCTCCCAGGCAGGGTGCACGCACCGGCTCGGGCCAGTCCTCCCGCACCAGCGGCGGTCAGGGCTCACGCAACGGGAGTCAGCCTTCCCGGGGCAACGGGGGTCAGTCGTCCCGTGGCAACGGCGGTCAGGGCTCACGCACCGGTGGAGGCCGCTCAGGCGCTCGCTCCGGCGGTCGCAGCGGCGGTGGCGCGGCCGCGTTCTCGGCCGGCTCCCGCATCGGACGCTGATTCGGCGGCCTCCGGCCCATGAGTTGAGTTTGCGCAGGTCCTTTGAGTTGAAGGGCGGCCGTGGCCTCGAGGTGCGTCCTTGCAGGGGCGCCCCTCGACACGAAGGACGCCCCTCAACCGGAAGGACCTGCGCAAACTCACCGTGAGGCCGCCTCGGCGCCAACGGACTCACGGCATGCCACTGAACTACCTGCGCTCAAGCACACTGAGTGCCATGAGGACCTACCGGATCGAGGTCATTGGTCAGTTCGATCGCCCGCAGGGCGTGGTGCGCGAGCGCCTGCTGGCCCGAGCGCCCCACCACGGGCTGATCACCTCGGCCTTCACCCCCGAGGGCACCTTCAGTTACAACGCGAGCCTGACGCGCTTCACCTTCAAATACCTCGTGACCAGCGATGCCGACAGCGCCGTCGCGGCCGACGCCTCAGCCGCAGAGGAAGCAGAGCTCAAGGCTCTGGCGCATCTTGAGGAGCACGAAATACCCTTCCGGTCTCTCACCACTTCCTCGACCTGCGTCGACGACATCAAGCCCCGCCGTGGTCGCTGAGGCGCTGGGTCACTACCCGATCCCGGCGGCCTTGTCGAGTTCTTGCAGGAGCCGGTGCGCGGCGAGCTCGACCTTCTTGTGGTGCCACTCCGAGGCCCGATAGACGCACGCGATGAGCCCGGAGCGGTGGATCCGCCGGAAGTCGCCGAACACGAACGCATGCCCGCCCTTGGTGTCGGGGTTCGCACCCACCGTGCGCCCCAAGAACCACGACCCATAGTCCGTCCAGTCATGCCCTTCCAGATAGGCGTTCTGGGCATCCGTGTCCGGCTGTGACTCGCCCCACTCGCTGTCGAGCACCCACTGCTTCGCGGCGATCAGGTCGCGGGCACGACGCACCGCCGCGCGGTTGACGGTGTACTCGGCCATGACGGTCCCCTTCGCGTCGGATCCTTCCAGCGTGCCACCACACCACCCGTTGTGGGCCGTCACAATGCTGGGTATGCCGTCCGCTTCCGACCCCTTGCCCGTCTCGGTCAGGCAGGAGGCGGCGGACATCGCGGCCTTCCGCGAGCGCCACGGGCTGCCCGGCTTGGTCGACATCCACACGCACTTCATGCCCAAGCCGGTGCTCGACAAGGTGTGGCGTTTTTTCGAGGCCCTCGACGGGCACAGTCACGGTGGCGCGGCTTCCTGGCCGATCACGTATCGCGTCGACGAGGTCGAGCGGATCGTCACGCTCCGGGCGTTCGGCGTCCGGCGCTTCACCTCGATGCTCTATCCGCACAAGCCGGAGATGGCCGAGTGGCTGAACGCATGGTCAGCCGAATTCGCTTTCCGCACAGCCGATTGCGCGCACACGGCGACCTTCTGTGCGGAAGCCAGCGCCACGGCATACGTGAAAGAAGCCCTGGACGCTGGGGCGGAGGTCTTCAAGGTCCACGTGCAGGTCGGTGGCTTCGATCCGGCCGATCCGATCCTTCACCCGGTGTGGGGGACGCTCGCCGAGGCGGGGGTGCCGATCGTCATCCATGCCGGGAGTGGGCCGGAGCCGGGCAACCACACGGGCCCGGGGCCGATCCGATCGATCCTCGCCGCGCATCCCGACCTCGTGCTCGTCATCGCACACATGGGGATGCCGGAATACGCGGACTTTCTCGAGATCGCCGAGAGCAACCCGCACGTGCACCTCGACACGACGATGGCCTTCACCGACTTCACGGAAGCACTGATGCCACTCCCCGTCGACCTGCTGCCTCGGCTGCGAGACCTCGGGGGCCGCGTCGTCCTGGGGAGCGACTTCCCCAACATCCCCTACCCCTACCTGCACCAGCTCGAGGCCATCGAGCGGCTCGACCTGGGCACGGAGTGGATCCGGGCGGTGTGCTGGGACAACGGCGCTCGCCTCCTGGGCGTCAGCCCACGCTGAGCCCGAAGTTCAGCGCCTGGTTGACCAAGAGCAGGACGACCAGTGCGACCAGGCCGCCGATCGGCCAGAGCGACAGGCGCAGCGGGCTGGGGGTCTCGCGGTTCATGGCGCCTTGGAAGATCATCGACATCGGCAGGAAGACCAAGACGGCCGTCCCTGCCGCAGCGATCGCGACCATCTCACCCGCCGAGATCGGCATCCGCGCCGTGGACAGGTTGAGCGCGACGATCGCGAGGTTGATCGCGGTGGCGATGAGCCAGGGCCACAGGGTGAAGGCCATCCGTGCCGGCTTCTCGGGCCCGGCATGGCGGCCGACGTGGGGGGCGAAGGCGCGCGCGAGGGCGAACTGCCCGGCGATCCCCACGGCGAGCATGATGAGCGAGATCCATTGCGGCCACCCGAGATTCGTGATGGCGCTGGCGGTGTCACCGGCGCCGAAGGGCGCGATCTCGAGATAGCCGATGCCCTCCATCAGCGAGGCGAAGGCGAACATCAGCCAGAGCAGATGGCCAAAGCCACCCTTCGTCCGCAGCGGAGTCCACGCGGCCATGACCGCCCCGGTGACCAGGCTGAAGACCGGCCCGGCGATCGCGGCGATGCCCAGTTGGGTTGGGGTGGCTCCCGGGTGGTCCACGCCGTAGGAGTAGAGGATGCCGGGAACGCCTTGGGCGAGGCCGGCGACGAGGTGGGCGAGCTCGTGGGCCAGGACCATGAGCCCCGCTCCGAGGACTGCGGCGATGGTGACATTGATGAGAAGGGTGCGCGGGTCGGGACCGCTCGGCGTGTGTTCAGAGGTTCCCCCGACGACCTCTGAGGTGGACGTCATGCGGCCAGTCTGCCTGCTCATGTCGCCCGTGCCGAGTTTCTGCGGAGTGTGAGTCGGGATGATGAGGCGGTCACGGCATACGACAGGGCTTGGGAGTTGGCCACGAACCCCGCTGAACGGGCCCACCTCACGGCACGTCGGGACTCACTTCGTCCTTGAGTCGCCTTGGCGCCTGCACAAGATAGGAAATGGTGACGAGCTCTCCGACCTCGTCCCAATCCGTTGCAGTCCAAGTGGATTCATCGCCGAGCATCATCCCGATGACGTTGCGACCCCATTCGGTGCGGAAGTAGGGCGGGCCCAGGTGCTCGAAGGCCGCCACGTCCTCGGGATCGCCACGCAGGGTGATCCGGAAGATGCCGTCCTCGCCGCCGAAGACGTGGGCGACGGTGCGGCCGGCGACGCGCCAGCGGGTGCCGACCCAAGCACGCTCCTCGTGGCACTCGGGCAGGTCGGCGGCCATGGCCCGGATCCGGTCGATCATCTCATCCGGGACGTCGGGGCGATCGGGCATGGCAGCGGGTCCGGGCTGCTCAGGAGAAGACGACGGTCCGCTGGCCGTTGAGGACGACACGGTGCTCGGCATGCCAGCGCACGGCCTTGGCGAGGACGCGTGACTCGACTTCCTCGCCCGCCCGCACCAGAGCCTCCGGCGTCATGCGGTGGTCCACCCGGTGCACGTCCTGCTCGATGATCGGGCCCTCGTCGAGGTCCGCGGTCACGTAGTGCGCGGTCGCACCGACGATCTTGACGCCCCGGTCATAGGCCTGGTGATAGGGCTTGGCGCCCTTGAAGGACGGCAGGAAGGAGTGGTGGATGTTGATGACCCGGCCGGACAGCCGTCGCGACACCCCGTCACTGAGGATCTGCATGTAGCGCGCGAGCACCACGAGGTCGACCTCCTGCTCGTCGATCAGCGCGAGCATGCGCGCCTCGGCGTCGGCCTTGGCCTCGGGTGTCACCGGGATGTGGTGGAAGGGCACCCCGTGCGCCTCGACGAGCTGCCGCAGGTCCTCGTGATTGGACACCACACCCACCACATCGATGTCGAGGCTGCCCGACTGCCACCGGAAGAGCAGGTCGTTGAGGCAGTGCCCGAACTTGCTCACCATGAGGAGCGTGCGGGTCCGCTTGGCCGTGGGCCGCACCTCCCAATCCATGTCGTATGCCGTGCCCACCGGGGCCAGGACCGTCGCCCAGTCCGTGGCCAGGTTGTCGATGGCGCCCACGTCGAGGCCGCGGCCAGCGGCATCGCGGAAGTGGATCCGCATGAAGAAGCGGCCGGTGCCGGGGTCCTTGTATTGCTGGCTGTCCTCGATGTTCGCGCCGTGTTCGGCCAGCAGGGTCGTCACGGAGGCGACGATGCCCGGGCGATCGGGACACGAGAGGAGGAGGACGTGGTCGGTGGGGTTCACCCCGACATCATTCCTGATCGTCAGCGGGATCCTGGCCACGGACTTGAGTCAAGACATCGGCCATCAGGCGCTGGACGACGAGGGTGTCGGCGAGCGGCATGATCGGGCTCTCCGTGCGACCTTGGGCCAGGCACTCGCCGACGTGGATGACCTCGTGCTCGTAGCCGACGCCGAAGTCCTCGGTCCCCACCTGCTCCTTGCCGCGCCAGATGGTGATCGATGGCGTCCGGTGGAAGCGCGGGTGGACGTCGATCCACCCCTCGGTGCCGACGAGCATCATCCGGCCAGGTCCGTGTGCGGTGAAGCTGCCGGACAGGCTCGCCGAGCGGCCGCCCTCAAAGCCGAGGACGACGGAGAAGTCGCTCTCCACTCCGGTCTCGTAGAGCGCCCCGACCGCGTGGGTCGTCGTGGGGGTGCCGAGGAGGTGCTGGGCGAAGGACAGGACGTAGACCCCGAGATCCAGCACTGCTCCGCCGCCGAGGGCCGGATCGAAGAGTCGGTCGGTGGGATCAAACGGCCGGTATGCCGTGAGGTCGCCGTGCACGCCGCGCAACTCCCCGATCGCCCCGGACTCGAGCAACTCCCGGATGCGCACCATGCCGGGGTTGAACCGTGTCCACATGGCCTCCATGGCGAAGACGCCGGCATCGCGAGCCGCGTCGATGATCCGCCGAGTGTCCTCAACCGTTGCGGTGAAAGCCTTTTCTATGAGGATCGCCTTGCCCGCGGCGATGGCGGCCAACGCGATGTCGGTGTGCTGGGGATGCGGAGTCGCGATGTGGATCGCATCGATGTCGGGGTCGCTCATCAGGTCCTCGTAGGAGCCGTGAGCGGTCGGGATCGAGTGTTGCGCAGCGAATTCGTTCGCCCGCTCCTG
>DAOLRO010000165.1:0-6690 GCA_035418665.1 Phycicoccus sp.
CGTCGGGGACCTTCGCGACGCGGTCTCCATCGGTGTCCCTGTCGATCAGGAGGACCGTGTGACCGTTGCGGATGAGTTCGCGCGCGATCGAACGACCGACGCTGCCGGCTCCGGCGATGACGACTCGCATGTGATTGGGACCTTACGTTCGCGGCGGTTGCGGTGTTGACAGAGGGTCAGCGGGCGGGAGGCGCGCCGTCGAGCACGCGCTCCGCGGCAGCCAGGCGGTCGCGCTTGAGCATGAGGTGCACGAGGTCACCGTCCTGGTGGACCGATTCGGGAGTCGGCAGGATCGCCTCACCCAGACGGGTGACATAGGCGATGCGACCGCCGGTGCTCGACTCGAGCTCGAGGTGGCGTCGTCCCACCCAACCGGCGGCGATCGGCATCTCGGCCAGGACGACCTTGCCGGAAGGGTCGGTGTATTCGGGCACATGACCCTGGGGGAGCAGCCGCCTGATGACTTGATCGGAGGTCCACTTCACGGTCGCCACCGTGGGGATCCCGAGGCGCTGATAGATCTCGGCACGACCGGGGTCGTAGATGCGCGCGACGACGTTCTCGACACCGAACTTCTCCCGGGCGACGCGGGCCGCGAGGATGTTGGAGTTGTCGCCGCTGGACACGGCGGCAAAGGCGTAGGCGTCGGTGATCCGTGCCTCGCGCAGAGTGTCGCGGTCGAAGCCGACCCCGACCACCCGTTGGCCCTCGAACTCGGCGCCCAACCGCTGGAAGGCCCGCTCCTCCTGGTCGATGACGGCCACCTCGTGGCCGCCTCGCTCCAGCGCGCGAGCCAAGGACGCCCCGACTCGACCACAGCCCATGATCACGAAGTGCACGGCCCGACGCTACACCTGTGCGCGCAGTGGTGTGGAGCCGTCCTAGAGTGACCACGTGACAACAGGTGGACGCGTCGTCAAGCGCATTCTCGTCGGTCGCGCGATGCGCAGTGACCGGCTGGGGGAGACCCTTCTCCCGAAGAAGATCGCCCTTCCCGTCTTCGCCAGTGACGCCCTGTCCTCGGTGGCCTACGCACCGGACGAAATCTTCATCACCTTGTCCATTGCAGGCCTGTCTGCCTACGCCTTCTCGTGGAAGGTGGGCATCGCGGTGGCCGTCGTGATGCTCGTCATCGTCGCCTCCTACCGCCAGAACGTGCATGCTTATCCCTCCGGGGGAGGCGACTACGAGGTGGCCAACACCAACGTGGGTTCGTTCGCTGGGCTCACGGTCGCCAGTGCACTCCTCGTGGACTATGTCCTCACCGTGGCCGTGTCCATCTCCTCGGGGGTCCAGAACGCCGCGTCCGCCATCGGATTCGTCAACGGGCACGAGGCCGTGACGGCCGTCATCCTGGTCGTGGTCCTCGCCGCGATGAACCTGCGCGGTGTCCGGGAATCGGGGACGGCGTTCGCGATCCCCACCTATGGCTTCATGGTGGCCATCATCGGCATGACCCTCTGGGGTCTCTTCCGAGCCGCAAACGGCTCGCTGCCGCTCGCCGAGAGCGCCAAACTCGACGTCGTCCAGGACCCGGGATTCGTCGGGGGGCTGGGCACCGCCGCCGGCATGTTCCTGCTTCTGAGGACCTTCTCCTCGGGCTGTGCCGCCCTCACCGGGGTGGAGGCGATCTCCAATGGTGTCCCGGCCTTCAAGAAGCCGAAGAGCAAGAATGCCGCGACCACCCTTCTGTTCATGGGCACGATCGCGGTGACCATGCTCATCGGCATCATCACCCTCGCCAACAAGGTCCAGATGCGTTATGTCGATCCGGCGACCGACATGGAGCGCTTGACGCGCAACGGCCAGACCGGGGTCCAGACCGCGAGCGGCATTGTGAAGTTCCCGGACGGCACGGTCTACGAGCAGCACACGGTCATCGGCCAGATCGCCAAGGTGGTCTTTGACCACTTCCCGCCGGCCTTCTACTTCACGATCGCCGCGACCGGCATCATCCTCATCCTGGCCGCGAACACCGCCTTCAACGGCTTTCCTGTGCTCGCCTCGATCCTTGCCAAGGACGGCTACCTACCCCGCCAGTTGCACAACCGGGGTGACCGCCTGGCCTACTCCAACGGGATCGTCATCCTGGCCCTCGCCGCGATCGTCCTGATCATTGCGTTCGATGCCGAGGTCTCCAAACTCATCCAGCTCTACATCGTCGGCGTCTTCGTCTCCTTCACGACCAGCCAGATCGGCATGATCAAGCACTGGAACCGACTGTTGGCCACCGAGAAGGACGCGGGGGCTCGGGGACGGATGCATCGCAGCCGGATCATCAATGCCGTCGGCGCGAGCATGTCCGGGACGGTCCTTCTCGTCGTCCTCGTCACGAAGTTCACCCACGGCGCCTGGATCGCGATCGCGGCGATGGCAGTCCTCTTCGTGATCATGCGTTCGATCTCGGGCCACTACGCGAAGGTCGCGCGAGAGATCGCCGTCGGGGAGACCGACACGAAGGCGCAACTCCTGCCCTCGCGCGTCCACGCCATCGTCCTGGTGTCCAAGATCCACAAGCCGACCTTGCGTGCGGTGGCCTATGCGCGAGCGACCCGCCCGCAGGTCCTCGAGGCGCTCACGGTCAACGTCGACCCGGAGGAGACGGCGGCACTCCAGGCGGAATGGGTCAAGCGCGACATCCCCGTGCCACTCAAGGCGCTCGACAGCCCTTATCGCGAGATCACTCGGCCGGTCGTCGACTACGTGAAATCGATCCGCGGCGACAACCCTCGGGACCTCGTCGTGGTCTACATCCCGCAGTTCGTCCTCGGTCACTGGTGGGAGCAGATCCTCCACAACCAGAGTGCGCTGCGCCTGCGCACCCGTTTGCTCTTCACGCCCGGGGTCATGGTGTCGAGCGTGCCCTGGCAGTTGGCCTCGTCGGAGGGCGCTGAGGAGCGCATGGACGAACGCCCGATGGCTGGCGACGTGCGCCGCGGGACCCCGTGACCCTGCGTCCCGCCGAGGGTGAGCTCGGGATCGGTGACCGCGTGGTCGTCGCGGTCGGCCCGATTGCCCACGGGGGACACTGCGTCGCTCGGCACGACGGTCGCGTCCTCTTCGTGCGCCATGCCCTCCCGGGTGAGGAGGTGGTCGCCGAGGTCACGGAGGGGAAGCCGGGTGACCGATTCCTGAGGGCGGACGCCGTCGAGATCGTCCGGCCGTCCCCTGATCGCGTCGTACCACCATGCTCGTATGCCGGGCCGGGCCGATGTGGTGGCTGCGACTTCCAGCACGTCGGAGTCTCGGCCCAACGCGAGCTCAAGGCGGCCGTTGTCCGAGAGCAGTTTGCTCACCTCGCCCGCCTCGCGGTCGACCCCGTGGTCGAGGAGTTGCCCGGTCATCCCGATGGTCTGGGGTGGCGCACGCGGATCGAGTATGCCGTGGGGCCCGGTGGCGAGGCCGGCCTCCGACCGCATCGCTCCCACGAGGTCATCCCGATCGCCGAATGCCTCATCGCCGACCAACGAATCCAGGACGCCGATGTGCTGCAACGGGATTGGTCAGGCCAGTCCTCCGTCGACGTGGTCGCGCCCAGCGCCTCGCGTCCGGTCGTCGTCCCGGTGCCCAGTGGTGTCGGACGTGAGCCGGTCGTGCAGGAGTCGGTCGCTGCTGGCGGCTTTGCGCACACCTTCGAGGTGTCGGCCCGCGGCTTCTGGCAGGTCCACCCCGCCGCCGCGGCCACCTTCGTCGCGGTGGTTCTGGGCATGCTCGACCCGCAGCCCGGCGACCGGTGTCTCGACCTGTATGCCGGGGTGGGACTCTTCGCGGCCGCGCTTGCCGACGCTGTGACACCGCTGGGGCAGGTCATCGCGGTCGAGTCCGACCGGCAGGCAACGTTTCATGCCAAGGCCAACCTCACGGCATACCGGCATGCTCTGGTCGTGCCCGGACGGGTGGACGACCTCTTCGGGGTCGCCCGACCCAAGCGACGGGGGAGTGCCGACCGTGGCCAGCGACCGCGCAAACTTCGCCGTTCGCCGTTGCTGCCGGAGCGGGCCGACCTCGTGGTGCTCGACCCGCCACGCACAGGCGCCGGAGCCGGTGTCGTGGGGGCCGTCGCGGGGTTGCAGCCGCGAGCCATCGCCTACGTGGCGTGTGACCCGGCGGCTCTGGCGCGGGACACCGCGACCTTCGCCGAGCACGGTTACACGATGACGCGCCTGCGGTGCTTTGACGCTTTCCCCATGACGCATCACGTGGAGTGCATTGCCCGTTTCGAGCCCACTGCCTGATGGCCTCGCGCGCCTCGTGGGCCCGGCTCGACCTGGCGACCCGGGAGTTCTGGCGGGTGGTCGGGCGACCGGTCGATCTGGTCGGTGCGCAGTCCTGGCTGGACGCGCCCAGGGGCGACGGCGCGGACATCGGAGCGAGTTGGCTGGAGGCTGCAGCCGCTGCCTTGGGCGGGCGGGTCGATCGGGACGCCCTGGATGCCGGACTGCTCACTGATCTGGCCGTGCTCGATGGACCGGAATTCTCGGCTGCGGAGGTGCACCCGGACGTCCGTGAGTTCTATGAGCACACGAGCCGTTGGCGGCTCGAGGCGTGGAGTCAGTGGTCCCCGGTCTTCGCGCCCGGTGGCTTCCTCGTCACGCACCTCTTCGGGCGCCGCATCCAACAGTTGGCTCTCCCGGTGCGGCCCCTCGAATTGGCGCAGGGGATGGACAGCGAAGTGGTGCCTGTCTTCGATGCCGACGGAGTGCAGCGGTGGGCCGGGTGGATCCGGCGGATGCGCTCGACCGGGGACGTCGCCTTCAGCGGGGCCTACGGCTCCACGGTGTTGCCGGGGACGCCGTCCCGATCGGTGCACGTCGCCTTCCCGCTCGAAGAGGGCAACGTGCAGGTCTTCCTCGCACCGCGCAACAGACCCGGTGGCGGCCTCGAACTCTGCTCGGGCCCGGGCCCATTCGGCGGCGAGGGCACATACATCCTCGCCGGAGACCGTCGGGGGCGGACATTCGCGGCCAAGGTCCCGATCCATGAGCGCTTCCACGTGCGTGTGGACGACGAGGGCGTCCTCCGGGCCGATCACGAGTTGGCAGTGGGTGGTGCGACCGCCCTTCGACTGCACTACCGGATGGACCGGAAGCCGGGCACGCGGGAGACTGGACCTGACGCGCGGAGCTGAGCGCACGGCATACCCAATCAACGCCTGATGTGGTTAGATATCTTGATATCAAGATAAATCTGGAAGGAGCCCCCGTGGCCAGCACGAACAGCTTCGATGCTCGCGGCACTCTCGAGGTCGGAGACGCGTCGTACGAGATCTATCGCCTCGCCAAGGTCGAGGGGAGTGACTCCCTTCCCTACAGCCTCAAGGTGCTGCTCGAGAACCTCCTGCGCACCGAGGACGGCGCGAACATCACCGCCGACCACATCCGGGCGCTCGGGTCCTGGGACGCCGATGCGGAGCCGGACACCGAGATCCAGTTCACGCCGGCCCGCGTGATCATGCAGGACTTCACCGGTGTGCCGTGTGTCGTCGACCTGGCCACCATGCGTGAGGCCGTGGGCGACCTCGGCGGCGACCCCAAGAAGATCAACCCCCTCGCGCCTGCTGAGCTGGTCATCGACCACTCCGTGCAGATCGACGTCTTCGGTCGCGCCGACGCCTTCGAGCGCAATGTCGAATTCGAGTACGGCCGCAACAAGGAGCGCTACCAGTTCCTGCGCTGGGGCCAGACCGCCTTCGACGACTTCAAGGTCGTCCCGCCGGGCACCGGCATCGTCCACCAGGTCAACATCGAGCGGCTCGCCCGCGTCGTGATGACGCGTGAATTGGGTTCTGCTGGTGGGGTGCTCACCGCCTACCCCGACACCTGTGTCGGCACCGACTCGCACACGACGATGGTCAATGGCCTCGGCGTGCTCGGCTGGGGCGTCGGCGGCATCGAGGCCGAGGCGGCCATGCTCGGGCAGCCCGTTTCCATGCTCATCCCGCGCGTCGTGGGCTTCAAGCTCACCGGGGCGATGAACCCCGGTGTCACGGCGACTGACGTCGTCCTCACGATCACCGACCTGCTCCGCAAGCACGGCGTCGTCGGCAAGTTCGTCGAGTTCTACGGCGAGGGTGTCGCGGCGCTGCCGCTGGCCAACCGCGCCACGATCGGCAACATGAGCCCGGAGTTCGGCTCCACCTGCGCGATCTTCCCGATCGACTCGGTCACCATCGACTACCTGCGCCTGACCGGCCGCTCCGAGGACAACATCGCCCTCGTCGAGGCCTACGCCAAGGAGCAGGGCATGTGGCTCGACCCGTCGGCCGAGCCCCGATTCTCCGAGAAGCTCGAGCTCGACCTCTCGACCGTCGTGCCGTCCATCGCCGGACCGAAGCGCCCGCAGGACCGCATCGTGCTGTCCGAGGCAAAGCAGCAGTTCGGCATCGACGTCAAGAACTACGGCGTCGACGGTGACCTGCGTTCGGTGCCCGTCACGGCGCTCGACGCCGACACGGGTCCGGCCGAGACGGGTTCCTATGGGCTCAAGGACGGCGCCGTCGTCATCGCATCGATCACCTCGTGCACCAACACCTCGAACCCCTCGGTGATGATGGCCGCGGCGATGCTCGCCAAGAACGCCGTCGAGAAGGGCCTGGACGTCAAGCCCTGGGTGAAGACCTCCATGGCCCCGGGCTCCAAGGTCGTCACCGGCTACTACGAGGCTGCGGGCCTGTGGCCCTACCTCGACAAG